>JAGRJD010000022.1 GCA_020442915.1 Thiothrix sp. | reverse complement strand
GCGTCATACATGGGGCGCAGATAAGGGTCCACCTTCTGGGCCAGATCGCCGGGCAGAAAGCCCAGTCGCTCACCGGCCTCAACCGCCGGACGCACCAGCACCAGCCGCCGCACCTCGTCACGCTCCAGGGCTTCGACCGCGCAGGCCACCGCCAGCCAGGTCTTGCCGGTACCGGCAGGGCCGACCCCGAAACTCACGTCATGGCGGCGGATATTCTCGATATACCGGGCCTGGGCAGCGCCCTTGGGCTTGATATAGCCGCGCCGGGTACGGATGCGTACGCTCTCCTGATGCGTACCGGCCAGCTGTTCCAGATTGGCCTGCTGCAGAAAAAGATGCACCTGCTCGGCATTGAGCACCTGCTCGCGGGTTTCCCGGTAAAGGTCGCGAATCAGGTTGACAGCAGTCTGGGCAACATCAGGAGAGGCCGTCACACTGAACTGGTGGCCACGATTCAGGATATCAACCCCCAACGCAGCTTCCAGCTGGCGCAGGTGGCGGTCAAACTGGCCACACAGATTGATGAGCCGTTCGGTATCGACAGGTTCCAGCTCGAAACGGACAGTGATCCGGTCATCAATCGGTGGCGAAGGAATTACGGTACTCAAACGGTATTGCAATCTCAATGGATGATGGCCTTCAGTATAGCCCAGAGCAGCAGGGTGTAAAAGTAAAGCCGATCATCGCCTGTCCAGAACGACAAAAGGCATTCCAGAACATGTCTTACCCAGGCAGCACCCCACCCTCGTGCCGGCAGGGCAGACGAGGCAGCACCAGCGGCTCAGGCTCCAGTGCCACACCGAAACGCACCTGCACTGCCGTCATGACGGTACAGGCCAGCTGCCACAGCGCCGCACCGGTGGCAGCACCGTAATTAACCAGCACCAGTGCATGCCCGGCATAAACGCCGGCATCCCCTTCTCGCCGACCTTTCCAGCCACACTGCTCAATCAGCCAGGCCGCAGAAAGCTTCACCGGGCCGTCGGGCTGCGGCCAGCCCGGCAGCTCCGGATGGGCTTTTTTCAGCCCCTGCCACTGTGAGGGTGAAACCAGCGGATTCTTGAAAAAACTGCCGGCGTTGCCCAGTACCGCCGGGTCCGGCAGCTTGCTGCGTCGCAGCGCAGTGACAGCATCGCTGATACGCAGTGCACTGGGCTCGGCTCCCTGCAACTGCTCCGCTATCCCCGCATAGGCCATGTTCCATTGCGGCTGCAGCGGCAACCTGAAAGTGACAGAGGCAATCAGCCAGCGCTCCGGTTCCACCGATTTGAAAAAACTGTCCCGATAACCGAAACGGCAATCCGCCAGCCTGAACTCACGCAGCTCCGCCGTGCGCCAGTCCAGTGCCTGCAGCTCATAAAACACATCCTTGAGCTCCACCCCGTAGGCACCGATATTCTGCACCGGTGCCGCTCCCACAGTCCCCGGAATGAGTGACAGGTTCTCCAGCCCGGCCAGCCCCTGTTCCAGCGTCCAGCGCACAAAGGCATGCCAGTCCTCTCCGGCACCGGCCCGGACATAGACAAACTCGCCATCCGAACCCAGCACCTCCCGCTCCTGCAGGCGCACCCGCAGCACCAGTCCGGGATAATCCGCCGTAAACAGCAGATTGCTGCCCCCGCCCAGCAGCAGCACCGGCAGTTCCGGGTGCTGCCTGCGCCACTGCACCACGGACTTGAGCCCGCCCAGCCTGCGCAGCTCACAGAAAAAACGCGCCCGCACAGCCAGCCCGAAACTGTTCAACCCTTTGAGAGAATGATTTTCATGAATTTTCATGCCCGCATTGTCGCCAGCCTGCCGGAATTTGGCAATCGGGAAAAAACAATGCTGTGACTGATGGGCATGGCACGCTAAAATGCCGCCTTTCGCCGGGAGGGTTGGTGCAATACGGCCCTGATCGACTAAAATTCCCGGCAATATGCAACACGATAACGCGACGACACAACCAGAATGAATCATGGTTAACATGGCTAACGACAGAAAAGGCATCATTCTTGCCGGTGGCAGCGGCACCCGGCTTTACCCACTGACCCAGGCGATCAGCAAACAGCTGATGCCGGTCTATGACAAGCCGATGATTTACTATCCACTGACAGTACTGATGCTGTCCGGAATCCGCGATATCCTGATCATCACCACGCCCCATGACAGGGACCAGTTCCAGCAACTGCTGGGTGATGGCTCCCAGTGGGGAATCAATCTCAGTTATGCAATCCAGCCCCGCCCGGAAGGGCTGGCCCAGGCATTTCTGATCGGCAGGGACTTCATCGGCAATGCGCCCTGCACCCTGATTCTGGGTGACAACATCTACTATGGGGAGGGGCTGTCGGCACGCCTGCAGCAGGCCGCTCATCAACCCCATGGAGCCTGTGTCTTCGCCTATTACGTGCGTGATCCGGAGCGCTATGGCGTGGTCGAATTCGATGCTGCCGGCAAAGCCCTGAGCATTGAGGAAAAGCCGGCCAGACCCCGTTCGCACTATGCCGTTACCGGGTTGTATTTCTATGACAACGAAGTCATCGACATCGCCCGCACCGTCAAACCTTCCGCACGGGGCGAACTGGAAATCACCACCGTGAACCAGATTTACCTCCAGCAGGGGCGGCTGCAGGTCGAAATCCTCAAGCGCGGAACTGCCTGGCTGGATACCGGCACCCATGCCTCACTGCTGGATGCCGCCAACTACATCCGCGTGATCGAAGAACGGCAGGGGCTCAAGATCGCCTGCCCGGAGGAGGTGGCCTGGCGCATGCAGTACATTGATACCGACACCCTGCTCACCTTGGCCGAGCCCTTGAAAAAAAGCGGGTATGGCCACTATCTGACGGGGCTGGTGGCATGAACATCATTGAAACGGCACTGCCGGGCGTGCTCATTATCGAGCCGAAAGTTTTCGGCGACGAACGCGGCTTTTTCCTGGAAAGCTGGAACCGGCAGGCTTTCGCCGCACAGGACCTGGAGCTGGATTTTGTGCAGGACAATCACAGCCGTTCACGTCAGGGCATCCTGCGCGGCCTGCACTACCAGATTCACAACCCGCAGGGCAAACTGGTGCGTGTCACTGCCGGGCGGGTGTTTGATGTCGCCGTGGACATCCGTCGCAGCTCGCCGCACTTCGGACAATGGACCGGGGTGGCGCTGTCCGCTGACAACCACCGCATGCTCTGGGTACCGGCAGGTTTTGCCCACGGTTTCTATGTTATGAGTGCATCCGCCGACTTCCTTTACAAATGCACCCGACTTTATGCCCCCGAACATGAACGCTGCATCCGCTGGGATGCGACAGAGATCGGTATTGACTGGCCCCTGGTGGACGGGCAGCCCCCCCAACTGTCTGCCAAGGATGCGCTGGGCCTGCCCCTGTCCGATGCCGAGGTATTTGACTGATGACACCCCCTCTGAAGGTACTGGTCACAGGCTCCCGTGGTCAACTGGGTTTTGAGCTGCGCCAATGCCGCCCGGCCCATGTCACCCTGATTGAAACCGACCATGATACCCTGGATATTTGCGACCCCGAACAGATCCGGGCCGCACTGGAACAGCACCAGCCGCACTGGCTCATCAATGGTGCCGCCTATACCGCCGTGGACAGGGCCGAGTCTGAGCGGCTCACTGCCGAACGGGTCAATGCGCAGGCACCGGGCCTGCTGGCACAGGCCATTGCCCATGCCCGTGGAGAGGGGCTGCCAACCCGCCTGCTCCAGGTTTCCACCGACTTCGTGTTTGATGGTGAACACTCAAGCCCATGGACACCGGAACAGCCAACCGGTACGCCGACCGGTGTTTACGGAATCACCAAGCTGGCCGGGGAGCAGGCCGTGCAGCGGGTCCTGACCGATGCGTTGATCGTGCGCACCTCCTGGCTTTACTCCACGCATGGCAGCAACTTTGTCAAAAGCATGCTGCGCCTGATGCGGGAAAAACCGCACCTGGGTGTGGTCTTCGACCAGACCGGCAGCCCGACCTGGGCCAGAACCCTGGCGCTGACCCTCTGGGACCTGATCGGGCAGCAGCCGGACGGCATTTTCCACTGCTCCGATAACGGCGTGGCCAGCTGGTACGATTTTGCGGTAGCCATTCAGGAAGAAGCCCTGCAGCTGGGCCTGCTGGAACGTGCCATCCCTGTCTACCCAATCCGCACACGGGACTACCCCACTCCGGCCCGACGCCCGGCCTACAGCGTCATGGACAAATCCAGAACCGAGCAGGTGCTGGGCCGTATCCTGCCTTACTGGCGGGTCAGCCTGCGCGCCATGCTGCAACAACTGAAAACGGAAACGGCACACGCATGAACCCTGCCTATCACCCCAGACACCTGCTGGTCACCGGTGGTGCCGGCTTTATCGGCACCAATTTTGTTTATTACTGGCTGGACAAATACCCGGACTGCAAAATCACTGTCCTTGATGCCCTGACCTATGCCGGGCGGCAGGAAAACCTGCAACCCCTGGATGAAAAACCCAACTTCCGCTTTGTCAAGGGCGACATCCTGGAACAGGAGCGAGTAGAAAACCTGCTGCGTGGTGCCCAGATTGACACCATCGTACATTTCGCCGCTGAATCCCATGTGGATCGCTCGATTTACGGACCGGATGCCTTCCTGCGCACCAATATTGACGGCACCCACAGCCTGCTCAAGGCTGCCAAGACCGTCTGGCTGGATCAGGGACGCCTGGATCAGCACCGCTTTCACCATGTCTCCACGGATGAGGTCTACGGCACCCTGGGGCCCGCTGACCCGGCCTTCAGCGAAACCACACCCTATGCGCCCAATTCCCCCTATGCCGCCAGCAAAGCCGCATCCGATCATATCGTGCGCGCCTATCAGCATACTTACGGCCTGAATACCACCACCAGCAACTGCTCCAACAATTACGGCCCCTGGCAGTATCCGGAAAAACTGATCCCCCTGACCATTGCCAAGCTGCTGCAGGGCAGGCCGGTGCCGGTTTACGGTGACGGCCAGCAGATTCGCGACTGGCTGTATGTGGATGATCACAATCGCGGTATCGACCTCATCATTCACCAGGGGCGGCTGGGCGAAACCTACAATATCGGCGGCAACAATGAACAGACCAACCTGAACCTGGTCAGCACCCTGTGCCAGCTGCTGGACCAGCGTTTCCCGCATGCGCCGCATGCTCCCCACCGGCAGCTGATCACCCACGTTGCCGACCGCCCCGGTCATGACCGCCGTTATGCCATCAACAACAGCAGGATCAGTACCGAACTGGGCTACAGGCCGGTAGAAACCCTGGCGTCTGGCCTGTCCAGAACGCTGGACTGGTATCTGGAGCACCGTGAATTCTGGGAAAACGGCGACATTGCCCTGTTTGGCGAGCACAAGGAAAAGGCCTGATGCAGTGCCGTATCTGTGGCAGCAGTGCCGAACATAAAACCTATCAGGTCCGGGAAATGATGCTCGGATTGCAGGATGAGCACACCTATTTCCAGTGCAGCCAGTGCCAGTGCCTGCAAATTGCGGTCATACCGGATAATCTGCAGGATTATTATCCACAGAACTATTACTCCTATCAGGCACCTGCCCGCGGCAACCGCCTCAGGCGAGCACTGGTACGCCTGCGTGATTATTATGCCGTCACCGGTGAATCCCAGCCCGGACACCTGCTCAACCTGCTGATGCCGAACCCCAAACTCGCCACCCTGCGTCCCCTGAATCTGAAGCCGGACAGCACGGTGCTGGATGTCGGCTGTGGTGCCGGACTGATTCTGTACTCCCTGCGTGAACTGGGTTTTACCAAGCTGCTCGGCATCGATCCCTTCAACCAGGATCATATCGAATACCCGAACGGCCTGCGCATTGCCAGACAGGACATCTTCCAGACCGGTGGCCAGTGGGACGCCATCATGTTCCATCACGCATTCGAACACCTGCCGGCGCAGCAGCAGACCCTGCAGCAGGTGTTCAAACTGCTCAAACCGGAAGGAAAGGTCTTGCTGCGGATACCGACCGTCTCGTCCTGGGCCTGGCAGCATTACGGGGTCAACTGGTCCCAGCTGGATGCTCCCCGGCACCTGTTCCTGCATGCACAGGAAAGTGTGCACGAACTGGCCCGCCAGACCGGTTTTGAGGTGGAACGGGTCGTTTATGACTCCAACGCCTTCCAGTTCTGGGGCAGCGAGCAATATGAAAAAGGCATTGCCCTGCGCTCACCCCGATCCTGGGCCGAATCGCCGGATAATGCCATCTTCACCCGCAAGCAGATTGCCGCCTTTGAAAAACGTGCTCAGGAACTGAACGCCGTCAACCAGGGAGATCAGGCCGCCTTTTACCTGCGCAAAGTCAGTGGAACCGCACCCGCATGAGCCGCAAAGCCCGCCTGTTCGCCATTTCCTCGCCGGGTGGGCACTGGATTCAGCTCACCCGCCTGTGCGCCGGGCTGGAACAGCGTTACGACATCGTGTACGCCATGCCGGACCGCCACTTCCAGTCCCGGCAGTCACAGAAAGTTTATGCCGTTACCGATGTCAGTGCCGATGACAAATGGCGCCTGATTCCCTGCGCACTCCAGGTGCTGTGGATACTGCTGAAGGAGCGACCGCAGGCCATCCTCTCCACCGGTGCCGCCCCCGGCGTGGTGGCCATCCTGCTGGGCCGCCTGCTGGGTATCCGCACCATCTGGGTAGACAGTATTGCCAATGTCCAGAAAATCTCGCGCTCGGGTGAACTGGTACGCCACCGTGCCGATGTGTTCCTGACCCAGTGGGAACACCTGAGTGATGGCGGGCAGGTGCAATATCAGGGGTCGGTACTATGATCTTTGTTGCCGTCGGCACCCAGTTTCCTTTTGACCGCCTGATCCGCTGTGTGGACGAGTGGGCTGCCAGTACCGGACAAAGCGTCGTGGCCCAGATTGCGACCGGCGAATACGAGCCGTCCCATGCGGACTGGGAACGCTTCATGGCCACCGACACCTTCAACCGGCATCTGGCCGCAGCTGACCTGATCATCTCCCACGCCGGCATGGGCAACATCATCACCGCACTGGAACACCGCAAGCCCATCATCGTCATGAACCGTCAGCATGAGCTGGGGGAACACCGCAACAACCATCAGGCCGATGGTCTGGCCTGGATGGGTAGGCTGCCGGGAGTCTATACCGCCCGCAACTGCGAAGCGCTCCGCCGGCTGCTGGCCCGCATGACAGAACTCAAACCGGCAGATGCCATCACCACGGCCCGGCGCCAGCGCCTGATCGACTTCATTGACCGGGCCATCGGCACATGAAGGGGATAAGCCTGAACCCCTCCCTGATCAGGCAGACGCTGGTCTCACTGGTGGCCCGCTTTGCCGGTGTCGGCCTCAACTTCATGGTGATCATCATTCTGACCCGCAACCTGCGCGTGAATGAAGCCGGCATGATCCTGCTCATGATGACGCTGGTCACGGGCTTTGCCCTGTTCAGCCGCATTGGGGTCGAACAGTGGCTGGTGCGCGATGTCGCAGCCCTGCCGGATGAAGACCTCACATCAAGCCAGAGCCGCTACCTGCTCAGCAGCTGGCGCTTCCTGCTGTTCAGCAGCCTGGCTTTCATGGCCCTGTGGCTGCTGCTCTCACCCCTGATGCAGAAGCACCTGTTCGATGGTGAGATACACACACCCTTGTTACTGCTGTCAGCCCTCGGCATTCTGTTTTTCAATCTGGTGGCCGGTAATGCCGCCTTCATGAAGGGTGCACACCGGATCACCGAATCGCTGCTGACCCAGAATGCCCTGCCTGCCACGACACAGCTGCTGCTGCTGCTGGCATTATGGTTCTGGTTTCCTCGCAGCCAGAACTACTTCTGGATCTATACCCTGTCATTGGGTCTGGCAGCCGCCCTGTCCCTGCTCTGGCTCAGGCCCTGGTGGCAGCAGCAACAGCAGCAGGCACCCTTCACCCTGAAAGGCATCATGCAGGAATCCCTGCCATTGGCACCGATCTCCTGGATGGCATTCCTGATGCTGTGGGCCGATACCCTGATGACCGGCCTGCTGCTGAGCAATGACGAGGTGGCCCTGTTCAGTATCGCAGCCCGGCTGGCCTTTATCGTCGGGATATTTCTGACGGCCCTGGATGCCACGGTTTATCCGCGCCTGCTTAAAACCGCCAAACAAACACCGGACAAACTGCGCCCGCTGTTCTGGCAGGGCACGGTACTGGTGGCCGGCATCATGCTGCTCAGTACCGCCCTGATGGCCCTGGCCAGCAAATACCTGCTGCAGGTATTCCGTCCTGAATACGTGGCCGCCCATCAGGCACTGCTGATCCTGCTGCTGTCCCAGCTGGTACGTGGCCTCTCGCTCACCTTTTCCTTCATGTTCATCATCCGCAGGCAGGTCACGCATCTGAACATCCTGTTGTTTTCCGCACTGGCGGTCAACATCATCGCCAACCTGATCCTGACCCCCCGGTTCAGTATTGCAGGGGCGGCAAGTGCCGGACTGCTGGCCAACCTGACACTCACCATGGGAGTCATGGTGCTGTTCTTCCACAAACGCCTGCTAAACAAGGCTGACTGAATACCATGCTGAGAATTCTAGCCCTACTGTTCATCCTGTCGCTGTTCATCCCGTTCGAGTTCTACACCATGGCGGGCACGGTACGGCTGGAGGCCTACCGGATCATCCTGATCGCAGCCCTGGTCTATGCCTTGCTGAATTTTCGTCAGCTTCTGGCCCAGGCCGATCTGGTAGACATCCTGCTGTTTGCCCTGATCGGCCTGTCCTTTGCCAGCTTCTGGTATAACCACAGCCTGCAGAAAGCCATTGAATCCACCGGGCTTTACGCCCTGGAAACGCTGGGGGCCTTTTATCTGGCCCGTCTTTACATCACGACCCCGGAACGGTTTTTTCAGGTCAACCGCCTGTTTATCTTCCTCATCCTGCTGCTGCTGCCCCTGACCCTGTACGAGGCCCTGAGCCACCACCGCATCCTGCATGAGCTGGCAGAGCAGATTACCGGCAACCAGTCACTGGACTACCGACTGTATACCGACGACTATATCCGCGGCCCCCTGATGCGGGCCACCAGCGTCTTTGCCCACCCGATCCTGTTCGGTACGCTCGCAGCGCTGTTCTTCCCCTTTGCCATCATGCTGTTCCTGCGCCAGCGGACTTCCGGCCATTTCGCCGGCCTTGCCGGCCTGGTCCTTTCCATGCTCACAACCCTATCCTCGGCTCCACTGCTTTCCCTCATTTTTCAGGGTGTCAGCCTGCTGCTGGTCCGGTTCTGGAACAGCGCCCGCCGGTTCTGGGTGGCCCTGTTCTTCGGTGGCCTGGCCGGAGCCATGCTGCTGAACGTACTGTCCAACCGCGGCTTTTTCGGCCTCCTGATTTCCTACCTGACCTTCAATCCGAACACCGGGTACTTCCGCATGCTGCAGTGGAAGTACAGCATGGACGACATCCTTGACAATCCGATTCTGGGTATCGCCCACAATGACTGGAGCAGACCCTACTGGCAGGAGTGGATGGGCGACAGCATCGACAGTTTCTGGCTGCTGCTGACCCTGCAACATGGGGTATTTGCCACCCTGTTCCTGCTGATAGCCTGCTTCTATGCAGTTTTCAACCTGCTGAACCGGGTACACCGTTTTCACGATGCCATCCGCTGGATGGTGACCGCCTGGATACTGGCCTTCCTGTCCCTGATCCTGATCGGCTTCTCGGTGGACTATTTCGGCAAACTGCAGCCCATTTTCTTTTTCGCGCTGGGCATGGGGGGCTGGGCAAGGTACTACCTTGATGTAGACATGTCCCCCGAACCCCCGGCGGTACCGCAGGAGCCGAGTGCATGAAACCCCGATTTGTCAGCCAGCGGGCCTTCCTGTGGATCATCCACCTGCGCCACAGCCTGCTCTGGGCCTACAACTGGTACCTGCGCCGCTTCTATGGCATGCAGCTGGCGCCGGATGTCCGCATCTCGCTCAAGGCGCGCATGGACAAGACCAATCCCGGCGGGATCCGCATCGACGAGCAGACGCTGGTCGCCTTTGACAGCATCATTCTGTCGCATGATTTTGCAACCCAGCGTCATTCGGGCAAATATGGGGAAACCACCCATATCGGTGCCCGCTGTTTTATCGGCTGCGGCTCAATCATCATGCCCGGCATCAGGATTGGTGACGAGTGCATTGTTGCCGCCGGCAGTGTGGTGACACGTGACGTACCGGCACACTCGATCGTGGCAGGCAATCCTGCCAAAGTCATCCGCTCCGGTATCCGGACCCTGCCGTTCGGACGCCTGATCCCGGATGAAAACCGGAATACTGGAGCAATGGAAAAAGAAGAACAGCAAACCCCGCATGAACAGGCACCCCGACAGGAATGCCGGGTGATCAATCCCGCAGGAACGGCCCCATGACCGCCCCGGAACTCAGTATCATTCTGGTATCCTACAACACGGCGGACTATACCGTGCGCGCCCTGCGCTCCGTGTTTGCCGAAACCCGGCTCACCACCTTCGAGCTGATCGTGGTCGACAACCAGTCCGGAGACCATTCCGTAGCCATGATCCGTGAGCACTTTCCGACTGTCAGGCTGATCGAATCCGGTGCCAACCTCGGATTTGCCGGCGGCGTCAGCATCGGCATCGAAGCCAGCAGGGGTGAGTACGTCCTGATGCTCAATCCGGATACCGTCGTACTGGAGCAGGCGATTGACCGGCTGATGGCTTTTGCCCGCCAGTACCCGGAGCATGGCATCTGGGGTGGCGTCACCCTTAATAATGACCTGAGCCTCAATACCCAGCATGCCTGGGCACGACCGGACTTTGCCTCCCTGCTGTTCAGTGCGCTGGGTTTAAGCAAGCGCTTTGCCGGGAGCTGCTTTTTCAATCATGCCAATTACGGCTGCTGGGACCGGCAAAGCGTGCGCGAAGTCGATATCATCTCCGGCTGCTTCTTTCTGACCCGGCATCAGCTATGGAATGAGCTGGGTGGTTTTGATCCTGCCTTTTTCATGTATGCCGAGGAAGCCGACTTCTGCCTGCGTGCCATCCGGGCCGGCTACCAGCCCATTGTGGCGCCCAAGGCCCGCATCATCCACCACGGTGGTGTCAGCCATAACCGCTTCTCCAGTAAACAGATCAAGCTGCTCAAAGGCAAGGTGGAGCTGATCAACCGTCACGTGCCCGGCTGGAAAAAACCGTTCTACAGGTTTCTGCTATACCTTTATGTACTGAACAAATACCTGTCCCATCGACTCCTCAAATCCGGCACAGAACAGGAGCGGGAGTGGCATACAGTCTTCGAACAGCGCACCGACTGGCTCCGGGGGTATCGCTGATGGCCACCATTATCGTACCGGCCCATAATGAAGCCAGTGTCATCCGTCGCTGCCTTGACAGCCTGAGCCGTCAGCCCGGCGTAACGCGCCTGATCGTGGCCTGCAACGGCTGCACCGACAATACCGCCGACATTGTGCGTATGGAGTATCCGGATGCACTGTGCCTTGACATTCCGACGCCTTCCAAAGTCAATGCCCTGAACGAAGCAGAGCAACACCTGGCAGACTGGCCGGTATTCTACATTGACGCCGATACACGCCTGTCGGAAAACGCCATTGCCATCATTACTGACGGCATGGCCCGCAACGGTCTGCTGCTGGCAGCACCGGAACCCGAAATCGACGTGTCACACGCCTCCTGGCTGGTACGTCAATACTACCATACCTGGCTCAGCCTGCCTTATATCCGTGACGGCGTGGTTGCCACCTGCAGCTATGTCATTTCCGAGCAGGGCCGCCAGCGTTTTACGGACTTTCCTCCCATCATCAATGATGACGGCTATGTGCGCTGCCAGTTCAGCCCGGCAGAGCGCGGCAACATCCCCGGTGCCCGGATTTACATTACGGCCCCCAGCAACCTGCATTCCCTGATCAAGATCAAGGCACGTGCCCGGCTGGGCAACATGGAACTCGCCACCAAAAAGCTCTGCAGCCGCCCGGAGCACAAGCCTTATTCCCAAATCCTGCGCGCCCGTCTGTTCAGCCGTGACTGTGTGCCAACCCTCTGCTACATCCTGATCAGTCTTGCCATCCGGATACGGGCCAGACACCAGTTCAAAAGCCTGGACAGTTACCGCTGGGAAACCGACCAGACCTCACGACAGGAAACAGTACCGTGAACCTGAGCAGTTATCCCCGAAAACCGCCAGCTTGTATTTTTTTTACTACAAATCCAGTGAAATTCAGCTATAGTTAGAGGCATAAGTTTGAGCGGCCTGAGTGTCATCGTGTCGCCATAAAGTATTATTCAGGTATATCAGCAGGTTAACAATCAACTCTCTTAATGCAAGTTAAACAAGGCGGCCTCAGTTTTGTTGCTTTTTTTCCAGAGCGATGAACCCGATGCTGACATACCGATACAAATGTGACAATAAAATTCTCCAAAGGCCGGAGACATGGCCCCTGAGGATAATGATTTTTTTGGACGGACAACCGAAATGGTAGATAAAAAAATCAGCTCTGAACTCATCTACCGCAGTACGGATACCTTGGTCATCCTGAGTATTCTGCTGCTGGCGATAGCCTATTCCAGCGACTACAACCTGGGCGGCTACCTTGCCACCGGACTGGGTGCCTCCCTGGTATTCGGTCTGGTAGGGCGGTTCACGGACATTTATACCTCCTGGGGAGGGCGGGCCTTCTTCCGGGACGAGGTCATGCGCATCATCGTGACCTGGCTCGCCACCTTCTTCATCCTGGTCTTCATCATCTTTGTCTCCAAGACCTCCGATCAGCTCTCACGCATGGTATTGATCGGCTGGCTGTTCGTGGCTCCCGCCCTGCTCATCATCAACCGTCTGATCCTCCGAAGCCTGCAGGCCAGGCTCAAGAGCATGGGCATCAACAACCGCAACATTGCCATTGCAGGGATCACCGAAAGTGGCCTCAAGTTCGCCCAGGCGATCGACAGTCAGCCGGAGTCAGGTCTTCATGTCGCCGGTTTTTACAGTACCGGTGCTGACGGTCCGGAACAGGATGAGAGCACCTGGCTTTCCGGTCATCATGCCCATATCGGCAACCTGGACACCATGATCGAGGATGCACGCATGGGGACCTGGGACCAGATCTACCTTGCCCTGCCACCGGAGAAGCGTGAGCTGGCAGCCCGGCTGATCGGCAGCCTGTCCGATACCATCACGCCGATCCGCCTGATTCCGGACACCTTCACCAGCTCCCTGATGCACAGCAAATACCTGGAAATTGCCGATACGCCGGTGCTCTGCATCTATGACGCCCCTCTGTCGGTGCGCAACGCGCTCATCAAGCGTCTGGAGGATCTGCTGATTGGTGCTGCCCTGCTCACACTAACCCTGCCGGTCATGGTCGTTATCGCACTGGCGGTCAAGCTCACCTCTCCCGGCCCTGTTCTTTTCAAACAATGGCGCCATGGCCTGCGTGGTGAAAAGATTCTGGTCTGGAAATTCCGCACCATGACCGTCTGCGAAAACGAGGGGACCATTCGGCAGGCAACCAAGAATGACCTGCGCGTCACCCGTGTCGGTGCCCTGCTCCGTAAAACCTCCATGGACGAACTGCCCCAGTTTTTCAACGTGCTGCAGGGCCGCATGTCAGTGGTAGGCCCGCGTCCTCATGCCATTTCCCATAACGAGGAATACCAGCAGCTGATTCCCGGCTACATGATGCGCCACCTGATGAAACCCGGCATCACCGGCTGGGCACAGGTGAATGGCTGGCGCGGTGAGACCGACACCCTGTATAAAATGCAGAAGCGGGTGGAATACGACATGGAGTACATCCGCAAGTGGAGCTTGGGACTGGACCTGCGCATCATACTGGTGACAGCGTTCAAAACCTTGTCCGACAAAAATGCCTACTGATCACAACAACTGAAGCTGCCTGCCCTTGAAACTGGAGCAACTGACCTTTACCCGTTACCTTGCGGCCCTGACTGTCCTGTTTTTTCATTTTGGCGGGACGGTATTTCCCGCTTCTGTGGACTGGCTGGCCCCCATATTCATGTCGGGTCCGACCGCAGTCACCTACTTCTACCTTCTGTCCGGCTTTATCATGGCCATTGCCTATTACCGTCCGGAAACGACAGCCAACGCAGGCCGTTTCAAGACGGGAAAGTACTGGCTGGCCCGTTTTGCCCGTGTTTATCCGATCTACCTGCTGGTTCTGCTGCTGATGATCGTTGCCAACTTCGATACCGATGGCAAAGACCCGGTCGCGGTGCTGCTGAATCTGCTGGTGCTGCAGGCATGGGTTCCCGGTTATGCCCTGAGCATCAACTCCCCAGGCTGGTCGATTTCGGTCGAAGCTTTCTTCTACCTGATTTTTCCACTCCTGATGATGGTGCAACACCGGCACATGAAACGCCTGCTGTGGCTGACCCTGATACTCTGGGCTGTCACCCAGCTGATACAGATAGGACTGCATAACCTGCCGGCTTACAAGCCACATACCCTGCTGCATGATTTTATTTACTACTTCCCGCTCATGCACCTCAACCTGTTTCTGTCGGGATTTCTGGCAGGTGTCTGGTTTGTCGACGGCAAACTGAATCATCTGGCTCAGAACCGGAACGGCCTTGCCCTTTTTCTGTGTACACTGACCATCCTGCTGCTGCTCGTATTCGAGACCTGGATTGAAGCCAGACTGGGCTTTCTGATCGACTACAACAACGGGTTACTGTCACCACTGTTCATTCTGTTGATGGTCCTGATCGCCCAGAACCGGGGCAGGCTGACACAGCTGTTCGCCCACCCGCTCCCGATACTGCTGGGAGAAGCCAGTTATTCACTTTATCTCCTGCAGCGCCCGTTTTATGCTGTCTATGATCGCACACTGGGTCAATGGCTTCCGCTGGGTCAGCAATTACATTTCTACCTTTTTGTGGTACTCCTCACCATTACGGCTATAATCTCGTTCAAATTGATCGAAACCCCCCTGAGGCGCTACATTAACGGGTTTTACGCTTCATCAGGGAAAACTGGCACTGCAAGCGGCTGAAATGCACACTAACACGGTAGCAGCCGCTCATGGATGGTTGCCCGGGTCCAGATGACACCTCGCTCTTAAACAGGATATTTTCAGACCAAGATTCCGTTATGCAAAACTCCAAATCAAACATTGCCGCCACTGGCGCGGCAACCCGACCATACATGCCCGACTTTGCCCAGAAACAGGACAGCCTTGATCTGCGCGAATTCTGGAGGACACTGACCCGTCAGAAAGGGCTGATTCTTGCCGTATTGGTTATAGTCCTGTTGTTGACCCTGCTGTTCACCCTGCTCAGCAGCCCTGAGTACCGGGCCACCGCCAGAGTCCAGGTGGAACGGGAAACCACCAAGGTGATTGATGTCGATTTCATCAACCCCGGTGACATTCGTGATACCCGCGATTTTTACCAGACCCAGTTCGAACTGATCAGAAGTTTTGGTCTGGTAGAGCGCGTGATTGACAAACTGAAACTGGATGACAGCATCATCCGCCGTTCCCTGCTGACCCGGCTCAGGGACACCATCCTGCCGGACAACACCCGGGATCAGAAAGCCAGCCTGGCCAATGCCATTATCGAGAACATGACCATCGAGCCCATCAAAAACTCACGTCTGGTCGAGGTCCATTTTGATGGCTCCAGCCCCGAGGGTGCGGCCAGGGTAGCCAACGCGATTGTCGACACCTTCATCGAACTCAATCTGGAGCGGCGCTTTGAAACCACCCAGAATGCCCAGGACTTTCTGACCGACCGTATCAAGGATGCCAAGGCCAAATTACAGGAGGCCGAGGCCAACCTGAACCGCTATGCGGAAGAAAATGACATCATCATGCTGGATGACAAGGACTCCACCGCCGGCACCCATGCCATCATGCGCCTGTCCGAAGAGGTGGTGAAGGCAGAAAGTGAAGTCATCTCCCTCAAGTCCGACCCCAGAAGCAGCAGGGCTGAACTGGAAGCAGCCCAGAAAAAGGCCGAACTGGTACGTGACGAACTGGGGCGCGAACAGGCCAGAGCCCAGCAGCTCCAGAGCCAGACCGTTACTTACAAAACCCTGCAGCGGGAAGTGGAAACCAACCAGGCCCTGTATCAGGGGCTGCTGCAGCGCATGAAGGAAATCAACGTTGCCGGTGGTGTGGGTACCAACAATATCATGCTGGTGGATCAGGCCCAGGTACCCTTGAAAAAATACAAGCCCAAACTTTCCACCAACCTGGGCTTTGCCGCCCTGCTGGGGCTGTTTCTCGGTATCGCCGCTGCCTTCCTGCGTGAATACATGGATGACAGTGTCAAGAACGTCAACGACCTTGAGCGTCAGACCCAGCTGGATGTCATCGGCATCATTCCCGCCTCGAAGGTACGGGAAGAGAAAAAAATCGCCCAGCTGGCACTGAGCGAGCCCCACTCCAGCATTGCTGAAGCCTTCCGCACCCTGCGCACCACCCTGCGCTTCAAACTGCGCCGGCGGGAAGACAGCACCAACATCATCTTTATCACCAGTGCCAAGGCCAATGAGGGCAAAACCACGGTTTCAGTCAACCTGGCCAGCACCTATGCCCATGCCGGCAACCGGGTGCTGCTGATTGACGCCGACCTGCGCAACCCCTCCATGCACAAACTGCTGGGCGTAAAAAACACACAGGGTCTGACCAACTACCTGTCCGGACGCCTGGCCCAGGACAAGCTGATCCAGAGTGCGAATGTACAGAATCTGGATGTGATTGCTGCTGGCGAAACTGCACATGACCCTGCGGAACTGCTGGCCAACCGCCGCATGGAAGACCTGCTCAAGGCTGCCACCGAACACTACGACATCGTCATTCTGGACGGCCCGCCGGTGCTGGGGCTGGCAGATTCCCTGATTCTGGCCTCACTGGCAACCCTGACCATTCTGGCTGTTCATGCCGGTAATACCAGCATGACCACCATCAACAACGCCCTCAAACGTCTGCGCCAGTCCGGCATCACCGTCAACGGTCTGTTGCTGAATCAGGTTACCAATGCCGAGCGTATCGGTTATGAAAATGATTACTACCAATACCCGGTCGCACGAGGTTAGGCCATGTCAGTCGCTATTGCTCTCCATGTTATCGCCGTTGTGATCTGGGTAGGTGGAATGTTTTTTGCCTATATGTGCCTGCGCCCGGTGGCAGCAGCCCGGCTGGAGCCCCCGCAACGTCTCACGTTGTGGCAGGGCGTATTTGCACACTTCTTCCCCTGGGTCTGGGCCTGTGTAGCCCTGATCCTCGGCTCCGGCTACTGGGTCATCTTCATGCAGTACGGTGGCATGGCGGGAACACCGCTGTTCATCCATGTCATGCAGGGATT
This sequence comes from Thiothrix sp., assembly GCA_020442915.1. GTDB lineage: Bacteria > Pseudomonadota > Gammaproteobacteria > Thiotrichales > Thiotrichaceae > Thiolinea. Next base: position 51,492 of record JAGRJD010000022.1, on the reverse strand, counting down.
GGGACTGGTCATGATGGCTGTTTTCGCCCATGTCTTTTTTGCTCCCTACCGCCGCCTGCGTCAGGCGGTCGCCGGGCAGCGCTGGCCCGATGGTGGCAAAGCCCTGAACCAGATCCGCCTGCTGGTGGGCATTAATCTGGTATTGGGCCTGATCACCGTCACGGTGGCAACAGCCGGGCGCTACCTGCTGTAAGCGTCCCGCAGGCAGAGACACACCAATCCCGCGCATGCCACCGTTTCAGCCCCTCGAACCACAAGCCGGGGCCATCATGCCCCTGGCCCGGACGGATACACGGACAGTCAGCACCCTGCTGGCACAGTTCGGCCTCCGGTTACAGCTACTGCCTCTGGACGAGGCGATTCCGGGCAGCTACTGGGGCGCACCGGAAGCCGGTCTGATCGGTACCACGGTTTACGTGCGTCCGGATACCCCGCTGCACTCACTGCTGCATGAAAGCTGTCATGTGATCTGCATGGACGAGACCCGGCGTGAGCAGCTGCATACCGATGCCGGCGGTGAGACCCCGGAAGAGGATGCCGTCTGCTACCTGCAGATTCTGCTGGCAGACCGGATTCCCGGGTTCGGGCGGAAACGAGCCCTGAGTGACATGGATGCCTGGGGTTATACCTTCCGGCTCGGCTCGGCGCAGCGCTGGTTTGAAGAAGATGCTGAAGATGCACGCCAGTGGCTGCTCCGGCATGCACTGATCGACAACAGCTCCCGACCCTGTTACCGTCTGCGCCGGCACTAATGCCAGCCGGCTCACAGTGGCTTGCGCAGCAGGATGACATCCCTGCCGACAAACTCCGGCATCAGGCCATCCCGTGCCGCCAGAAACCGGAAGGTCGGGCGACTGAAAAAACTCACATGGGTCGGATCATTCTTGTAGTGCCAGTGTACAAATGCTTCCCGATCAAGCACCAGCTTGGTCATGATTCCCAGCCAGCCTCCCGGTTTCAGCCCCTGCAGCAGCAGTGCCCATTCCCGTGCCGGGGTGTACAAATGTTCCACGACCTCGGTACAGGTAATGAAGTCATAGCGCGCCGCCAGTACCCTCCGGTCCGGTGCAAAAAACGGATCATACAATTGCATGCAACAGCCCCGTGCCTCCAGCAGCACCGACAGGGCAGGTCCCGGCCCACAGCCGAAATCCAGCCCCTGCAGCGTTGCCCCATCCGCACTCCCCTTCCCGGCATCAATCCCCAGACGCTGAGTCAGCGGTTCCACCAGACGCATCAGAAAACGCCGATAGCCGGCATCTTCCGCTGAGTTGCGATGCAGCTCATAGACCCGACGCTCCGCAGCCGGCCCCAGCCGGGTGGCCGGGTCGGCAAAGACCAGCTGGCAACAGCAGCACTGAAAATAATGCCGAACCCGGTCGGCCCAGTAAAAGTCCGTACTCCCATGGCACAACGGACAGGCCGGTATGGCATCACCGCCGACAACCGGCCCCGGTGTATCCATCACCCGCCCCGGCCCTGAACCGGCAGCAACATAGCTGGCAGCCGATACCCTGCCGGGGCTTGACAGCACATCAGACCTTGCCCTCGGCAGACAGCATGATGGCCAGGCCTCTGGTGGACCTGAACTGGGCACAGACAATCATGAGCACCACGGTAATCGGTACCGACAGGATCATCCCGGTAATGCCCCAGATTGTCCCCCACAATGACAGGGTCAGCATGATGGCCAGGCCGCTGATATTCAGGTTGGCCCCCATCAGCCGGGGCTCCAGCACATTGCCGATCATGAACTGCAACGAGCCCAGCAATATCGCCACCAGCAGGAACTGGGTAATGGTATCGAACTGCACCAGGGCCAGCAGGGCCGGAAAAATCACGGCCACAATCGAACCGATGGTAGGAATGTAGTTGAGCAGAAAAATGATGAATCCCCAGAAGACCGCATAATCCACGCCGATCAGGGTCAGCAGCAGCCAGCTCAACACGCCGGTAAGCACACTGACCAGGGTTTTGACACTCAGGTAAACCTGAATACGCCGCATGATTTCCCGCCGGATGGTGAGGGCATGTGCATGCCGCTCCGGTTCGGAAAACAGGGCGGCAAACTTGGCATCAAACCAGGGGCGCTCCAGAAAAATGAACAGCAGATAGACCACGACCAGCATCAGGGTGCTGGTGACACTGCTGACCAGCCCCGTGACCCAGCCCAGCAGGCGTTGCAGATTGAAAAGGTCGGCCAGCTTGTCCATGCTGAACTCGGCCCTGGGCGCAACCCAGGAAAACAGCTCCTGAATCCGCGCCTGAATTTTCAGCTGGTATTCCGGCGCATTGACCGCCATGGCGACCGCATTCTCGGCCACCATGTTAATGACCAGTATGATGACCGTTCCCATGACCAGAAAAGCCCCGACCATTGCCAGCGAATGTGAAACGGGATAACCGAACACCCGGCAGGACTGCAGGTAGGAGGCAATGCTGTCCAGCAGGTACCAGATGATCAGGGCCATCACGACCGGAATCAGCAGGTTGCGCCCGATGACCAGCAACCAGCCGATCATGATCACCAGCAGGAGCAAGGCAGCCATATTCAGGGCCCAGTTATTAAGCGGGTATTTTTTCACCATATCGTTTCCATCATCAAAACCACACCCCGCACTGCACGGTGTTGCCTGCACAGCAAACCAGCAAGTACAACGGGTGCGCCAATCCCTAAAAACAGGCCGGACAGGCCAGATAGCCACCAGAGTGTAGCATTCCCGCTGCAGCAGCAAGAACGGATTGGCGCACCACCCCGCACATTTCAGGCACGGGCTTGAAATTCCTGTCCGGCTCCCATATATCAGATGCAATCGAAGCATGTACTGGAGAAAGTCTTGGAACAGTTCAGAGGGACAACCATCCTGAGTGTCCGCCGGCACAACAGTGTGGTGATCGGTGGCGATGGACAGGTCACACTCGGGAATACCGTCATGAAAGGCAATGCACGCAAGGTCAGACGCCTGTATGATGACAGGGTGCTGGCCGGCTTTGCAGGCGGAACGGCAGATGCCTTCACCCTGTTTGAACGCTTTGAATCCAAACTGCAGCAGTACAACGGCAACCTGACCCGCTCGGCAGTGGAGCTGGCCAAGGACTGGCGTACCGACCGCATGCTGCGCCGGCTGGAAGCCATGCTGATTGTGGCGGACAATACCGCCTCACTGCTGATCACCGGCAACGGTGATGTCGTCGAACAGGAGCATGACCTGATTGCCATCGGCTCCGGTGGCGCCTTCGCCCAGGCCGCTGCCCGTGCCCTGCTGGAAAATACCGATCTCAGCGCCCGTGACATTGTGCAGAAGGGGCTGGAAATTGCCGCCGACATCTGCATTTACAGCAACAACAACCTGACTATCGAGGAACTGTAAGCCATGTCCACCATGACCCCGCGCGAAATCGTACAGGAGCTGGACCAGCATGTGATCGGGCAGGACAAGGCCAAGCGCTCGGTTGCCATTGCCTTGCGCAACCGCTGGCGCAGGCAGCAACTGGATGACAGCATCCGGCATGAAGTCACACCGAAAAATATCCTCATGATCGGCCCGACCGGTGTGGGCAAGACGGAAATTGCCCGCCGGCTGGCCCGGCTGGCCAACGCCCCCTTCATCAAGGTGGAGGCCACCAAGTTCACCGAAGTCGGTTATGTCGGCAAGGAAGTGGACTCCATTATCCGCGATCTGGCGGATGTCGCAGTCAAGATGTTGCGTGAACAGGAGGTCGACAAGGTACGGTTCCGGGCCGAGGAGGCGGCTGAAGAGCGCATTCTCGACATTCTGCTGCCCGGCCCCAGAAAAGACCCGCAACACAACGAGTGGGTCGCACTGGAAGTGGACGAAGCCGGCAAGATCAAGCCCCAGGAAGAAAATCCCACACGCCAGAAATTCCGCAAAAAACTGCGTGAAGGCGACTTGGATGACAAGGAAATCGAAATCGACGTTTCAGCCAGCAACCTCGGTGTGGAGATCATGACACCGCCCGGCATGGAGGAAATGGCCAGCCAGCTCCAGAGCATGTTCCAGAACATCGGCAACAACCGTAAACGCCGGCGCAAACTCCGCATCCGGGAAGCCATGAAGCTCCTGACTGAAGAAGAAGCCTATAAACTGGTCAATGAAGAAGAGCTCAAGCAACGCGCCCTGCATGCCGTGGAACAGAACGGCATCGTGTTCCTGGATGAAATCGACAAGGTGGCACGCAGCGGTGGCCAGGCCAGTGGTGGTGCCGACGTGTCACGTGAAGGGGTGCAGCGTGACCTGCTGCCGCTGATTGAAGGCAGCACCGTCAATACCAAGTACGGCATGGTCCGAACTGATCATATCCTGTTTATTGCCTCCGGCGCCTTCCATGTTTCCAGGCCTTCCGACCTGATTCCGGAGCTGCAGGGACGCCTGCCCATCCGGGTGGAAATGGATGCCCTGAGCGCCAATGACTTCGAGCGCATCCTGACCGAGCCTTATGCCTCCCTGACCGAACAGTACGTCGGCCTGCTCCGGACCGAGGGTGTCAACCTGAAATTTGAAGCGGACGGTGTGCGCCGGATTGCCGAGATTGCCTTCGAGGTCAACGAACGGACCGAAAACATCGGTGCCCGGCGTCTGCATACCGTCATGGAACGGCTACTGGAAAACATCCTGTTTGAAGCCCCGGACTGTGCGGCAGAAAAAATAATTGATGCGGCATTTGTCAATGACACCTTGGGAGAACTGGTCAAGGATGAAGATCTGAGTCGCTATATCCTGTGAGGAATGAACATGACCCCCACCGACATTACCCTGAACCAGAAAAGCCGAGAGCTGCAGCTGACCTGGCCGAATGGCGAGGTACACACCCTGAGCTGTGAATACCTGCGCGTACATTCACCTTCTGCGGAAGTGCGCGGCCATGGTCCCGGTCAGGAAACGCTCCAGCTCGGCAAGGAAAACGTGAACATCACCGCCATTGAACCGGTCGGCCACTATGCCGTCAAGCTGGTGTTTGATGACAACCATGACAGTGGCCTGTACGACTGGAACCTGCTCTACGACCTGGGGAAACATCAGGAGCAGTACTGGCCGGCCTACCTGGACAAACTCAAGGCCCGGGGCTACCAGCGCAAGCAGCCGGGACAGGTGATCTGATGACCGCAGCACCAGCAGCCGCCAGCACGCCGGAAGCCCTGACCGCCATACTGGCACAGCTCAGATACACGGCAGACGGCCTGATCCCGGCCATTGCCCAACAGCATGATACCGGTGAAGTACTGATGCTGGCCTGGATGAACCGGGCCAGCATTGAGGAAACCCTGCAGACCGGACAAGTGTGCTACTGGTCCCGCTCACGCCAGTCCTTCTGGCGCAAGGGCGAGACCTCGGGGCAGCACCAGACCCTGGTGGAAATGCGTCTGGACTGTGACCTGGACACCCTGCTGCTGCGAGTCGACCAACTGGGCGCGGCCTGTCACACCGGACGACGTGACTGTTTTTACCGCAAAGTGGCGGGTGATAAGGTAATCATCGACCGGGAGCCGCTGGTCGATCCGGACACCCTGTACACACACTGATCCACGACCTGCCGAACCCATGAGCCTGCTCCCATGAAAATTGCCATTCTCGATGATTACCAGAATGCTGTCAGCCAGCTGGACTGCTTCAGGCTGCTGGCCGGACATGATGTCAGCATTTTCACGGACACGCCTGACACCCTGGACAGGCTGGCGGCACGCCTGCAGGACCGGGAAGCCCTGATCCTGATCCGGGAGCGGACAGCCATCAGCGAGGCGCTGCTGGCACGCCTGCCGGCACTGAAATTTATCAGCCAGACCGGCAAGCTCAGCCACCATATCGACCTTACAGCCTGCAGCCACCATGGTGTGGCCGTTGCCGAAGGTATCGGTTCCCCCGTGGCTCCGGCAGAGCTATGCTGGGGTCTGATCATGGCTGCCAGCCGCCATCTGGTGCCTTATGCCTCGCGCCTGCACGCCGGACACTGGCAGGATTCCGGCACACCGGGTCTGGGGCGGACCCTGAACGGGCTGACCCTCGGCATCTGGGGCTACGGCAAAATCGGCCAGCGCATCGCCGCCTTCGGACGGGCCTTTGCCATGCCGGTACTGGTCTGGGGCAGTGAAGATTCACGCACCCGGGCGGTAACAGACGGTTATGCCGCTGCGGCCAGCCGGGCTGACTTCTTTGCTCAAAGCGATGTGCTGAGCCTGCACCTGCGCCTGAATGATACCACCCGTGCCTGTGTCACCCGCGAAGACCTGCTGCGCATGAAGGCGGATGCCCTGCTGGTCAATACCGCACGGGCCGAGCTGATCGAGCCTGGTGCCCTGCACCATGCCCTGCAGGCCGGCCATCCCGGCATGGCGGCTCTGGATGTCTATGCGCATGAACCCGCCACACCGGCGAACGAACCCCTGCTGCAATTGCCCAATGTCCTGGGCCTGCCGCATCTGGGCTATGTGGAGAAAAACAGTTACGAGCTGTACTTTCAGGCAGCCTTCGAGAGCGTGAATGCTTTCGCATCCGGTCAGGCGCACAATATCGCCAATCCGGAAGTGCTTCAGCCGCACAAACACCCAAATGGTGCAGTCGGGCGATGAAAAGGCTGCTCAAAGGCATGGTACGGGGCTACCAGCTGTTCTTCAGTCCGTTTCTGGGCAATAACTGCCGCTTTTATCCCAGCTGCTCCCATTACATGCTGGAAGCGCTGGAAAAACACGGTGCACTCCGGGGCAGCTGGCTGGGTATCAGGCGCATTCTGCGCTGCAACCCCTGGCATGAAGGCGGGCTGGATCCGGTTCCGGATCCCCCCTGTTGCCGCCGGCAGAACCATCCCCCACCCTCCTGATCCACCGCTTGCAGGGAAACAGTTTACAGCCCTGCGCTCAAAGGCTAACCTTACCGGATACATAAAAATTATAAATCTGATGCCATAACAACAAGGTCTAGCATAATGCCTGATGTACGTTACGATCTGGTCGTTCTTCAGCACCATTCAGAAAAAAAGGTTGAACAGCTGGTCAATGACCTGCTGCACCTGCTGCAACGCAAGGATGATCCCTATCTGGAATACAAGCTCTCCGAAGCCCTGCTGTTCGGTGCCAACAGCGCCAACAAGACGGCGGTACTGGAAGACCTGACCCAGGCGGACGGAGAAAAAATCCGGCAGCTGTTTCTGGAGCAGCAAGTCACCACCGAGCTGCGTCCGGCCCTGGGACTGGTCGCAAAGGACACCTCGAAGGATGAGGAAACCTACACCTGCCCAGCCTGCAAACACGAACAACCCCTGAATCCGGAACAGAAATGTGAAAAATGCGGTGTTTTCGGGGAAAAATACCGACGGGAACAGCAGCGCCAGGCCATCTACGAAAAAGAAAAAAAGAAACTGGAGCTGACGCGGGAACAGCAGCTCAAGGAAACGCGGGAACGGGCCGAAGCTGAAGATCAGCAACACCTGCGCGAAGAAGCCCGTCAGCGACTGGGTTTCAAGCGCCAGACCCGAACCCTGGATTATGCCGTCTCGGCGGTGGTCGTGATGGCCATGAGCGTTGGCGGTTATTATGCGGCCAATACCTTGTTACTGGATGATACTGAGGTGCCGTCCCCTACTCAGGCAGCAGAGCCTGGTGCACGCGGGGCCAAGTCCGGTCTGTCCGGAGCCGCCCCCCAGCCGGGTGGCCTCGAATTTTCCACGGTCACACAGGCGGCCCGTCAGGCAAACGGCACCCGCAGCGGCCTTGACCCGGAAACCGGCCTGCCCATGGTTCAGGGACAGGTTGGCGGCAATATACTGGCCATGGCCCGGCAGCTTGCACCCGAGCTTTCCGCTGACAGCGAACTTGCCCAGGGCGTGGATGCCGGAGCCCCTGCCAAGGGGACGGCCATCCCTGCCAAAGAACGCGAACACCTGATCAATGCCCTGCACCCGCCCGCGATGAGCACACACATGGGCGAGACCGATACCGATCAGCTGGCCCAGCACAGAGCCTCCATCAAGCGCCTGATTGAGCTGGGACGCCCCCGGCTGGCACTGGTTTATGCCGACGAACAGAAAAACCCCAATCTGCGCTCCTGGCTGCTCACCCAGCTGCTGGCCCTGGAGAATCCGGCTCAACGCCGGGAATTCAGCAATGAAATAGTCACCGGCATCCGGAATCTGGCCGCCCGTACAACGGAAAGCCCGGATGAAGCGCTGGTATTGTCCAATCTGGCGGGCTCCTATACCCTGCTCGGGCAGCAGGAGAATGCCCGCATGGCACTGGGCAAAAGTATTGACGCCCTGGAGCGGGAAAAACTGCCAGTGATTGACCGGCTGGAGAAACTGCGTTACATGTTGCAGGGCCAGCTGCGCACAGGCAACCAGGCCGGTATCAGCCAGTTGACGGCACAGGCCGACGAGCTGGTAAAAAGCCAACAGCCTGACACACCGCTGGAACATTACCGGCTGGTGGTCCGGATGGCTGGAATGGCCATGGACACCGGGCAGATGGAGGCGGCCAATACCTGGCTGAAAGCGGTTCAGGATCAGGACACCCGTCTGGCCCTGTCCCATGAGTTGCTGAATATCAAACAGGCGGTGATTTCCAGCGATGACTGAGCAGGTGCACTGCATACGAACAGGCACCGCACGGCAGGTTCAGGGCTGCACGGGATGGGAAAGCAGAACGAATCTGCACGCGGACAGTCAAACCGGTGAAGTGGGCTTTCGCCCATCCTGAACAATGCATTGAGGTCAATATGAAGAAAGCTTCCGGTCAGCTCCTGCTGGCCTGTTTCATGTTCACGGCCACACTTCAGGCCGAGGATACCATCCTGCCAGCGGATGAGCCGGGGGAGGCCGAAGTGGCCATGGAATCCGTGGATGAGGGGGTTGATGCCCTGTGCGAATCCTATGCCAGTGAAGATGAAGTCACACCAGCCGATTACGCCCGCTACATGGATGACTGCCGTACCAACATGACGTCAGGTCTCAGCGACATGGAGCCATCCACAACCGGTGTGATCGAAGCCGGTGGTATGGAACCACCGCCTGAAGCCTCCGGGCTGACGCGCAAGCTCACACCGGAACAGCTGGTTGCTGACGAGCTGGTCGAGCACCCGGACCCGGCAGCGGAACAGCTGTCAACAGACGCTCATTCATCCGGCAGTCATCCATCCAATTAAAAAATGGCCGGACCAACCGGAAACAACCGACCGGGGCTTATCTGAAAAGGGGCATACATGTCAGCTTCATCCACAGAATCACACCTGATGATCACTCACCTGACACAGGCAGACCAGGAGCAGGGCCTGACGCTGCTGTCGGCTGCCGGCATCAAGGGTTCCCCGGAGCGGCTGCGTCAGGTGGTTGAGCGCTATCAGGCCAATACCATGGCTCTGAGCCTGCTGGCCACCTACCTCAGACGCTGGTACGCGGGCCGTCTCAACGGGCTCGACACCCTGCCGGTGCTTCCGCTGTCTGCCGGTGCCGATCCGGCCATACAGGCCGTGCGCCAGGTGCTGGCAGCCTTTGAAAACAAGATGCAGGGCTCATCGGACCTGACCCTGCTGACGCTGCTGAGCCTGAGTGACCAGCCGGTTCCGCAACAACCGCTGAAAGCCGTGTTTCGCTCTACCCTGATGGAGCGCTGGCTGACCCGGCGTGACGAGTACGTGCGCTTTCTGGGGCCGCTCGGGCGCCTGAGTGAGGAACACTGGCACTGGGTGATTGAAAACCTGCGCCGTTTGAAACTGCTGGAACCACCCCGAAATGGTCGCCATGACCTGCTGGAATTACCGCCAGCCGTGCGTGATTATTTCCGCACCCGCCTGCGTACAAACAGCCCGGAAGTCTTCCGGCAGGCCGAAGCTGACATGGAAAAGCTGTTCCGTGAAACCGTGGTGGATTTTCAGTACCGTCATGGCCGCCCCGCCGTCACCACCCGGCTTGATCCTGTCTGGGCGGCAAAACGTCAGGCCGAACGTGAGCAAAGACGCCGCACGCTGGCCATCCTGTGGCAGCAAACCGAACTGGATGAGGCGCACCGGCAGGTACAGGCCCTGCGCCAGTCCCTGCAATCCCTGAGCGAGCACAGCCGGCGTCTGCAGGCAGCAATGCACCTGCTGCAGCAGGAGACCTGAGGTTCAGCCAGCCCCCGACCCCGAAATTTTGGGAACCGGGGACTGGTCAGCAGCAGGGCATGCTGGGATAATCCGCCACATGGCTTTACTACACCTGCGCAATATCCGCCTGGAAACCGGCGACCGGACCCTGTTTGACCACATCGACCTGCGGATCGAGGCGCAGGAACGCCTGTGCCTGCTGGGCCGGAACGGCAGTGGCAAATCCACCCTGATGAAACTGCTGTGCGGTGACGTCACTGCGGATGATGGTGAAATCATCCACTCTCCCGATCTGCGCATCGCCCGTCTGCAGCAGGATGTACCCCATGTACTCACTGACAGCGTGTTCGAAGTCGTCGCAGCCGGGCTGGCCGGACAGCTGCCTGAGGAAGAGGACTGGCAGCAGCAGTGGAAAGTGGATACGGTCCTGTCACGCCTGCAGCTTGATGGGACGACACGCTTCGATGCCCTGTCCGGCGGCTGGAAACGGCGGGCATTGCTGGCACGGGCACTGGTGGCGGAACCGGACCTGCTGCTGCTGGATGAGCCCACCAACCACCTCGACATTCCGGCCATTGAATGGCTGGAGGAATTTCTGCTCGGCTTCAACCGCAGCCTGCTGTTTGTCAGCCATGACCGTACCTTTGTCCAGAAGCTCGCCACCCGCATTATCGAACTCGACCGGGGCCAGCTGAGCAGCTGGCCGGGTGATTTCCGTCAATACCAGCACAACAAGCAGGCTGCTCTGGAGGCCGAGGCCCGACAGGCTGCCGAATTCGACCGGCGTCTGGCGGAAGAGGAAGCCTGGATCCGTCAGGGCATCAAGGCCCGCCGCACCCGCAATGAAGGTCGGGTAAGGCGTCTGGAAGCCATGCGCGAGACCTTCAGGCAACGGCAGCAGGTACAGGGTAAGGTCTCGGCCCGGATCGGTGCCGCCGATGCCAGTGGCAAACAGGTACTGGAAGTACGCAACATCAGCCATGGCTTTGATGGCCAATCCCTGATCCGTGATTTTTCCACTCTGGTACTGCGCGGTGACAAAATCGGCATTATCGGCCCCAATGGTGTGGGCAAAACCACCCTGATCAAGCTGATGCTGGGTGAAATTCAACCGGACAGCGGTGATATCCGTATGGGTACCAACCTGCAGTTGGCCTATTTCGACCAGCATCGCAGTCAGTTTGATGATGAACTGAACCTGCGTGAAAACATTGCTCCCGGCAATGATTACGTGGAAATCAACGGCGAGAAAAAGCACATCATCAGCTATCTGCAGGATTTCCTGTTCACCCCGCAGCAGATCCAGAAGCCGGTCAAGGTGCTCTCCGGGGGTGAGCGCAACCGCCTGCTGCTGGCCCGCCTGTTCGCCCGGCCCTCCAACCTGCTGGTACTGGACGAACCCACCAATGATCTGGATGCGGAAACCCTGGAGCTGCTGGAAGAACTGCTGGTGGATTATCAGGGCACCCTGCTGCTGATTTCGCATGACCGCAGCTTCCTGAATGCCGTCGTGACACGCAGCATCGTGTTTGAAAACGGCGGCCTGTGCGAATATGCCGGCGGTTATGATGACTGGCTGCTGCAACGTCCGCCGCCGGAATCACTGCCCAGGAACCCGGAAAAAACTTCCACCCGGCCAGCCGATACCAGCAGCAAGGCAGACACCACGACAACGGCAGCCAGACCTGCCACCAGGCCCGCCAAACTGAGCTACAAGGACCGGCGCGAGCTGGAGCAGCTGCCACAGCACATTGAACAGCTGGAAGCCCGACTGGCTGAAGTGCAAACCACACTTTCCGACCCGGCCTTCTACCAGCAGGCACCAACCGACATCACCCGTGTTCAGGCGCAGCTGCAGCAGCTGGAGCAGACGCTGGAACAGGCGTTTGAGCGTTGGGCACAACTGGAAGCACAGCAGCAGGAATAACCCGCTGGATGAACGGTATCCGCTTTTTTTGATCAATCCATTTCATTCACACGGGATTTAACTTATTATCTCTGATAGTTTTCATTTATAGTTACCATTAATAAAAAACAACAATCGGGTCGCATGAAGACGCCTGCCCTGCCCCTTAAAGCCTGCTTCATCCTGTGTCTGCTGTCCGGCAGTACGTCCCTGTGGGCCAGCCAGAACCTGACAGCACAGGCACCGACCCGTTTCATCGACAGCAACACGACCCTTGATATCCCCTGGTACTACACAGTCAGCCAGCCCGAAACCGGACAGGAAACCGGCCTGGGCGTTCGGATTCATTTTGATACCCGTGCGCTGGAGCTGGCTGTCAACACGCGCTACCCCGATGGACTGCAGCCCCTGAGCGGCCCCTGGCCAGACAGTGAGGATGCTGACCATGACCCGCGCACCGACCGGTATTACCTGTTGTCCTGGCTTGATCTGGACGCTGGCTGGCCCGGAACCGGACAATTGCCGTTGCCGCTGTTCCAGCTCCAGGTCCGGACCACTGGCAATTTTTCCGCCCATACCCGTATCAACCTGTCAACCGCCGCCACGGCACGCAATACCAACCTTCATGCACCACCGCTGATCCTGTGCCAAAAGCCCGAACTCTCCATAACCGCCCTGAGCCAGGCCGCGACAGAAGGCGGGCCGGCAGGGCTGGTGCGTATCCGCAGCCAGACCGTACTTCCAGAGGGTTGTGGCGATCTTCAGGTCAGCCTGCAGGCTGGCGGTACAGCCACCCCGGATCAGGATTACACCGCCCTGCCCTCCAGTATCATCCTGCCTGCCGGCAGCCAGTTTACCGATGTCGCCATCACAGCGCGGACTGATCAGGCATCCGAGGTGGATGAAAGCCTGAGCCTGACGCTGGTACCGGAAACCGGCTATATCCTCGTGGCACCGACAACCGCGACCCTGCAGATCCGGGACGCAGACCAGCCAGTCCTGCCAACCCTGGTCAGCATCAGCAGCAGCCAGAGCACTCTGGATGAAGCCCGATCCGGTACCGTGCTGCTGGCCCTGACCCGGACCCAGGGCGATTTATCCGTTCCGCTGACCGTGCAGCTGCAGCTTGACGGCACGGCCACAGCCGGGCAGGACTACCAGCTGGACAATACCGCCATCACCTTTGATGCCAACAGCCAGACCACCTTTACGGCCCTGATCATCCGTGATGACAATCACCTGGAAAGTGATGAAACCCTGCAGCTGGGCATTGTGGCCGGTGACGGCTATCAACCCGGTCCTGCCAGCCAGATCAACCTGCTGATTCGGGATGATGAAAGCCTGGCAAATTCCCGGAATACGGATCAGAGCCAGCCCCTGAATCAGGTCACTGTTCCCCAGACCGGTGCGGTGACGGCATCAGCAACGGCGACCACGGCCAGCACCACGGCCACTCCCGGTACTGCCGCCATTCCCACCCTGCAGGAATGGCTGCTGATTCTGCTGGGGCTGCTGCTGAGCCTGCTGGCGCTCCCGGCCCTGCCTCACGGGCAGCGCATCACTGTCCCGCCCCATACAACACCCGGCGGAGGAGGCCACTCATGAAATCAGCAACCTGCCGGCTGCTTCTGCTTCTGCCGCTCATGTGGCTGGGCACCCGCCTCCCTGTCATGGCAGCAGAAAGCCTGCAGGTGAGCGGTGAAACCTATCATGCACAGCAGCAGGTCAAGCCAGCCTCACCGGCCATGCTGAAATCGGCAGCGGTCGCCTCCTCACGGATGGCTCGCGGTCGCCCCATGACCATGGACCTCGGCAGCCCCTCCGCTCAGGAGCTGGCCCCCCTGAACCAGAACAACGCCCGCCTGCGTCCCTACCCGATCGGAATCAGCCGTGTCATCCCTGACCTGCCGGATGTGGCCGACTGGGCCTGGAGTGAACTGCCGGATGGCGGGCAGGCCGCCGCATTTGAACTGATTTCACGTCAGGCCAGCCGCATCCGGGTGCTGATTCAGGCCAATGCCCTGCCGGACGGAGTGGAAATCCGCCTGTTTGACCCGCTTGACCCGAATCATGTACTGGGACCATTCCGCAGCAACAACTTCCGGCCACAGGGCAGCCATCCGGCGGCTCTGTGGACCCCCTCCTTTCCCGGTGAATCCCTGGGGCTGGAGCTTTATGCACCCCCAACGATCAATCCGGCTGATATCCACCTGTCTTTCCCACGCCTGTCACACCTGATTCAGGGACCCGGAGGAAACAGCGGCCTGCGCAATACCAGCGCTGCCCTGCGTCTGTCCAGTTGCGAGGTGAGTGCCGCCTGCGCCCCGACAGAATGGCAGGAGGAAGGCAAGGCGGTCGCACGCTATGTCTATACGGATACCAGTGGTTTCAGCTACCTGTGTACCGGCACCCTGATCGCCGACAGTGACACCGCCAGCCAGATTCCCTATTTCCTGACGGCCGCTCACTGCATCAACAACACGGCAGCAGCCGACAGCATGGAGCCGTTCTGGTTTTACCAGGACAGCAGCTGTGGCAGCAATGATGCCAGCTGGCAACAAACTGGCGCTGGAGCCACCCTGCTCAGCACCCGTCCGGAGCTGGACAGCACCCTGGTATTACTCAAAAACCCGCCCCCGGATGGCGTCCGGCTGTCCGGCTGGCGGCTGGACCCGCTGGCCGATAACGCGATCACCCACAGCCTGCAACACGGCAACGGCGACAAACGCCAATACAGTGAAGGTAATTTTGTCACCTATACTTCGCTGGTAACAACCTCCGGCGGGTATTCCGTGACCCCGAATCCATCCGGTGACTTCACCCGGGTTTCCTGGTATCAGGGGATCACGGCACCCGGCAGCAGCGGCTCGGGGCTGTGGCTGGCGGTAGGTGGTGAACGTTTTCTCAAGGGCACACTGGTGGGCGGCTCTTCCTCCTGCACCAACCCTGCCGGGCCGGACGAGTATACCCGCCTGGAACGCTTTTACCCGCATATCGCCCCCTGGCTGGGACAGGCTCCAGCCCTGCCAAGCTTCATCAACAGCCAGGCACCGGCAACCGCACTGGTCGATGGCGTGCTGGCAGCACGCTACATGAACGGTCTGCGCGGGCAGACCCTGACGGATGGTGTCTCAGGTGAGAACATTGATACGGCGGCACTGGAACAGAAACTCGCTGATGCCCTGCCCTACCTGGACATTGATGCTGACGGTGCCAGTACTGCCAGCCGGGATGGTCTGCTGCTGATTCGTTACCTGACGGGCTACCGGGGCACTGACCTGCTGGCAGGCATTGATCAGGGCGGCGCCTTCCGTAACACGCCGGAACAGATCAGCGCCTATCTGGCACAGCTGCTTCAGGGCCAAGAACATAAAAAAGACCCACCCTGAATCTGAGGATGGGCCGTAACGTTACACCTCATTCAACTTCGGCGGTAACGCTCCTCTCTAGCGGTTGAGGAATAAAACCTGCTTTAAATCATTATTCTACCAGCCTGCCAACAAGTCAATAAGCAATTGATTCAACTAATATTAATATATTTTCAAATACTAATATCCCTGACCGGGGGTGGAAGCGCTATAATGGCCGCTGCTTCCGAACCGACACTGATCCATGAGCCAGTACATCGACACCGACGCCAAACTGACCCGGTACCTGCAGACCATCGACCAGACCGAATGGGTGGCGCTGGATACCGAGTTCATGCGTGAGAAAACCTATTTTCCACGCCTGTGCCTGATCCAGATTGCCACCACCGACACGCTGGCCTGCATTGATCCACTGACCATCCACGACCTGCAACCCCTGTTCGCGTGGCTGCAACAGCCCCGCATCACCAAGGTGTTTCACGCGGCAGGGCAGGATCTGGAAATTTTCCATTATCTGGCCCGGCAGATTCCAGCGCCGGTTTTTGACACCCAGATCGCGGCTGCCGTCCTGGGGCTGGGCGACCAGATGGGCTACGCCAGACTGGTGGAACAGCTGCTCAAGGTACAGCTGGACAAGTCCCAGTCCCGGACCGACTGGCAGCAGCGTCCGCTCAGGCAGCGCCAGCTGGATTACGCCATTGATGATGTCCGTTACCTGCGCCAGGTTTATCCCCTGCTGCATGCCGAACTCAAACAGAGCGGGCGCATGGACTGGCTTGAAAAATCATTCCGGAAACTCACGGACCCAGCCACCTACGAGCCGGCCCCCCGCAGCAGCTGGGAGCGCATCCGCAACCTGCAGCTGCTGAAACCGGCCCGGCTGGCCATACTGCGCGAACTGGCCGCCTGGCGTGAGGAACAGGCCATGCATAAGGATCGGCCCCGACGCTGGATTCTGGGTGATGAAGTGCTGGTCGACATGAGCCGCATGACCCTTGAGCAAGTGGATGACCTGCACCAGATCCGGGGACTTACTGAAGACCAGATCAAGCGCCATGCCAGAACCTGGCTGGAGCTGATCCGGCAGGCCGAAGCACTACCGCAGGAGCAGTGGCCACAACTGCCCAGAAAGCGCAAGCTGGACAGCCAGCTGTCACTGGTGGCCGACCTGCTGATGGTGGCGGTCAGCCAGCAGGCTGAACAGCATAATATCTCACCACAGATGCTGGCTTCCCGTGCCCAGGTGGAAAAAATGCTCACCGAAGGACGGCAAAAATTGTCCGATGACTGGCGCGGGAATCTGCTGAACGACATGTTTGCCGACCTGCTGGCCGGTCGCAGCCACCTGCAGATCAGGGGTCAGCAGGTGGTGCTGGAACCGGCACCAGAGCAGCATTGAACCCACGGTTTCTGCGCCGGATTATGGTATATTCGCGTTTTCCTCCAAGGCTGAAATGACCATGACAGACCGAATCGCCAGTGTAGAGCGCAATACGCTGGAAACCCGGATACAGGTGTCCCTGAACCTGGACGGCGGCGGCCAGTCCCGCTTTGATACCGGGATTCCGTTTCTGGAGCACATGCTGGATCAGGTTGCCCGCCATGGCATGATTGATCTGGACATCAGCTGTCAGGGAGACCGGGAGATTGATGATCATCACAGTGTTGAGGATATTGGCATCACCCTTGGGCAGGCACTGGCCAAAGCCGTCGGCGACAAAAAGGGCCTGCGCCGTTACGGACATGCCTATGTACCGCTGGATGAAGCCCTGTCACGGGTGGTGATCGATTTTTCCGGACGTCCGGGTCTGGAACATCAGGTGGATTATCGGCGCTCTCATATCGGGCGCTTTGATACCGACCTGTTTCATGAGTTCTTTCAGGGTTTTGTCAATCATGCCCAGGTCACGCTGCACATCGACAACCTGCGCGGGCACAACGCCCACCACATTGCCGAGACCGTCTTCAAGGCCTTCGGACGGGCACTGCGCATGGCGCTGGAACCGGACCCGCGCATGGCCGGCATCATGCCTTCCACCAAGGGAAGCCTGTAATGCAGACTGTCGCCATCATTGATTACAATATGGGCAACCTGCACTCGGTCCATCGGGCCGCCGAACACGTTGCACCGCCAGATACCCGGGTCATTGTGACCCGTGATCCGGATGCCATTCTCCAGGCCGAACGCATCATCTTCCCCGGCCAGGGTGCCGCACGCGACTGTATGCGTGAACTGCATGCCCGCGAACTCATCCCGGTCATCCATGAAGTCATGCAGAAACGTCCGTTTCTCGGCATCTGCATGGGGCTTGAAGTCCTGCTGGAACACAGCGAAGAAAACGGCGGTATTGCCTGCACCGGTTTTTATGCAGGCGAAGTACGCTATTTTGGGCGGGTCCAGCAAAAAAACGCCCCACGCCTCAAAATTCCACAGATCGGCTGGAACCAGATCTGGCACACCCGCCCACACCCGCTCTGGGAAGGTGTCCCTGATGGCGCACGCTTCTACTTTGTACACAGTTATTACATTGACCCGGCAGACACCGGACTGGTTTGTGGCAGCACGGATTATGGCATCCGCTACGCCTCGGCTATTGCCCGCAACAATGTATTTGCCATCCAGGCCCACCCGGAAAAATCGGCTGATGCCGGCCTGCAGCTGCTGTCCAATTTCATGCACTGGAACCCCTGAACGACTCAGACAGCACAGAATCCTTTGTAAAGATTTGTACAAGACCTGAATGAATACCATGACAAGCACTGATACCCGACTGACCGAGGTTAAAAATTACCTGCTGGCTCTACAGGATGACATCTGCCGGCAACTGGAGGCCGAAGATGGTCAGGCCGGCTTTGTGGAAGACAACTGGCACCGCGAACAGGGGGGGGGCGGACGCACCCGGGTACTGGCGGGTGGCAGGGTGATTGAACAGGGCGGGGTGAACTTCTCCCACGTGCATGGCACGCAGCTCCCCCCTTCTGCCACTGCCGCCCGCCCGGAACTGGCCGGGCGCAGCTTTCAGGCCATGGGCGTATCGCTGGTGATTCATCCGCGCAACCCCTATGCCCCGACCTCACATGCCAATGTGCGCCTGTTCATGGCGGAAAAAGCGGATGAAGCCCCCGTGTGGTGGTTTGGCGGTGGTTTTGACCTCACGCCCTATTACGGTTTCGAGGAGGACTGCCGTGCCTGGCACCAGCAGGCGCATGCAGCCTGTGAACCTTTCGGGCCGGAAGTCTATCCCCGCTACAAGCAGTGGTGTGATGAATACTTCTTTCTCAAACACCGCAACGAACCCCGCGGTATCGGCGGGCTGTTTTTTGACGACCTGAACGCGTGGGACTTTGACACCAGCTTTGCCTTCCTGCGCAGCGTCGGCGACCATTACATCCAGGCCTACCGCCCGATCCTGAACCGGCGCAAGGACACGCCCTATGGCGAACGTGAACGTGACTTCCAGCTCTACCGCCGGGGACGCTACGTGGAGTTCAATCTGGTTTATGACCGTGGCACCCTGTTCGGCCTGCAATCCGGCGGGCGCACGGAATCCATCCTGATGTCACTGCCGCCGCTGGTGAAATGGTGCTATGACTGGCAACCGGAACCGGGGAGTCCTGAGGCACGCCTGTACAGCGAGTTCCTGACCCGCCGCGACTGGCTGGCACAGCAGGAGAACGAAGGCAAGGGCAACTGAGTCACTTCATGGTGTTGATGGCACGGGCCGCATTGACAAGGCCATAGCCAAATGCACGGTCCCGTCCCTGCTCTCCCAGGTCCGTAGCGGTTTTTTCCAGGATGCCCTGATCAAAGCCCTGACGCCTCATCGACAGCAGCAAAGCCACCACCCCCGTGACATGCGCTGCAGCCATGGAAGTCCCGGTTGTCACATTGAAAGAGCTCCGGGGCGCCGTGGTCAGGATATCGACCCCCGGAGCGGCCAGATCAATATAATCGCCCTGGTTCGCATCCCGGAATACCTGCTCGGCACGATCCACGGCAGTGACCGCCTTGACGCCCAGGGTTGCTGCCGGATAGGCCGGTGCTGCAGCAGGCCCTTCATTACCGGCAGCGGCAATCACGATGATGCCGGAGTCCACGGCTTTCCGGATCATCCGGTCAACCAGCTTGTCCTGTCCTCCGGCAAAACTGAGATTCAGCACATCCACCCCTTCACGAATGCACAGGTCAATCGCACGCGCCACCAGACCGGCATTACTGGAACGAACATCAGGATTGTTCACGTCCACACTGAAGGCACTGACGGCCAGCAGACTGGCCTCGGGCGCGATGCCGATACGCGGATTCTGGCTTACCAGAATACCGGCGACCTCGGTACCATGCTGCTGATTTTTGGCGTTGCCGGGATGGACCAGCTCCAGACGCTGGACCTTGGCATTCTGCAGTGCGAAATGGGAAATATCGATAGGTGTATCAATCATGCCGATCTTGACACCGGCACCTTTGGTGAGGCGATGAACCGCCTCAATCCCCGTCAGCCCCAGCGGATACCCCCCCCGTTCCCGGCCACCACTGGCTGGTGCAGCCGCATCCATGGCATAAAACAGCTTGCTGGGAGCCGCCTCCACCACATCACTGCTGCGGTTGATCAGCTGGCTCAGGGCCACGGGGTCACGCTTGCCGATTGCTGCAGTCACCATGGCTGTACCCACCGAAGCCAGTACATCATTGCGCTTCTCCCGCAGACGAAAACGGTCGATCAGCCCCTCCGCCGCACTGGCAGGCCGGGAGCTGTCATAGGTCAGCAGCAATTCATCCGGGACATAACCAGGTGGTCCGGGCGGTTGCTGCACACACCAGGAACTGGCAATCCGGCAGTCAGGTGTGGCAGGACCGGCAACTTCCGCCGCCTGGGCGGACAACCCGAACAACGGCAGCCCCGCCAGCCATGTAAACATCAAAAGCCTGCACATAAGATCTTCACCTTACCCGGCAGGATCACTCCAGGCGATCCGAAAAGCCGGCTCCTGCAGTAACGACCACGCCCGCATAATCCGTCATCAGGCGCTGGCCCAGCGATACCGCCTCATCATGGGTGCTGACCCCCATGATATCCACGGTCAGGACATTGCTCTGATCAGGGCCAGCCACAATACGGGATCGGGTTTTTCTCAGGAAGTCAAAAACCTTCTCATAGGCAATACCATCTTCAAACCGGATAACCAGCAGGTGGCCCGATCCCGGCAAACTGTCCGTCCCGCCACTGCCGGCGGCAGAGGCTGCCTGATAAAGCGCCGAATCTTTACCCGCAGGCTGGCTGTAAAGGTACATCCCCAGCAAACCCAGCTGCACGGCCAGCAGACAGGCAAACACTGCATTCGCAGGCGTCAGCCACTCAAAAAACAGCGGCTGGCGAAACAGGCGGTCAAACCAGTCGGCAAAACGGCTGCGCACCGGCCCGCTGGCCGCCACCGGGACATCACGCGTAACCATGCCCGCAACAACGGCTACGCCTTCTCTGGCATCAATGCGCCCCAGTACCTTGTCCAGCCGCTGCTGGGTGGTATCCAGCGCAGTCAGCTCCAGCAGGCTGGCATTCTCGCGTACCAGCTTCATGACCTGCTGTTCACGCCCCAGCTCCCGCTGCAGCTCCGGAAAAACTGCCAGCGCCTGCTCAAAAACCCCTTTTTCCTCACCAGACAACCTGCCGGTCAGGTACCAGGGTAAAAGCATTCTTGCCTCGTCCAATAATTTATTGCTTTCTTGATGACTCATAGGTAGTGCAACCAGCTTATGCATCAAAACCCAGAATACCTGCCTTTTCAAGCATCTGCCCCAAGCGTTTGCGGGCATAGAACATCCGGGTTTTAACGGTATTTTCAGAAATTCCCAGCATGTCTGCGACCTCCTTGACCGATTTGTCTTCAAAATAGGTCAGTCGCAGCACATCCCGGTGTTCATCAGTCAGATGATTCATCATACGGATCAGCTGCTGCTTCATGTCTTCCTGCTCGCGTGACTCTTCGGGTGTACTGGAAGGGTCCACCATGGCAAGCATCATCTGCTCGTCATCCAGATAGACTTCTGATGTCTTGCGCAGCCAGGAAATCAGCTTGTTGCGGGCAATGGAATAAATCCAGGTGGATGGCTTCGATTTGCCGGCAAACTTGTCAGCCGAGCGCCAGACATCAAACAGCGCATCGTCCACAATATCCGCTGCCTGCGCCAGATCATCCCTGAGCATGCGCGCACAGTAGCTGACCAGCCGGGGTTGGTACCTGAGATACAACTGGGTAAAAGCCTCACGATCCCCGTTTGCTATCCGCCCCAGCAGCTTTTCATCATCAAGCGCCACACTGGACGCCGGTACGTTTTTTCCCCCATGCTGATTTAATCCGCTCATTACTTCGTCGCTCTAAGTCCTTCCAAGGTTTAGGTATTTTTTCAGTTTTTTACGGCAAAAAAATTATCAGAAAAATTTCATGCTGATTTGAACCAGCTTGCAGACAGGCGCGACTTATGGTCATCGAGCTCATGAAGAGCGCCTGAGTTCCCTCAGCTTGACATGATAAGTTCGATAACCGGCTACGGCCAAAAACTGACACTACACACTCGAACTTAGTCATCACAAAATTATAATACTCCCTCGCAAGTCTGGCGGGTCTCCGGATCCGCCTTTTTTATCCCCACAAGGCCTATACCGTCCCCCGATAAATAGCTGCTATTATTCGGTATCAAGGCCATTCCGGCAAGGCCATGCCCCCTGCCGCGGTAAATCAACAGCATTTTGATCACCCAGGACCTCCAGAATGTACAAAATCGGCACCACCCTGACGCAGTTCATCATTGAGGAGCAGCGTCTGCACACCCAGGCAACCGGCCGTTTCACCGGCCTGCTGAATGACATCACGACCGCCTGCAAAAAAATTGCCGCACTGACCAGCAAAGGTGCGCTGGTTGACGTATTGGGCGCGGCAGGCTCCGAAAATGTTCAGGGCGAAGAACAGAAAAAAATGGACATCATCTCCAATGATGTCTTCATTGAAGCGCTGGAAAACAATGGCCATGTTGCTGCCATGGCTTCCGAAGAAATGGAGACGGTTTACCACCTGCCTGCCGGTGCTCCACGTGGCAACTATCTGGTCACGTTTGACCCGCTGGATGGCTCATCCAACATGGATGTGAATGTATCGGTTGGTACCATTTTCTCCATCCTGAAAGCTCCGCCCGGTATCAATAACCCGACAGCAGCAGACTTCATGCAGCCAGGAACCCATCAGATTGCCGCCGGTTACTGCCTGTACGGCCCGTCTGCCATCATGGTGCTGACTACCGGCCATGGTGTCAACATGTTTACCCTCGACCGCGAGTGCGGCGAATTCATCCTGACACGCCAGAATGTACAGATTCCGCCCGATACCGGTGAGTTCGCCATCAATACCTCCAACCAGCGTCATTGGGAGGCACCGGTCAGGCGCTATATCGACGAATGCCTGCAAGGCCGGGAAGGCCCGCGTGGCAGAGATTTCAACATGCGCTGGGTTGCCTCCATGGTAGCCGAAGTGCACCGCATCCTGACCCGGGGTGGCATTTTCCTGTATCCGATGGATGCGAAAACCGGTGCTTCCGGCAAAACCGGCAAACTGCGCCTGATGTATGAGGCCAACCCCATGAGCCTGATCGTGGAGCAGGCGGGTGGCGTATCGACCACCGGACGGGAGCGGATTCTGGACATCAAACCGCAGGACCTGCACCAGCGCGTACCGGTGATTCTCGGTTCACGCAACGAGGTTGAAAGGGTCGACAGCTACCATCGTGGAGACTGACACAGGCCCGGCCAGCCCCCCCTACATGCCGAGCAGGCTTCTGGCCTGTGCGGCATCCTGTGCAATCTGCTGCCTCAGGGCCTCAAATGACGGAAAACGGTGCTCAGGACGCAGAAAAGCCAGGGGCTCAATGCTCACATGCTGGCCATAGACCTGCGCTGAAAAGTCGAAAACGTGGACTTCGAGGCGGTTGCCCATCCCGTTGACCGTCGGACGCAGCCCCAGATTACCCACCCCGCCATAGACCCGGTCACCCAGCCCGTGTACCTGAAGCACATAGACACCGTGTGCCAGCGCCAGATTATCCGGCATGACCAGATTCAGGGTCGGAAACCCGATGGTACGCCCGCGCCGGTCCCCATGCCGGACCCGTCCGCATAACCGGTAGGGGCGCCCGAGCAGCTCCCGGGCTGCCGCTAACTGCCCGGCCCCCAGATACTCCCGCAGCCGGGTGCTGCTGATCCGCTCCTGATCCTGCAACAGGGTCGGCGTATCCATGACCTGCATGCCATGCTGCGCCCCCATGGTCCGCAGCAGCGCCAGATCACCACGCCGCCGGCACCCGAAACGGAAATCATCCCCCACCACCAGCCGACGCACCCGCAGGCCCTGCAACAGAATGGCGTGCACAAAATCCTCGGCCACCATCTCCGCCAGCAGCTGCCGGAACGGCAGGCAGACAAACCAGTCAGGTGCCAACCCCTGCAAAGCCTGCACCTTGTCACGCAGGGGCTGAATCCGGGTCAGGGGCACCTGGAAATACTCCCCCGGCAAAGGCTCGAAACTGATGACCGCCGACACCAGTCCCTGCTCGGCGGCCAATCTGCGCACCCGGGTGATGATCTGCTGGTGTGCGACATGCACCCCGTCAAAATTACCGATAGTGGCAACGCAACCGGCAAAATCCGGGGGCAATACAGGCGGATGGCGCAGCAGTTTCATGCAGCCAGTTTAGCGCAAATCGGCAAAGCGGTGTTGGCGCAGTGCTTCATACACCACAACCGCCACCGTATTGGCAAGGTTCAGACTGCGGCTGTCAGGCAGCATGGGAATGCGCAGCCGGGCCTCAGGAGGCAGAACAGCCAGCAGACTGTCCGGCAGCCCCCGGGTCTCGGGGCCAAACAGCAGGACATCCTCCGCCTCAAAACGGGCATCGGCATAACAGGTGTCACCCCGGGTCGTCAGTGCAAACACGCGCCGGTCCGCCATGGCAGTACTGAAAGCCGCAAAACCTGCGTGCTCACGCACCACCGCCAGATCACGATAATCCATCCCGGCACGGCGCAGACGTTTTTCATCCAGCTGAAACCCGAGCGGGTGAATCAGGTGCAGCATACAACCCGCATTGGCACAGGTACGCATGATGTTACCGGTATTCGGCGGAATCTCGGGCTCATACAGGGCGACGTGAATCATTCCGGCTCCCGGCGTTCATCCGGGTGGACACACAGGCCGGACAGGAAGGTCTGCCTGACCTGCCCGTGGAAGGACCAGCCGGCAAACGGCGTGTTCCTGCCCTTGCTGAGCATGCCCTGGAATGACAGCTCCCACAGCACCTCCGGATCATACAGCACCAGATCAGCCGGAGCCTCCACCGCAATGCGGCCCGCCTCGCTCCGGATGATGTGTGCCGGCTGCCAGGTCAGCTTGCCCAGCAGGGTCAGCTCATCCAGCACCCCGTCCTGCACCAGTCGCATCGACAGGGGCAACAGGGTTTCCAGAGCCGAAATACCCGGTGCGGTCTGCTGCAAGGGTGCCATTTTGGCATCAATCTCATGCGGCTGGTGATCCGAGCAGATGGCATCAATGGTATTATCCTGCAACCCTTCCAGCAGCGCCTGCCGGTCCGCCTCCGAACGCAGGGGTGGCATTACATGGCACAAGGAATTGAAATCCATCAGGTCTTTTTCAGTCAGAAACAACTGGTGCGCCGCCACATCAGCAGTCACCAGCAACCCCTCCTGCCGGGCCTGGCGGATCAGGCGCACACTGCCCGCCGCCGACAGACGACAGAAGTGCACCCGTGCCCCGGTCAGCTCCAGCAGCGCCAGGGTCTGGGCCACGGCTACCGTCTCGGCTACCGCCGGTATCGCAGGCAGGCCCAGGCGGCTGGCCACCTCACCTTCATGGGCAACGCCTTCCGCTGCCAGCGCATGTTCAAGCGGATAGACAAACACGGTCAGATCATGGGTAGCCGCATATTCCATGGCCCGACGCATGTAGTAAAGGTCGGCAAACGGCTGCCAGCCATTGGTGACTCCCACACAGCCGGCCCGCCGGAGACTGCCCATATTGGTGAGCTGCTGGCCACGCAGCCGGCGTGTCATGTTGCCGACCACGCGCACATTGGCTTTGCCCAGACTGTCGGCAATATCATGAATCAGGTTGACCTGGGCCGAGCTGTCGATGCTGACATCCGGCTCCGGCTGATGGCACAGGGTGGTGATGCCGCTGGCTGCTGCGGCCCGGGTTTCAGTGGCCAGCGTGGCCTTATGGTCCAGCCCCGGCTCGCGCAGCCAGGTCGCCAGGTCAATGAGTCCCGGAAACAGCCACAGCCCGCCAGCCTCAATGAGGCGGGCATCCGGGGCCGGTGCTTCGGGAGCACCGACGGAACGGATACGCCCGTCCCCGATCACCACCGAGGTGACTTCATCCCGCCCGGTCGCCGGGTCCAACACACGGGCATTACGGATCACCACACTCATGCAACACCTCCGGCCTGGGCGCCCATCACCATGGCCATTACCGCCATGCGGACGGCAATCCCGTTGGTCACTTGTGTCAGGATCACCGAACGCGGGCCATCCGCCACTTCAGTGTCGATTTCCACCCCGCGATTGATAGGGCCGGGGTGCATGACGATGGCATCCGGCCGGGTCCGCTCCAGATTCTCCGGCTTGAGGCCGTAGAGCTTGAAAAACTCACTTTCCGACGGCAGCAGGGCGCCTTCCATACGCTCACGCTGCAGGCGCAGCATGATCACCACATCCACATCCTTCAGACCGGCATCCAGTTCATGAAATACCCTGACGCCCATACGCTCCAGTCCGGTAGGCACCAGCGTTCTGGGGGCAATCACCCGGATTTCACCCGTGCCCAGTATCGACAGGGCATGAATCTGGGAACGTGCCACCCGTGAGTGCATGACATCACCGACAATGGCCACCCGCAGCGGTGCGAACTCGCCCTTCCGCTGCCGGATGGTGAACATGTCCAACAGGGCCTGGGTCGGATGGGCATGGCGGCCATCGCCTGCATTCAGGACACTGACATGGGGGGCGGAGTAACGGGCAATGAACTGTGCGGTACCGGCATGCTCATGGCGCACCACAAAAATGTCGGCATTCATGGCCTCCAGGTTACGCACGGTATCCAGCAGTGACTCGCCTTTGGAAGCCGAGGAAGTGCGGATATCCAGGTTGGCCACATCGGCCCCGAGGCGCTGGGCAGCGGTCTCGAAAGTCACGCGGGTACGGGTG
Source organism: Thiothrix sp. (assembly GCA_020442915.1). GTDB lineage: Bacteria > Pseudomonadota > Gammaproteobacteria > Thiotrichales > Thiotrichaceae > Thiolinea. The sequence continues at coordinate 24,866 of JAGRJD010000022.1, read as the reverse complement.
GAGTTCTCGAAAAACAGGTTCATCACCGTCTTGCCGCGCAGCAGGGGGGCCTTTTTCTGCTGCTTGGCCGGCAGGGTGACAAACTGCTCGGCCCGGTCCATGATCTCATGGATCAGGGAAGCAGGAAGTCCTTCGGTGGTCAGCAGATGTTTGAGTCTGCCCTCAGGCGTAAGCTGCATGGCAAGCGGCAGCGGCCCCGGTCGAAAATGGGAATGCATCAGTTGTTATGCGGACTCATGAATATTGACGCTATTTTACAACTTTAGCACCGAAGGTAAAGCCTCACCGACCGCTTCAACCGGCTTTACGCACCAGTGTCATCGTCATCGGCTCGGGTCCGCTGATCTGATAGTTGAATGCCCTGCCCGGTTCTTCCTGCAGCACACTGAGCTGCGGTTCAATCGGCAGCTCCCGATGCTGGCGGGCCACCAGTACCGCCAGCGTGACCGAAGCCGGACGCCCGTAATCAAACAGTTCGTTCAGGGCCGCCCGCACGGTACGCCCGGAATGGATCACATCATCAATCAGCAGAACATGGCGGTCTTCCAGGCTCAGGGGCAGACGTGTAGGCTGGGTCTGTATCGGCAGGCCGCTGCGCCGGAAGTCGTCACGGTAAAAGCTGACATTGATTTCGCCCAGCTCTTCACGGATGCCCAGACGCTGATGCAGCACCTGGGCCAGCCAGACCCCGGAGCGGTGGATGCCGACCATGACCGGATCCCCGAGCTGATGTGCACGGATATAATCCTGCAGCTGGGCCACCAGCTGATCCACCAGTTGCTCAAGGTTATAATTATTGTTCGCCATGTCGTCCACGTTCCTGCATCCAGTTTTCCAGAATGATGACAGCCGCAAGCTGGTCAATTTCCTCCTTGCGGACCCTGCGTTTACGCCCGGACTGACGCGCCAGACGCAGGCGCTGTTCAGCCTCGCGCGATGACAACTGCTCACTGGCCAGCTCCACCGGCAATCCTGTCTGCTGCCCCAGTCGCCGGGCAAAAGCGGTAATGGCATCCTGCATGGCACTCGGGCTGCCATCCAGCCTGCGTGGCATCCCCACCACCAGCACAACGGGACGCCACTCCCGCACCAGCTGCAGGATAGCCGCCCAATCCGGCTCCCCCTGACGGGCATGCAGTACTGTCAGGGCACTGGCCACACCGGCCAAGGGACTGGCCACGGCCACACCGGTACGCGCCAGCCCGAAATCGAATCCCAGCACCCTGCTCACAAAAACCCGCTTCCAGCCATTCGCAGGGGTACCTCAGGCATGCCCGGCAGCAGGGCTCAACAGGCTCATGTCGATACCCAGCAGGGAAGCTGCGCCTTTCCAGCGCTGCGGATAGGGCATGTCAAACAGGATGCGGCTGTCGGACGGACAGGTCAGCCAGGCATTTTCCTTCAGTTCCGCCTCCAGCTGCCCCGATCCCCAGCCCGCACACCCCAGTACCAGCAGGAACTGTTTCGGCCCCCGCCCCCGGGCAATATCCACCAGAATGTCACGTGAGGAGGTGATACCGACCCCCTCGTCAACCTGCAGCGTGCTTTCCCATTCCTGTTCGCCGGTGCAGTGCAGGACAAAGCCCTGCTCCGGCTGTACCGGTCCGCCACTCAGAGCGGACTGGCTCCCGATTTCCGGGGATTCCACCTCAATATTGAGCTGTTTCAGCAGCTCGCCGACCGTGACCTCCAGCGGACGGTTGACAGTCACACCAAAGGCACCGTGCTCGTCGTGCTGACAGATCAGGGTGACCGTACGGTTGAAATGGACGTCATGCATGACCGGCGTGGCAATCAGCAGACTATTGCGCAGACTGGAAATGATTTGCATGGTGATTATTCCGTATTCAAAACCCCACTGTGGAAAATCCAGGTCCGGGTAATGTTGAGCTGGTCCCATTTCTCCCGGACTTCCCTGGGAAGTGGCGGGTAGGGGGAGGCCAGCTTCACGATCCGCATGGCGGCCTTGTCAAGGATGTTATACCCGGATGACACATCAATCTGGATGTCCTGTACCCTGCCATTATGGTCGAGAGTCGCATTAAGAATCAATTTCCCACTGATGTTTCTGTTGATCGCCTCGGCGGGAAAGTTCAGGTTCCCGACCCGCTCGATCTTCTTGACCCAGGCATCCACATACTCCGCCTCCACGGCACTCTTGGCACTCACGGCATCAATAAAATGGATGCGGGGGCGCTTGGCATAACGGGCTTCCGCCTCATCCACCTCCGCCAGCAGACGGGCGATTTCCAGTGAACTGTCCGACAGGGCTTCAGCCAGCGGCAGCTCCTGCTCCTCCGGCTGTTCCGGTGTCTTGTCCACACGCCGGAAGGTCTCACCCTTGGTGGTCAGGATTTCCGGCTGCAGCTTGGGGGTTTCATCCGGGGCGGAAGCTTCCACCTGCAAAGGTGCCTCCCCTTCAGCCACATCCGGCTGCAGCGATGCCAGCGGGCTGCGGGGCCGGTTCTTCTGATCGGAACTGCCGCTGGCCTGCTGGTTGGCCTGGGCAATGAACTCCACCTGCTCCGGGGCCTCCTCACTGCGGGTCTGCACCAGCGTGATGTCCAGCACCGGCGGACGGGGCGGACTGCTGCGTTCAGCCGGAGCAAATGATACCCCGAAAATCAGCAGGGCATGCACGACAGCCGCAACGACAAGCGCCTTGTAAAAGGTATTCCGGCCGGCAGCATACAGGTTGTCAGACATTATGGCATTCATAGCAGGGAACACGATTTGCGTATTGTTTTTTTCATTTCCAGAACAGGCAAGCAGGGTGATCATATCCCAAAGCACAATACTAGCACCTGAATAGCCGGAGCGACAGCACCCGATCAGGCAGACGGCCCTTCCGCCTGACCCCGCTCATCCCCCTTCCTGCCTGCCACACGGCCACAATCCCTTCAGACCCGCAGCAAATGCTCCCGATAAAAGCGCAGCTCACCAATCGAATCATGAATGTCATTCAGTGCCAGATGGCTGGAGTCCTTCCTGAAACTGCCCAGAATCTCCGGTTTCCAGCGCTTCGCCAGTTCCTTGAGGGTACTGACATCCAGATTGCGGTAATGGAAAAAAGCTTCCAGTGTCGGCATGGAACGCGCCAGAAAACGCCGGTCCTGGCAGATGCTGTTGCCGCACATGGGTGAGACGCCGGACGGGACATGCTGCGCCAGAAACTGCAGCGTCAGGCGCTCGGCCTCCGCCTCATCACAGCGACTGTCACGCACCCGCTGTGTCAGCCCCGAACCACCATGCTGGGTCTGGCACCATTCATCCATACCCGCCAGTACCGCCTCCGGCTGATGAATCGCCAGCACCGGCCCCTCGGCCAGCACCCGCAGGGCCTTGTCCGTCACCACCGTGGCAATTTCCAGAATCCGGTCATTCACCGTATCCAGTCCGGTCATTTCCAGATCAATCCAGATCAGGTTTTCTTCATTCTGCATTCATGACTCCCCAATACCCACAAACAAAAACAAACCACCGGTCCGGCAGCCAGCCCCACCTTTTCCGGGACGCAAGTCCGGGTATATTATCAAGCCTCTTCCCCGGCATCAGGTACACGCATTAAAATCGGATGCCACAAATACCGCAAGTCCACTTTCGGAGCCGACATGAAATCACCCGACTGGCGCAGTCCGTTCATCATCCTGCTGTGCGGAGCCATCATTCTGGCCATTTCCATGGGCATCCGCCATGGTTTCGGCCTGTTCCTGCAGCCGATGACCGATGACTTGGGCTGGGGGCGCGAATCCTATGCGCTGGCCATGGCGATCCAGAATCTGGTCTGGGGCCTGAGCCAGCCGGTGGCGGGGCGCTTTGTGGACCGGTATGGCGGCGGGCGGGTGGCGTTTTTCGGCAGCCTCCTGTACGTGGCCGGCCTGTACCTGATGAGTCGCACCGGCAGTGAAACCGAACTGATCATCGGGGCCGGTATCCTGATCGGCCTGGGCCTCAGCGGCACCACTTTCCCGGTGGTGTTCAGCGCCATCAGCCGGGTGGTACCGCCGGAAAAACGCAGCTGGGCCATGGGTGTGTCGACCGCCATGGGCTCCCTGGGCCAGTTTCTGTTCCTGCCAGGCAGCAATGCCCTGCTGCAACAATTCGGCTGGAGCAGTGCCCTGCTGATCCTGACCGCCATCAGCGCCCTGATGATCCCGCTGGCCATCAGCATGCGTGCTGACAGCCATCATGCCCAAAGCCATATCAGCCTGCCACTCGGGGCCATCCTGTCCGAAGCGGCCCGGCACCGGGACTTCTGGCTGCTGGCCCTGGGTTACTTTGTGTGCGGCTTTCAGGTGGTGTTCATCGGTGTACACCTGCCTGCCTACCTCACTGATGCCGGGCTGACTCCCGGTACCGGTGCCGTGGTCCTGGGCCTGGTCGGCCTGTTCAACGTGTTCGGCTCCTATCTGGCCGGCCTTTGGGGGGGCAGGGTCTCCAAGCCCTGGCTGCTGACCGGCATCTACAGCGGGCGCCTGGTCATCATCGCCATTTTCCTGCTGCTGCCGGTCACCACCTGGAGTGCCTACGCCTTCGGCATGGCCATGGGCCTGCTGTGGCTCAGCACCGTCCCTCTGACCAACGGCATCGTCGCCACCGTCTTCGGCGTGGAAAACATGTCCATGCTGGGCGGCATCGTGTTCCTGTTCCACCAGCTCGGCTCCTTTCTGGGCGGTTGGCTTGGCGGTTATGTCTACGACCTGAGTGGTAATTACAACCTGGTCTGGGCCCTGTGCATGGCCCTGAGCGTCATGGCCGCCCTGCTGAACCTGCCGATCAGGGAACGGCCGGTTGCCAGACTGGCAGCGGAGGCCGCATGAAACGCAGGTTACTGCTGGCCGGACTGGCCGGGCTGCTGATCGGCTGGGTATTGCTGCAGTATGGCTCCACCGACATGGGCTTTGCCTTCCTGTCCCTGTCCGCCCTGCCGGGCTGCTGGTGACAGGGTTTGCAGGCTGGCCTTTACCCCAAGGCCGGTGTATTCTCTGACCAACCCGACAAAGACGGGGCGGGGCCACCTGTCAACGCGTGTCAACACAACACCAGAAAACTTGCCGGAACAACAACAAATGCAGATTTTTGTCATCAACCTGCCGGAATCCAAAGACCGGCTGGCCTTCCAGCAAAGCCAGATGGCGCGTCTGGGGCTGGAATTCGAGCTGGTGCGTGCCGTCTCGCCCAGTCACCTGCATACCCGTGCCCGGCACTACATGGCCATCGGCTGGGAGCGTCCGCTGCGCAAGACCGAAATCGCCTGCTATCTCAGCCATCACAAAATCTGGCAGCTGGTGCACAAACGTCAGCAACCGGCCCTCATTCTGGAAGATGATGCCATGCTCTCGCGCCATGTGCCCTACCTGCTGCGCCAGCTGGACAACTACGGTGGCTGCGATCTGGTCAAGTTCGAGGTCCGGGGCCGCAAGAAAACCGTCGCCCGACGCGGCAAGAACATTCTGGGCGAATACCACCTGCTGCCCCTGTTCCAGGACAGTATCGGTGCTGCCGCTTACGTGCTCTGGCCCTCCGGAGCCGAAATCCTGCTGGAGCGTGCCCAGGATGCCACTCCCGGACTGGTGGATGCCTTTATTTCCACCACCTACAAGTTGAATGCCTACCAGCTCGAACCTGCCGCAGCCGTGCAACTGGATGCCTGCGAGCATTACGGCGTGGGCAACAAAATCAAATTCCCCAGCACCATTTTCCACGAACCCCTGCCGGATGTCAGCTACCTCACCCTGTATGAGCGCTGGCAGTTCCACAAGCGCCGCATGCTGGCCCGTACCCGTGCACGCATGCGCACCATGGCCTTCAGGAATGAAAGCATCACGCGCCAGATCAAGCTGGACCCGGATGATTTCCTGTAACGCCGGTCGCCATCCCGGATGCTGCCAGCTGTGCAGACAAGGCTGTCAGTGCTGCAGCAAACTCTGCCAGTGAATTCCAGATTCCGGCACAGGCCAGCGCCGGATGGGCCGCCAGTGTACGCTCCCCCTTGCCGGTGCGTACCAGATGGAAGGCCATGCCTGCTGCTTCGGCTGCCCTGAAATCAGAATACGCATCCCCGACAAAGCAGCATTGCTGCGGCTCGACGGCAAATTCCCGCATCAAGGCCAGCAGCATGCCCGGCCTGGGTTTGCGGCAGCGGCAATGGTCTGTCGGCAAGTGCGGACAACAGCGCAGTGCATCAATCCGCCCCCCGGCATGCGTCAGCAGTTCCGTCATTCTGGCATGCATGCCCGCCAGTGTTTCCAGGCTGTAATAACCCCGTCCGATGCCGGACTGGTTGGTAGCCACGCCCACCCTGAATCCAGCCCGGTTCAGGCTGGCAATGGCCTCCAGACTGCCGGCAATCGGCACCCACTGCGCCACTGTACGGATGTAATCATCGGAGTCCTCATTGATCACCCCGTCCCGGTCCAGGATCACCAGCTGCACCGGCGTCAAAACTGATACCCCAGCAAGCGAATATCACGCTCGAAATGCCGGGCCACCTGCTCGGCCACATCATCGGCATAGTAACGGCGGTAATCACGCTCCCGATCGCTGGCCTCACGCTTGTGCGGCAGGGAACGCAGCGGAATGCCGATACGGACGCAGACCTGTTCAAAATCCGCCGGCAGGGTTTCATAATGTCCGACAAAGTCGGTCAGCAGGTTGCCATGCAGGTCCACCAGATAATCCGACTGCAACGACAGCGAGGTATCGATATGGTACTGATACGGACGCGCTGGATTGAACTTCCAGCGCATGAAGGCATTGAAATCGCTGATACCGTTCAGGTGCTCGGGGCGCTCGCGCCGGATATGGTGAAAGGAGCTGACCTGCAGATCCCAGGGATTACGCACAAAGGCAAATTTGAACAGCCCCTGAAAAAACGGCTCCGGCAGCATCTCTTTGGCGGCAATGATATGCGCGTGGCGCGGAAAACGGGTACCGAGCCGGTGCCCGCTCAGGCCGCTGAGCCGGTGACAGGGCCACATCAGGTAATATACGGGATCACGCCAGCGCAAGGGACTTAAAGCCGCACGCACACTGGTACCGCCGGTCTTGGCGATATGCACGAACAGAAAATTGTACTTGTGGGACAACAGCATGCCCGAACCTCCTTCCAGCCCCGAACTATCCCCGAATCACGTCCAGCGGATTTTCACAGACCGCAGGCTGCAACCCCGGCTGTTCCACCATGAACCGGTGCCAGATGGCAAACTGCATCAGGCCCCAGATCGCCCGCGTACAGCCTCCCTTGCTGCGCTGGCGATCAAACAGCCGCCGGCAGGCAATCGGATCAAACCACTCACGCACCGCCCGGTCCGCCAGCAAGACCAGCTCCAACTGGTCCAGAAAGCGGCCACTGATCCACTCCGGCACCGGCACATAAAAACCGCGCTTGGGCCGCTGCAGATGATCCTTAGGCAGCACCTTTTCCGCCCAGCGCCGGATCAGGTACTTGCCCCGACGCTGCCGGTATTTGACTGCATCCGGCAGCGACAGCCCGAAAGCCACCAGCCGGTGATCACAGAACGGCACCCGCCCTTCCAGCCCGAAAGCCATCAGGATGCGGTCAGCCTTGACCAGCAGATTGTCCGGCAATGCGGTTTTCAGGTCCACATACTGACGCTGCTGCATCCGGCTCCAGTCCGGTGGTGTTTCCGCCCAGTGGGTCCGGAATGGCAAACGGGTATCAACCGCCCGCAAGGCCCCGGACAGGGCGGCACGGGTTTCACGCCGCCGGCCCCATTCACCATGGGTGCGAAAGCCGCCGGTACCGAAAGCCAGCGCCTTGAGCCAACCTTCCACCGAGTCCGCATAACGTCGGTAGCCGGCAAATGCCTCATCCCCTCCCTCTCCGGAAAAAACCACCTTCAGGTCCTGCGCCGCCCGTTCGGCCAGCAGGCTCAGTGGCAGGCAGGCATAATCACGCATCAGGTCATCCGTGGCCCAGACCGTATGGGCAATGCGCTCGAACAGCTGCGCCCGCGTCAGGACCAGGCTGGTGTGCTCACTGCCGAAGCGGCGCGCCAGTGCCTCGGCCTGCGCCAGCTCGTCCCGGCCCTCTCCGAAACCGACCGAATAGGTGTGCAGCGGCTGGCCGTACTGCTCGCAGAGGCTGGCCAGCAGCACGGATGAATCAATGCCACCGGACAGGAACAGCCCCAGCGGCACATCAGAACGCAGATGCTCGCGCATGACGCTGTCCCACAGCGGTCCGAACGCTTCTACCGCCTCCTCCAGCCCCAGTGACCGGGGCCGGATAGCCAGGGGGCTCCAGTAGGTTTCAGCGTCCTGTGTCCCCTCAGCCGTCAGCAGAATGCTTTGCCCCGGCAGCACGCGCCGGATACCCTGGAAAATGGTATCGCATCCGGTACTGAACTGGTAATCCAGAAACCCGGCCAGCGCCTGCGCATCAAGCACCGGCACCCGCCCCAGCAGTGGCAGCAGCCCCTTGATTTCCGAGGCGAAGGCCCACCCCCCCGGCAGACGGGCATAATACAGCGGCTTGATCCCCAGCCGGTCACGGGCCAGCAACAGGCAGTTCTGGCGCTCATCATACAGGGCAAAGGCAAACATGCCGTGCAATCGGCGGATGCCATCCCGCCCTCCGGCCTGATACACCTGCAGGATAGACTCGCAATCCGAGCCGCTGCCGGGCTGGACAGACGCATTCCGGTATTGCATCCGCAGGGCGGGATCATTGTAAATCTCACCATTGGCCACCAGATGCAGCTGACCGTCACGACTGTGCAGCGGCTGGATACCGCCTTCCAGATCGATAATGGACAGCCGGGCATGTGCCAGCCCTACCCCCCGCCGGCACCAGAGCTGCTGCGCATCCGGCCCGCGATGACGCAGGGCCTGCAAGGCACGTTTGAGACGTTGTGTATCAGGCTCACCCTGCCACAGGAAGACCCCGGCTATGCCGCACATGAACGGCCTCCCGGCAGCCCCTGCAGAACCGCCAGATACTCGCGTGCACTCCGGTCGGCACGGTAGGCCTGCACTGCCTGCTGCAGCTCGGCTCCGGGCAGCGGCTGCGCCAGCGTGTCCAGCATGGCCTGTGCCAGCCGCCCGACATCCCCGACCGGCACCAGTGGCCCGAAACGACCCTGTGCCAGCACTTCATCCGGACCACTGGGGCAGGCGGTCGCGACCACCGGCACCCCGAGCGCCAGCGCCTCGGTCAGCACATTGGGTGAACCCTCCCAGCGGGAAGACAGCACAAACAGGTCCGCCTTCTGCAACCAGGCGGGCAGATCGGCCTGAAAACCGGGCAGACTCACCACGGCATCCAGTCCCAAAGCGGCTACCCGCTGCTCCAGTGCCGCACGCAAACCGCCCTCTCCCAGAATCATCAGCCGACAGTCACGCTGCCGGCGTACCTGGGCAAAGGCTTCCAGCAGCGTCAGGAAATCTTTCTGGTCACTCAGTCGCCCCGCGCCCATAATCACCGGTACGGTCTTCAGATTCAGCCACGGATGGGCCACGGGTGCCTGAGCCTGTGCCAGCAGCCCCGGCGTGATGACCGGATTGCGGATCACCGTCACCCGCGCCGCCGGCAGGCCGGTAATGGCTACCGTATCCCGTGCCACCCCGTCGGAAACCGCCACCACCCGATCCACCAGCGGGTACAGCCAGCGCATGGGCAGGGTCCGCCACCAGCGCCGGATACCGGAACGGTTTTTCAGGGCAGCCGACAGATTGGTTCCCAACCGGATCACCACCCGGCAATCCACTCCGGCCAGTTGCCGGGCCATCAGCGCGGCCCGCCCGGCCCGGTCCTTGGCCACCAGCAAGGCCTGGGGTTTTTCCCGGCACAGGTAGCGCACCAGCGCCGGAATGGCTGTCAGGGTGTGGCCGGCCTGCAGCGGCAGCCAGCGTACATTGGCCGGAATGGCTGTCAGGTGCGGACCATCGGCACGGATGCTCAGCAGGTCCAGCCGCAGCCCCGGCATGGCGGCCAGCTCGCGCACCAGGTTCATGACCATGCGCTCCACGCCGCCCGCGCCGGAAAACGACAGCAGCACGGCCAGATGTAAAGGCCCGCGCGGGTCTGCGCCCTGCTGTAGTGGTACTGGGTCTTGTTGCCCCATGCTGTTTGCCCTCAAAACCGGCATCCGCCCACCGCACATGCACAGAGGTAACAGGACGCCATTGAATCAGGCGTTGATCATGCCATCCGTCAGGGCTGATGGCCAGTCCGGGAAAGTGAAGAAACTCAGGATAAAGGCTGTTGTCTTATGATCAGGAGTCCCCATGTCTGGAACACGAACCAAACAAGCAAGGAAAACGAACATGATCAACCTCAGAAGTCCACTCGGCGGAGCCCTGTTGTTACTGCTGGCCCTGTCCCTTGGCGGCTGTGTGGTTGCACCGGCAGAACCGCGCCCGACAGCCACCGTACCGGAGATCATCCAGCTCAGCCGGCAGAAAGTCCCCCCCGACCAGATCGTTGCCCGCATGCGCGCGTCCGGCACCTATTACCATCTGAGCGCCTCCCAGCTGGCGGACCTGCGCCGTCAGGGCGTATCGGATCAGGTCATCGACTACATGCAGCTGACCTATCTGGAGGCAGTACGCCGCAATCAGGCCATGCGTGACTTTGACCGCTGGGATCGGGTTGACGGCTGGTGGTATGGCGGTTATGGCTATGGCTGGCGTGATCCATGGGTCTACCGCCCGGTTTATGTGCCGGTGCGCCCGCGTCCGCATCATGGCAGCTACCATCCCAACCGCCCCAAGCCGGACCGTCCGAAACCTGACCGCCCCAAACCGGATCGGCCCAAACCGGATCGCCCGAAGCCGCACAAACCCAGAGGTTAAGGTAGCGTGGCCCGTGACTGGATCAGGTGCTCGCGGGCGGCAAAATAGCGCTCCCGTGTGATCGGGGTGCGGTGGTCACGGGCGGACTTATCCTCCCAGGTCATTGGCTGAGCAGGGCTTTTAAAGTGCCATCCGGGCCATGTTTCGCCCACAGCCCGGACCGCCACGCCGCCAGGCGTTCATCATTGAGGTGCAAGGCAGCCCCGTCCACCAGACTGCCAAGCATGGTGGTCATGCCACATGCGACATCATTGCGGGCCGACTGGGCCGACTCCACCCCCATGTAAAGTGCACTGTAAGCCCTCGACTGGTTGAGCGCATCCATCATCGCCAGCAGGGTGCTGGTCTTCTTGCCGGTCTGGTGCGGGGCATGTCACAGCCAGCGCATTACGGTGGCTCCGTCCGCATTCAGGAGTCATCAGAATCAAGCACTTCATCCGCCAGCGACACCGGTAGAAAGCGGAGTACCCTGACCCCGACCGTCACCAGCAGCAGGGATATCCCCACCCCGCCCAGCCCCAGCATCCACTCCCAGACCGTGGGTGCATAACGGCTGATCTGGCCATCAAAGAAGGTGCTTTCCACCGTGGCACCGGGGAACAGTTCCAGCGGGTACGCCTGCCCGCCAATCAGGATCACGTACAGCTGGGCGAAACCGCCGAGGATCACCAGCACACAGGCCACCAGTAGCGACAGGCGGTTGCCCACCAGCCGACGGCAGAAAATCAGCGATAGCGGTACCAGTGCGCCCAGAAACACCTGCCCGACCCAGAACAACTGGGTATAAATTCCGCCATCACTCAGGATGAACTGCTCGACTCCGTGCCGGCGCGTGACATACAGGTTGGCCAGATGGCGCATCAGCTCCAGGAACAATGCCGCCCCGATGAACACCGCCAGCAGGTAGCGCAGCCGGTTCAGCACCACATCCCCCAGCGGGCGCCGGGTCCAGGCAAAACCGGCATACAGCACCAGAATGAACACCGCCAGACCGAAGGAGAACGACATGGCGATGAACAGTGGCGCCATGATGGCGGAATCATAGAACTGGCGCACCACCAGAAAGCCGAAAATCGAGCCGGTGCCCATGGTCAGGATCAGCCGCCAGCTGAAAGCGGCAAAACCGGCATAGGGATACAGGGCCTTGAGCTGGCGGTCCATCATGGTCCAGAGGTAAAACCCGGCCAGGGCCAGAAAGCCGTTGTACAGGATGATATTCCAGGCAAAGATGGACTTGAAGTTGTAATGGGTCATGGCCACGATCAGGCGATCCGGGTGCCCGAGGTCCAGCACCAGCACCACCAGCCCGCCCAGCAGCAGCGCCATGGCCACCAGTGCCGACAACCGCCCCATGGGCTGGTACAGCGGCTTTCTGAACACGGTGCCGATGGAGCCGACATTCAGCGCCCCCGAGGCCGCCACAATCAGGAAAATGGCAAACACGTGCGGCAGGCCCCAGACAATCTGGTTGTTCATGCCGGTGACATGATGCCCCTCGTGCTCCAGATGGAAAAATGCCAGCGCCCCCATGGCCACAACGGCTCCGAACAGGACCAGCAGCAGATAAAACCCCCTGCCCTCGCCGACTTCACGATAAACGATTGCTGTATTGCTCATGATGACATTTCCGTGAATCAGATATTGAGGTAGCGCACACCGGTATTGAGATCAAGGTCGGCCCGGATCTGGGTTCCACCCAGCGCCTGCACGGCCTGACTGATGCGACTGTCCGGATCGTTCAGGTCACCGAAAATCACCGCCTGCGGGGCTGCCTCGGCACAGGCCGGAATCCGCCCGGTATCAATCCGGTGCACGCACAGGTTGCAGGATTCCACCGTCCCCATGCCACGCGGCGAATGCGGACGCTGGTCGGTCAGCGGCTCATGCACAAAGCTTCGAGCCTTGTAGGGACAGGCCATCATGCAGTAGCGGCAACCAATGCAGATGTGCTTGTTGACCTGCACAATGCCATCGGCACGTTTCATGGAAGCTCCGGTCGGGCACACATCCACACAGGGCGGGTGCTCACAGTGCTGGCACATGACCGGCAGGGTGAAACTGTGCTGCGTGAGTTTGTCCGTGACCCTGACCGTGCGGACCCACTGCGGCTGCTGCTCCGGGGAAGCCCTGGGATCATGGCCCCAGCCATGCTCACGCCGGCAGGCCGCCACCATCGCCGCCCCGCCATCACCAAGGCGTGCGGTATCGATCAGCATGCCCCAGCGCACAACGGAGGTGGCCGGCTGCTCCGGCGGGCGGGCAGTGACATCCGGGCGGGTGGCTGCACTGGCCTCGCGCAGGATCACCCCCGGTGCCAGGGTGGCCAGCGTCGCCGCCCCCGTGACAGCAGCCATAAAATGACGCCGGTAGGCATCGACCTGATTGCGTTGCGGCACCTGTTGCAGTCCGTCACTCATGGTCTCACCTCCCCGGCAGTGGAACCACTCCCCATACCACTCACCGCCAGCATGTCGGACAGGCTGACGGTGGTGCCACCGCCACTGGCCAGCTGATGGTAGCGGTTGGCGCTGAGCGGGTGCGGATAATCCGGGTTGTCCATGACCTGCGGACGGTCGGCATGGCACTGGAAACAGTCAATCTTCACACCGGCATAAGTATGACAGCTGGCACAGAAATGATCCTTGTCCGGATAATGCACGGCAGAACCATCCGCCCGCACCGGTGCGACATGGCAGTTCACACACTCGACCAGACTGTGCTGCGTGGTACGAATGCCCTCAATCACGGTTTCGTCCCGGTGCGTGAGCAGGTATTGCATGTGGTTCCGGCGCATATCCCCGGTCGGCTCGACACACTGATCGGCCTTGGCCCTGGCCACCCCGAGCTCGGGCTGCGGCACGGCAGCATCACAAGCCGCCAGCAATCCCGCCAACAGCAGGGCGGCCAGCAGCCGCCCGCCGGAAACCGGAGGATTAAACAACTTGAGCATCATCACCGGCTTTACTCACCCATACCCATTTCGATATAACCGGTCGGGCAGACATCCGCACAGATATGACAGCCGATGCAGCGGTCATAATCGGTGGCGACATAGCGGCCCATGGTGGCCTGCTTCTTCGGCACCCGGTAAACCGCATCCTGCGGGCAGTAAATCACGCAGTTGTCACACTCGAAACACATGCCGCAGCTCATGCAGCGCTTGGCTTCCCTGACTGCCTGTTCCTCCGCCAGCGAATTCATGCGCTCGGCAAAATGCCCCAGTACGGCTTCCGCACTGGGCACATCCTCAGTACGCTGCTGGCGGGCCTCGGTCTGGAAATGCCCCAGGAACAGGCTGCTGGAAGGCACGATCACCGATTTGGAACGGTCTTCGTAATTATGGACCGCATAATCCAGCTCTGAAGTCCCGCGCAGGTCGTCCGTATGAGCCTCCTCAAAGTGCTTCGGGTCCAGCCCGGCTTCGTGCAGCTTCTGCATCAGGTTGAAGTGGTGCTTGTCCACCTTGGGACGCTTGGTCATGTCCTCCTGACGTAGGTACTGGTTGATGGTTTCGGCGGCAATCGACCCCTGACCGATGGCCGTGGTCAGCAGATGCGGGCGAATGATGTCACCGGCCACAAAATGCCCCGCCTTGCCTGGCACCTGGTACAGGGCATCGGCATTGATCAGGTGACGGCCATTGTTCATGTCCTCCACACCATCCAGCCGGCCATACTGGCCGATGGCGGACACGATCAGGTCGGCCTCGATCAGGGTCTCCTTCCCGCCCTCTTTCGGCTGCGGCAGGTTGCCCTTCATTTCGCACTCGACCACGATCAGGCCGGTGGCACGCCCGTTTTCATCCAGTACCAGCGCCTTGGGCATGACTTCAGTCAGGATGGTGACCCCCTCCTTGAGGGCATCCTGCACTTCGTGCTCGGCCGCGGTCATCTGGTCCAGCGGGAACAGGGTGGTCAAGGTCACCTGGGATGCGACCTTGGCCGCCGGCTCCTGTGTATGCACCTCCCGACCGGTGGCAGCGGCTTCCGGTAGCTCCTGATAATCCGGCAGGGTGCCGATACGGCGCGAAACCGATACCACGTCGATTGAGGTATCCCCGCCGCCGACGCAGACCACACGCGGGGCGGTGTATTTCAGGGTGCCCTTGTTGAAGGCTTCCAGAAAGTCGACGGCGACCACACAGTTCGGGGTGGCATCAAACTGCTCCACGAACAGGCCACGCCCGTTCCAGCAGCCTAGTGCCCACAGCACGGCATCGTAATCCTGCTCGAGGGTCTCCACGCTGACATCGGCACCCACGCGGGTGTTGCAGCGTACCTCAATACCACCCAGATCCAGAATGCGCTGGATTTCGGCATCCAGCTTGTCGCGTGGAATCCGGTAGCCTGGAATCCCGTAACGGAACATGCCGCCCAGCTCCGGGTGCTGCTCGAAAAGGGTGGAGGCATGCCCCAGACGGCGCAGCTGGTAAGCAGCAGCCATGCCGGCAGGACCACCACCGATAATCGCCACCTTCCTGCCGGACAGTGCCGGTGCGGCCTCGAATCCGAAACCCATGGCAATGGCACTGTCACCGATATACTGTTCTACCGCATTGATGCCGACGAAATCATCCACATCATTGCGGTTGCAGCCCTCCTGACACGGTGCCGGGCATACCCGCCCCATCATGGACGGGAACGGATTGGCCGACGTCAGGCGCTGGAAGGCATACTCCTGCATCGACATGTCCGGTGGTGTCTTTTCAATCCCGCGCACAATCTGCAGCCAGCCCCGGATGTCCTCACCGGAAGGGCAGCTGCCCTGACAGGGCGGAGTCTTGTGCACATAGGTCGGGCACTTGTGGGTCGTGTCCGCGACAAAAATCTTTTCGTGCATACTGTCCCAGGTATGACTGCCGTCCTTGAAACGGCGGAAGGTCCGGCCTCCCAGGCGTGAATCATCAGCTGCTGTTGCCATGTTTGATCTCCTGTCGCTAAACCCGGCGGCTGGGCCGGATCATTAAATCTGTTACCTGAAGCGGCAATCCTGACGGAACCCGTCCGGGGGCATCAGGCGTCATCACTGTCATCATCTGCGTCATCCGCATCGGGGCGGGCCTGGACCGAAACCTCCCGCTTGAGGACGATGGCATTGCTCACCAGCTGGTGCACACTGACAATCTGGTCCATGGTGAAACCGTAATAGGGGATGACCTTGGTGAACTGGGATTTGCAGATGGCGCAGATGGCCGCCATGTGCGTCACGCCCTGCTGCTCGGTCACGTACTTGAGCGCCTCCATGCGCGGCTGGGCTCCCTTGACCCGCAACTCCATCAGGTCATCGGTCAACAGGCCGCCACCGCCGCCACAGCAATAAGTCGCGTCGTGAATGGTGTCTGCCGGCATGTCGACAAAGTGGTTGCACACCGCCCGGATGACCTGACGCGGAATCTCGAACTGCCCGCCCGGCCTGTCACCCATGCGCGTGGCACGGGCCACATTGCAGGAATCGTGAAAGGTCAGTACCTTGTCATCGTTCTGCGACTTGTCCAGCACCAGCCGCCCCTCCTGGATCAGGCCCCAGGTAATCTCCAGAATATGCTGGGGAACCGGGTATTTCGGGTCCAGAAAGTCAAACGGACCGGCCAAGGTATTGAGGAAACTGTACGCCACCCGCCAGGCATGCCCGCACTCACCGAACACGATACGCCTGACCTTGAGCCGAATGGCGGCTTCACGGATGCGCAGGGCGATACGGCGCATGTTCTCGTAAGAGCCGATGAACATGCCGAAGTTGGCGGCCTCGGAGGCATGGGAACTCAGGGTCCAGCTGATACCGGCCTCATGGAATACCTTGGCATAGCCGATCAGGCCATCCACATGCGGCTCGGCAAAAAAATCGGCAGAGGGTGTAATCAGCAGGACCTCGGCCCCCTCCTCATCCAGCGGGAAGCGTACCTTGATACCGGTATCATCCTCGACATCCTCCTCCAGCCCTTCCAGGGTATCCGCCAGCGCCATGGCCGGCAGGCCGAGGTTGTTGCCGATCTTGAAGACCTTGCCGATGATCTCGTTATTGTACTTGGTGCCGCGCCCGATGGTGTCCAGGATTTCCCGTGCGGCCATGGAAATTTCAGCCGTATCAATCCCGTAGGGACAGTACACCGAACAGCGCCGGCACTGGGAACACTGATGGTAGTAATTGTACCAGTCGTTCACCACCTCCTCGGTCAGGTCGACCGCACCCACCAGCCGGGGGAAATGCTTTCCGGCAAAAGTGAAATACCGCCGGTAGACCTTGCGTAGCAGGTCCTGACGCGCCACCGGCATGTTCTTGGCATCACGGGTGCCGATGAAGTAATGGCACTTGTCGGTGCAGGCGCCGCACTTGACGCAGATGTCGAGATACAGCTGCAGGGAGCGGTAGCGGTGCCGCAGGTCATCCAGCTTCGCCAGTGCCTTTTCCTTCCAGTCCGGTACCAGCGTATAGCCGCCGCCCTCAACCGGCTCGAAATCATCCGGAAAATGCAGCGCCTCCTGAAACTCGGGCTTGGCCATAAACGGCCCCTTGCCCTTCATGGTATCCCGTTCGAGGGCTGGAACCTTGATGTAACCGGCACCGTTCAGTTCTGGAATGTCATAATCCGCCATGCTGCACCCCTTATCTGGAAACCGGCGCGGTTGGTGTATCGTCGGCATACAGCTTGTGCTCCCGCTCCAGTTCACGCGCCCAGGGAGCGACATGCCGTTTTTCACGCGGATTGTCGACCTGGTTGCGGGTCGGGCTGAAGAACACGCCGGGCGCATGCAGCAGCTTGCTGATCGGGAAAATGATCATCAGCACCGCCACCAGCAGCAGGTGCAGCAGCAGCAGCGGATCACCGGGCAGGGGCTGCCAGTCAAAGGTCATCAGTCCGTGGAAGAAAGCCTTGACCTGCACAATGTCGGTATGAACCCCGAAGCTCATCATCATCCCGGACACACCGATGGACAGCAGCAGCAGCAGCATCAGGAAGTCGGATGGTGCCGAAATGTAGCGCACCCGGTCCACCAACATGCGCCGGCCCAGCAGACCGGTCAGGCCCAGCAACATGGCAAAACCGGCATATCGACCGAACGGCTGCATGAAGACCAGAAAGCTGTTCATGTCCATGAAATAGCGCGTATGCCGCAGCAGTACCAGCCACAGGGCCATGTGAAACAGGATGGCAAATACCCAGGTGTACTTGCTGGCACGAAACAGGCTGGTGAAAAACACCACCTCCTTGAACATGCGCCACACCACGCCGCTGCGGGTGACGGGCGCCGGTGTCGTGACGATCTTCAAGGGGGCCGGGACCTTCCAGTACAGATGCACCCTGCGCCCCACACCGATGACCAGTATCAGCGTGGCGGCCCAGAACAGCAATCCGTACAGGATGCTTATGAATGTCACTGTCAGAACTCCTGGTAAAACCGCTGCTGAAAACCTGCTGCTGCAGGGCTTGAGGAGCGGCTGTCAGACAAAACCACCCCCGTCCCTGAACAGGGACCGGACAGATCTGCCAATAAGGATTGCCACCACACGCCCCCCGCCAGACGGGGGGACGGGGTCTAGCCGGGATCAGACGCAGCCGGTAGGCTTGGGCAGACCGGCGTATTTACAGGCCTGCTTGCCGGGACCGTAGGGAAACAGGCTGTACAGGTATTTGGAATTACCCTTGTCAGCACCCAGGCGCTTGCCGACAGCTTTGGTCAGCACCCGGACCGCCGGTGCAATCTGATACTCTTCATAGTATTCACGCAGGAAATTGATGATTTCCCAGTGCTCATCGGTCAGGTTGACATCTTCGGATATTGCCATTGCCTCGGCGACTTCCTTGCTCCAGTCATTCAGGTTTTCCAGATAACCCTCTTCATCGGTAGCAATATTTTTGCCGTCAATTTCCAGTGCCATAATACGGCCTCCTGTTAATGGTTAAGTTCGGCCAGCCTTACAGCCAGCTCTGTGTCCTGTCATTTTCAACCGTCAGTTCAACGAAGCCGGCATAATCCACCAGCCGGATTCCTTCAAGCACCCGCTCATCCGGGATGCCACGGGCAACCAGATCCTCCCGCAGTACGCAGATATGCCTGTCGGCCAGTGCCGCCGTGAGCAGGCCGGCAAAGCGGTTGCCTGCGACCACTCCGACCACGGCATCCTCAATCAGCAAGATGGAATCCCCTGCCAGCGCGTACCCCAGACAGCTTTCCAGCGCATTGCGCTCAAACGGGGACTTGTTAACGATATGCAGCATGCTCATTTCACATCCCCTCAGAAGCTCAGAACCACATCCTGACCCGCCATGATGGCAGCCATTTCAGCACGGGAGACAAGCTGTACGGAAGGCTTTTCCGCATAGTCATCATCTTCATCCTCGTACACGATCGGCATCAGGTCATCAGCGCTCAGGCCGCGGGCCTCCAGCGATTCGCGCTCAACATACAGCTTGCGCACATCATAGTCACCCAGTGCATTGTAGGTGGCGGAGAAATTTTTCATCCCCAACGCTTTGGGTGACTGCCCACGGACAATCTGGTAAACCCCGTCATCAATGAAGGCCAGACTGACATCCTGTTCAAAGGCTGCCGCAATCAGCACCACCTCCAGCGACTCCAGCGCATAGACCGTGCCATACGGGGCCTTGCGGTTCACATACATGAATTGCTTGGTTTGACTCATGCCTTTCTCCTCAGTCCCCGAATACCAGCAGGCGATCGGACTCGATGCCGCCCTCAATCAGCTGCCCCAGACCGGAAATGCGGAAACCGGGGGCAATATTGTCGGCATCCAGTCCCTGACGCCTGGCCTCATCAGCATCCATCAGGCCCCGGCGCTGGGCTGCCGCAATGCAGATGACCAGATCGACACCATGCTGAGCCGCCAGCTCCGACCATTCCTTCTGGAGCATGCGGTCATCCTTGGGCGGTACCGCCAGCCGGGTGCCGTTATTGACCCCGTCATGGTAGAAAAAGACCCGGAAGATTTCATGCCCCTGCGCCAAGGCGGCACGGGCGAACTGCAGGGCGGTATCAGCAGACTGGTGCTGATACGGACCTTCATTGACCAGAATCGTGTATTTCATGCCGCTCTTGCTCTCCAGACGCCATCAGAATCGGATATGGGTTGAGGAGTTCAGGTTGTTGCGCGCACCCCGCCAGTTGTCGATGTGGTACTTGGTGAACGGCAGCCCGGTGACTTCAAAGAAGCGTGGCCAGCCAATACGCTCAACCCACTCATTGATGCGCTCCCAGTCCTTGGCACCGTCCTTGTAGCACTGCAGTATCTTTTTCACGATCGCCGTGGCTTCCGGCCAGCGCGGCGGATTGTTCGGAATCCCGGCAGCGACCAGCCGCTGGAAAGTCGGTTTGCCACGCGCATTGGAGTGGTTGCCGCCGATCCAGATGGCGAGCTGGGTGTACTGGTGATCATTGATCTGCATCGGCGGACAGGGCGGATAGCAGGCCCCGCAGCAGATGCATTTCTTCTCGTCCACTTCCAGCGACGGCTTGCCATCGACCATGGCCGGACGGATGGCTGCCACCGGGCAACGCGCCACCACCGATGGCCGCTCGCAGATATTGCCGACCAGGGCATGATTGATCTTGGGCGGCTTGACGTGCTGGATATTGATGGCGATGTCGCCCTGCCCGCCACAGTTGATCTGGCAGCAGGATGTGGTCATGTGCACGCGGTTGGGCATGTTCCAGCCCTTGAATTCGTCCACCAGCTCATCCATCATGGCCTTGACCACGCCGGAGGCATCCGTGCCCGGAATGTCGCAGTGCAGCCAGCCCTGGGTGTGTGAGATGGTGGTGATCGAGTTACGGGTGCCACCGACCGGGAAGCCGGCCTCTTCCAGCGCTTTGACCAGTGGTTCGACCCTGGCGCCGTCCGCCACCATGAACTCGATGTTGGAACGGATGGTGAAGCGTACATAGCCCTCGCCATACTGATCGCCGATGTCCATCAGCCTGCGCAGGGTGAATACATCCAGAATCCGCTGGGTACCGGCACGCACGGTCCAGACCTTGTCACCGCTGCGGGCGGTATGGACCAGCACCCCCGGACGTGGATCTTCATGATACAGCCACTGCCCGTAATTACGGCGCATGACCGGGTGCATGTACTGGAAGCCGTCCGGACAGCCGGACTCGATAGGTTCGCGCATATCTGCTGCCATGATTCCTCTCCTTGACCTTAACCGGCTGCCGCCAGCTTTTCTTCACGCTTGCGGTTGAACCACGCTTCGGCGGCCTCATCCCAGCCATCGGTACGCACATAGGACACACTGCGTGGCTGCTTGATCATGTTCGGATCCGGATCGATACCGATGCCTTCCAGGAAGTTCACCAGACCGATACGTTCGATCATTTCACCACAACGCTCGTGCTCCAGCCCGTTCTCGGCCCAGAAGTCGATGACTTCGGTCCCCAGTTCGACGATGCGCTCGTAATCCTCGGCAGTGTCCATCTTCATGAACGGCACGATCACGGTGCCCATCAGGTCGCCGATTTTCAGGGTGCGCTTGCCACCGATCAGGATGCTGACGCCCTTGTCATCACCGGGGTGCAGCGCCTTGGGCAGCACATTCAGGCAATGCATGCAGCGCACGCAGTTGCTGTTGTCGATCTCGATGGTGTCATCATCATGCAGGGTGATGGCATTGGTCGGGCAACGGCTGACCACGTTGTCGAACATGTACTGACGACCCGCAGCCCGGTCACCGGTATGGCCGATCTCGTCCGCCTTCTTGTAGATCATGTCCTTGAAAGCCTGCTGATCCACTTTCATGTCATCGCGCCAGGTGCCGATAATGGCGAAGTCGGAGCGCTCAATGGCATTCATGCAGTCATTCGGACAGCCGGAAACCTTGAACTTGAACTTGTAGGGCAGCGCCGGGCGATGCACGTCATCCGTGAAGTTATTGAGCAGGTGACGATGAATGGCCTGCTCGTTGCAGTTGGACATTTCACAGCGTGCCGCACCGACACAGGACATGCCGGTGCGCACGCACGGGCCGGCACCGCCGAGGTCCCAGCCATAATCATTGATTTCGTCAAAGAAATGCTGATAGCTCTTGCTGTCGGCTCCAATGAACATGATGTTGCCGGTCTGGCCGTGGAAGGTCTGCAGGCCGGAACCGTGCTTCTCCCAGCTGTCGGCCAACTGGCGCAGGATGTCGGTGGTGTAGTAGTTACCGGCAGGCGGCTGCACACGCAGGGTGTGGAATTCCCTGGATTCCGGAAACATGTCTCCCACTTCGGAGAAACGCGGAATGATGCCCCCACCATAACCGAATACGGAAATGGTCCCCCCCTTCCAGTAGCCCATGCGGGTTTCATAGGAGTGCTCCAGCTGTCCCAGCAGACTGTTGGTGACTTTGCGGATACGCTCATCGGGGTGGTTGTCGCGCAGATTCTTGATGCCGCTGACAAAGCTCGGCCATGGCCCTTCCTCCAGCACATCAAGCATCGGAGTTGGATAATGTTTGACTGTCATACCTGCCTCCTGAAATATGGACTCTTGTGACTTCGGTGCCCATCATTCGCGGGACAACCTGAATCCTGACTCAATAGAACTCGAAACCTGACTGTTATGATTGCAGCTAGTGTATGTTTGCCCCTGATCCCAAAGAATCTCACCCATGGGAGGTGGTCTGAAACCGATTCTATCCCCATCGGGGTATTGCGCAAAATGCCATCAAACGTGGAGTCAAGCATCATGACCAGAAGAATATCGGTATTTAATAATATTGCAAATATCCCGAATAGGTGTCGGTCACTGGCCGGCAGGAGATACCAAAGCGGGAGATTGCAGGCAGCCCTCCTGCCGAAGATACTGGGCAGTGGCAACTGAAAACCCTGACGGAGATCAACCCGGCATGAATCATTCGCCCTTTCTGCTCCAGCACACGACTGCCTACCAGCGCTGGCGTGATCAGAAACTGGCCCACTGGCCGGCTGACAAGGCGAGCCTGTTGACGGAACTGGATGGCCCGCAACCGGCAGCACATACCATTCAGCGTCTGAAAGCCACCGTCCGACAGCACAATATGGCCTTTTATCGTTTCCCGGCACCGGAGCAGATCGGGAGGCCGGAGGTGCATGCACTGGCCACACGCATGGGGCTGATTCACCTCCATGCCAACCTGTGCGCCGATCCGGACAGCCTCAGCGCCATCCAGGTGACCCGCCATGAAAACCAGCATGATTACATCCCCTATACCGACAGGCAGCTGAGCTGGCATACCGACGGCTATTATCAGGCACCGGCGGAGCAGATTCACGGTATGCTGCTGCATTGCGTGCGCCCGGCCCGGCAGGGTGGTGAAAGCCGCTTCATGGATCATGAAATAGCCTATATCCTGCTGCGTGAGGCGGATCCGGCCTTTATTACGGCCCTCATGCATCCACAAACGCTGACCATTCCCGCCAATATTTTACACGGAAAAATCATTCGGCCCCGGCAGCATGGCCCGGTGTTCAGCATCAATCCGGATGGCTCCCTGCACATGCGCTATTCCGCCCGCCAGAAGAACATCCTCTGGCGGCGTGATCCGGCCACACAGGCGGCAGCGGCTTTTCTGCTGCAACTCTGGGAGCAGGACTCCCCCTGGAAGGTGCAGTACCGTCTGCAGGCGGGTGAAGGCGTGTTGTGCAACAATGTGCTGCACTGCCGCAGCGGCTTTGTGGATCACGACGAACCACAGCAAGGACGGCTGCTGTATCGGGGGCGATATACGGACCGGGTTGGGCAGGATCATCCAGCTCCCCCCCCTTCTTTCAAAACGCTTTCATGATAAGCCAACCCCGCACAACACAGCTAATACACCCGTGCCTGCCCCTCGGGCCGGGTGCGGAACAGCTTCAGGGTCCACATGTACTGTGGGGGCTGACGCTGGATCAGGGCCTCAAACCCGGTATTCAGGGTGCGGGCATCAATGGCCGGGTCCTGCTGCCCGAACGCCGTCAGCGCCGGCCCGATCACCACCCGGTAACGCCCCGCCTCTTGAAAAACCATCACCGGCAGCGCCAGCGCCTGTCCCAGTTTTGCCATGCGTGCCGGAGTATTGAGGGTGGCCTTGGAAGCGGCAAAAAACGGGGCAAACACCGAATGCTGCACCCCATGATCCTGATCCGGCAGAAAAAACAGCAGCTGCCCCGGCTGCAGGGCGCGCACCAGCCTGATCATCCCCGCCTCACGCGCCACCACAAACGCCACATCCTTCAGCCGGCTCCGGCTGATCAGCCAGTCCAGCACCGCATTCTTGAACGGCTTGTAGGAACCATAGGCCCGGTAATGCTGCCCGATGGCCAGTGGTGCAAATTCCAGCCACACGGAATGCCCCAGCAACAGCATGACATTGCGCCCCTGCACCAGTGCCTGCTCGATGTGCTCACGCCCCTCGATCTCCAGCCGCCGGTACAGCCACTGACGGGAGCGAAAAAACAGCACACTGTAGTCGAGCAGGGCGCAGCCATAGCTTTGAAAATGGGCACATAACCAGGCTTCCCGCAGCGCAGCATCCAGTTCGGGAAAGCACAGTGCCAGATTGGTCCGTACAATATGACAGCGCTTGGGATTGACCTGCTGCATCAGGCGTCCCAGCTGCCGCCCCAGCCCGTGACGCAACCATACCGGCAGAAACGCCAGCGGCCACAACAAACCGACGCCGAGCCAGCTCAGCCAGTAACGTGGTGCCAGCAGGGCTCGCGGGAGCTTCATCACCTCACCCGCCATGCGATACACCCCCGCCCCCACAACGATCAGGGTACCGGTGTCAGCCGCCGGCAGCGGATACCACCCTGCTGCATGCGGGCCTCGAACCACACACTGGCGGCTTCAACCGCCTGACGCCTGCCCTTGAGACCGAAGTCGATCTGGTGCCGCTTCTCGGTACTGGGCAGGCTGGACAGGCGGACATCACCAAAACGCAACAGCAGTTCTTCCATCATCGGAATCAGCTCGCTCTCGCGCACCGCCTCCAGCAGCCAGCGCCAGTCCACCGCCGGCTCCGGGTCATGAAAACGGCGATAATGGGTATCCAGCACCCACTCGATCATGGGCCAGGCCATATTGGGAAA
>JAGRJD010000121.1 GCA_020442915.1 Thiothrix sp. | reverse complement strand
CAGGTGTTCCGGATTGAGGAAGTGGAACTGATGTTCCGCAACAACTGAACTGACCAACTGACAAGCCGGAGCAAACGCGTTAACCTGTCTGTCCGGCGACTTTCCGGACAGACAACCCATGGCAACCGACCTCAGAACCCTGCGCAGGACCCTGAAAACCCGACGCCGGCTGTTACCCCTGCCGGAACAGCATGCCCATGCACGGCAGGCTGTACACCACCTGCTGGGTACACGCCTGTTCCGTGCAGCCCGCAATATCGCCATTTACCTGCCGGTCCGGGGCGAAATCAGCCCACTGGCTCTACGCCTGCATGCCAACCCGCGCCAACGCTTCTACCTGCCGGTCCTGTCTCCCTGCCGGCAGCAGGGGCTCCTGTTCCTGCACTGGCATGCCGCTACCCGTTTCCGCGCCAACCGCTACCGGATTGATGAGCCCAGACTGCAGTACAGCCACCTGCTGCCGGCCCGGCAACTGGACCTGGTGATCACGCCGTTGCTGGGTTTTGATGCAGCAGGCAACCGTCTGGGCATGGGGGGCGGCTATTACGACCGCAGTTTTGCCTTCAAATCCCGGCTGACTGCTCATTCACGTCCGTTTCTGCTGGGCTTTGCCTATGCTTTCCAGCAGGTTGAAGCCCTGCCATACCGTCCCTGGGACATTCCACTGAACGGTGTGGTAACCGAACGGGGATTAAAGGCGTTCAACCGTAGTTGACAATATTAGAAAATACTTATATATTACCTTTCATACCCTGTTTTCAACCGCTTACCTGGAGACAAACGCATGAACAAAATACTGACTGGCATGGGCCTGCTGGTACTTTCTGCATCAGCCAGCGCAAACTTTGACTTCTTCGACAATAATGACGGTGAATGGAAAATGGGGCCTTACGGGCCTTACTACGATTCAAACGACTGGCCGGAATGGACGCCGATGTACTGGATGCAGGAGATGATGGACAGCTTTGACGACAATAACAACTATAACTATGGCGGTATGCCGTTCATGAATGGCGGTGGTTACGGGATGCCGCCGTTTGGTGGCTACAATGGTATTCCCATGCCGTACGGGTATGGCCAGATGCCGATGGTACCCTATGGCTACGGTCAGATGCCGGCTCCCATGCCCTATGGGTATGGCCAGATGCCGATGATGCCGGCTCCCGCCATGCAGACTCCCGTGCCAACCCCGTTTGCACCGGTACCCACCGCTCCCGGACCGGCAGCCAGCTCAACCCAACCGGGCAACTAATCCTTGCCCGCAGAATGGTTTATACTGCAAAGGCCGGGCACGATGTCCGGCCTTTTTTCGTTACACCATGCAAGGGAGGAGACCCATGAAGGGAATTTTGACGCGACTCACCTTACCGGCCCTCATCGCACTGAGTCCGGGCCTGCAGGCAACCGGTTTCAACTGGAGTCCTGGCTGGAGCAGTGGCCCCGGTTTCAACTGGGGCAACGGCAGTGGCTGGAATCCCGGCTGGAACGGCGGTCCCGGTTTCAACTGGGGCAACGGCAGTGGCTGGAATCCCGGCTGGAACGGCGGTCCCAACTTCAACTGGGGTAACGGCAGTGGCTGGAATCCCGGCTGGAACGGCGGTCCCAGTTTCAACTGGGGTAACGGCAGCGGCTGGAATCCCGGCTGGAACGGCGGTCCCGGTTTCAACTGGGGTAACGGCAGCGGCTGGAACAGCATGCCTTGGAACTGGGGCAACGGCTGGGGGCCGGGCAATTATCCCCCGGTCTGGCAGGGGCCTTACCCCTACCCGCCGCAACCCGGCATCCCCATGCCCCGCATGCCCTCCCCGGACAACCAGCCTCAGTCCCGCCTGCAGCCCGCTCCGATGAAAGCAGCACCAGCTTCTGCCACTGAAGCCAGTGCACCGGCAGCCACCGGGGGTGGCGCGTATTTTGCACCCATGCCGTCAGGCGCGCCCACACCGGATAACGGCTCCAGCATCTTCCCCAACGCGGAAGACATTCCCGCAGATGTGAATAACGCGCCGGAAAATGTTACTGAACCCGCCGCTACCGACACCGCAGCACCTGCCACCCATTGAGTCCGGGCAGCTCCCAGGCCCGCGGGGACGTCCCTGCGACGTCCCCGCGGGCCCGGTGGCCAAAAGGCTCCGGAAAATGCTTCCGGACTTACCCCTGAGCAGGCCGGACAGGCAGCTCGCCGCTTAAAACGGCAGCCCTGCGCCAGGTTTATTTCCGTCCCTCCATCAAAAGCACTACAATCGGGAAACAAGCAGAACAGACACGAATAACACATTGCGAGGAGTTGCCCATGTTTCCAGATTTTCCATCCGTTGCCGTCGCCATCCTGGTATTGGTGATTGTCCTGTTGTTCATGGGGGTCAAAATGGTCCCTCAGGGCTATAACTACACCATCGAACGCTTCGGACGCTATGTACGTACCCTGCAACCCGGTCTGGGCCTCATTGTCCCGGTCATCTACCGGGTAGGTCGCAAGGTCAACATGATGGAACAGGTACTGGACATCCTGCCCCAGCAGGTGATCACCGCCGACAATGCCAATGTCAATATTGATGGCGTGGTGTTCTACCAGGTCTTTGACCCGGCCAAGTCATCGTATGAGGTCAGCCATCTGGAAAATGCAATCCTCAACCTGACCATGACCAACCTGCGCTCGGTCTGTGGCTCCATGGAGCTTGATCACCTGCTGAGCAAACGCGATGAAATCGGAGCACGGGTTCTGACCATTGTGGACGAAGCCACCAATGCCTGGGGCGTCAAGGTGCTGCGGGTTGAAATCAAGGACATCGAGCCGCCGCATGAACTGGTGCAGGCCATGAACCTGCAGATGACTGCCGAACGTAAAAAACGCGCCCAGATCACCGAAGCTCAGGGGTTGAAGGAATCCCAGATACTGGAAGCCGAGGGTGAAAAAACCGCAGCCTTTCTGCGTGCCGAAGCCCGCGAGCGTGAGGCACAGGCTGAAGCCAAAGCCACGGAAATGGTATCGGAAGCCGTTGCCAAGGGTGACGTGCAGGCGCTCAACTATTTCGTGGCACAAAAGTATGTGGAAGCCCTGGGCAAATTCGCCACCTCCAACCAACAGAAAACCGTGTTCATGCCTCTGGATGCCAGCAGCGTGATCGGCTCCATCGGCAGCATCAGCGAACTCTGGAAAGCCGTCAATGATCCCACAGGCCGGGGGTAAAGCATGGAAATAAGCACAGTCCCCGTAGAATACTGGCACTGGCTGGTCGTCGGGGTGCTCCTGCTGGCCCTGGAAGTCTTTGTTCCGGGGGCCATCCTGATGTGGTTCGGGTTTGGTGCCTTGGTGACCGGCGCGGTACTGTGGCTGATTCCGGACCTGGACATGAGCTGGCAGCTGCTGCTGTTCTCCCTGCTTTCAGTTGCCAGCCTGATACTGTGGCACAAATCCAGCCTGGGAAAGGAGGACAGCGTACCCTCACCCGATCCGACCCTCAATAACCGCCTGAAAAGCCATATCGGCAGACAGTATGTCCTGACCAGTGCCATCATCAACGGCAATGGGGCGATCCGGATCGGCGATTCCCGCTGGCGGGTGGAAGGGCCGGACCTGCCGATCGGCACCAGAGTCACGATCACCGGCACCAATGGCATCACTTTCACTGTCAACAAGACAGAACCGGCACCGGACTGACCCTGTACTCAGCCCCCCAGTACCTCCTCCAGTTTCGGGGCCAGCGTGACAATAAAGCGCCGGTGCAGGGCAATCCAGATCACCAGCGGCGCGACCATGGGCAGGATCAGCACCCCGGCCTGATACCCCAGTGCGATCAGGTCTGCTGTCAGGGGGGTGATACCCTGTTGCAGCTGAAATGCAGCCCCGACATCAAACGTCAGGACTTTCAGGACACTGAAGAGCATGCTGCACACCTCAATCGGAAACAGCAGTAGTATACCCCACAGCAGGTTCAGCCACCTGTCCGGCCCCGGCACAGCCAAGGTCAGTGCCGCCAGCAATGGCAGGCTGTAGCAGTAAATCAGCGGATTCAGGTGAAAGCCCAGCAGGTCATCGCCTGCGGGCGGCGAAATCACCCGTCCGGCAGCATCATGGCCGAAATTGGAAGCCAGCACCAGCGTGTGCCCATCCAGACGCAGCCACATCAGGGCATCCGGGCACAACCCGTCCATCAACGCACCCGTTACCGCCACCACCGGTGCCAGATGGAAACCGGCCAGCCAGTACCAGAGCGCGAAAGCCGGTGCAA
Source organism: Thiothrix sp. (assembly GCA_020442915.1). GTDB lineage: Bacteria > Pseudomonadota > Gammaproteobacteria > Thiotrichales > Thiotrichaceae > Thiolinea. The sequence continues at coordinate 8,709 of JAGRJD010000121.1, read as the reverse complement.
AAAACAGCAGCACCCCGAGCATGAAAACCTGGAGCGGGCGGGCATGCTTCATCCACCGGCTCCTGCTGAGACGGCTGTCCGGGGTGATGCATCACCGCCATCCCCCGACGGTGTTCCGGCATCCGGCCCCGGCATGAAACGGATCCAGACCAGAAAGACAACCAGGGCATCAAGCATGATCAGGGCCTGCCACACATACAGGTGCGCCCAGTCAAACCACTCCCGGCTCCACTGTCCGAGATAAAACAGGGTAATGATACGCAGGAGGTTCAGCCCCTGAATCGCCACAAATCCCCAGAACAGCCCCTTGAGCTTGTAAAACAGTGGTGCAGGAAAGGCAATAATGGCAGCCAGCAGCACAATCATGGCTTCCACCCCGTTGCAGCCCGGCTCGATTGAAACCCCGAAGCCGCTGAGGGAACTGGTGATGACCTTGCCAGATACCCGGACATCCGCATCAAAGAAGGACATGAGCCAGCCGCTTCCATCAGCCAGTGCGGCAGTCCAGGGCAGAACAAGCCGCTGCTGTACCGGCTGGTACATTTCCACCCCGAACAACACGGCCTGAACCAGTAAAAACAGCAGAACAAAACGCCACATAATGATGATTCTTGGAAATTATTCTGAAAGACTTCCTGTCGGCCTGGAGGAGACAGGCTCCCCGCTACAGGCCGCAGCGGATTATTCCAGTCTACAGCGTCCTACTTGACCTGCCGATGAACGGCTTCAGGCCCGCCGGCAGCTCACAACGCAGGTGCCAGGCGGCCCAGCCACGTTAGCACAACCTCGGCATCCACAGGGCGGTTTTCCGGCAACTTGGCCAGCAGAGCATTCAGCAAAGGCTGAAAAGCTTCATAGTCAGGCGGCAAAACAGGCACCGGGTTGAAAACATGCTGCTGCAGGATGTCCAGCAGCTCACCGCCATCAAACGGCTTTTCCCCCACCAGTAACTCATACAGGATCACCCCGAGTGCATACAGGTCGGACTGGCGACTGGCAGGCTCCCCCCCGATACGCTCGGGACTGACATAAAAAGGTGTGCAGTAGATTTCATTCGCCCCCAGAAAACCGATATCGGTCAACAGCCGGCTTTCCAGGCCGAAATCCAGCAATACCGGCATGCCGTCAGCCCGCACGATGATGTTCGATGTTTTCAGGTCACGGTGCAGGATGCCCGCCGCATGGATCAGTACCAGCCCCCGACAGATTTCCCGGAACCAGCCCAGCCGTACCGGCAGCGGCTCCACCTCACTCAGCAGGTACTTGAGTGTATAGCCATCCAGATACTCCATCAGCAGGTAGGGCACTCCGTCGACAAAACCGACCTGCTCCAGCCGCACCAGCCGCGGATCACTCAGAGCCAGCAGGGGCTGCAGATCATGGACCAGCTCCGCCTGCCCCCGGGAACCGGCTTCAAGCCTGAACTTGAAGCGTTTGATAACAGCATGCTCACCCTGCCGGTTGCAAGCCAGAAACACCACCGCATTATCACTGTTGTGCAGCACCTCAAGCATGCGCCAGTCAGGCAGTAACAACGGGTAGCGCTTCAGGGTACCGGCCACTTTCAGCAGGGCTTCAATCCGGGCCGACAGTTCATCACCGGACACACCGGGCAGCAGGCTCAGATCCGCTCCGGCCCAAACTGCAGTCTGGCTGACCTTGCCGGGGTCGGCCAGCACCACCACCAGCGGGAAATCCACCCCGGCATGCCGGTTTTCCGGCAGCCACGAAAGGTCATCGGTACCCGAAGCCGGGCCGCCGATCAGCACGAGATCATATTTCAACCAATCCGGAACCACCACCCCACCGGCCTCACAGGGGAACCAGTAGTCAACCCGCAAGGCATCACAGCGTTGCCTGAGCATGAGCTCCAGATTCTGCCCCACCGGTGACCTGTCACCCACCAGCAAACAGTGAAAATCCCCATCCACACGCACACCGGATTGGCATGACCCGGCCAGTAACTGCTTTCCCACCCTGAGTCCTCTGTTAGAATTTTCGGCAGCCTTATCCCTTGCACCTTTTGTCAAGTCTAGGACATCTATGCTTCCTTGTCCGTTTTTGACAGATGCAAACCATCCCTTTTCAAGGCTTTTTCAATAGCAAAAGTGGATTGACAAGGGCTGTCCCCTCACCCATAATCTTCCGCCTTTGTCAAGCAGGCCCGTTTCTGCCTGCCGCAACGGAAATACCTTGCCTCACTGTGGTCGCACACAGGAGGCTTTTTCATCCGTAAGGAGTCAACATGCGACACTATGAAATCGTGTTTCTGGTACATCCGGACCAGAGCGAACAGGTTCCTGCCATGATTGAGCGCTACCGCAGCCTGATCACTGAAAACAGCGGCAACATCCATCGCCTGGAAGACTGGGGCCGCCGCCAGCTGGCCTACCCCATCAACAAAATCCACAAGGCCCACTATGTGCTGATGAATATCGAGGTAAATGCCGAGACTTTGGCCGAACTGGAAAGCATCTTCCGCTTCAATGATGCCATCATCCGCACCCTGACCCTCAAGCGTGACAAAGCCGTCACCGACGCCTCACCGCTCAGCAAGGAAAACGAGGGTAAAGCCCCGCCCCGCCGTGCACCCGCGCGTGATGAGTCGGATGATTCCGACAACTCGGACGACAACGACAGCGACGACAACGACTGATCCAAGGGAGACCCACACATGTCACGTTATTTCCGCCGCAAAAAATATTGCCGCTTTACCGCTGAAGGCATTACCGAGGTCGACTACAAGGACCTGGACACCCTGAAAGCCTTCATCACGGAAACCGGCAAGATCGTGCCCAGCCGCATCACCGGCACCAAGGTCAAATACCAGCGCCAGCTGGCCACCGCCATCAAGCGCGCCCGGTATCTGGCCCTGCTGCCCTATACCGACCAGCATCACTAAACAGCCGGACCGGCTGGCATGACAGACCGCATGGCAGTCCGGTCCGCAGGACAGAAGGCAATGGCAGCATTCATCATGGCAGGCCCGGTACAGGCAAGCGGCTTTGTGCTGCTGTTTGCCGTGCTATCCTATTTTCTTCCCATGCTGGAGTTGTTCAGCAATGCCGCCATCGCACTGGTCACCCTGCGGCTGGGCTGGAAACGGGGTGTGCAGGTCGGACTGGTGGCCAGTGCCGGTCTGGTAGCCCTGCACCTGCTCCTGCAGGCCGGCTTGTGGTCAGGGCTGGCTTCCAGCCTGATCAAATGGGTACCGGTCATTGTGCTCGCCACCCTGCTGGCACAGCAGGCATCCTGGAATACGGTCCTGCAGGTGATACTGGGGCTGGCGACCTTGGGCGTGCTGATCTTTCATTTCCAGGTCACGGACCCGGTCACGTTCTGGACCGGGCTGCTGCGGGGCGTACTGGAGCAGACCCAACTGCAGCAGCTGCTTCCGGACCTGAATCTGGATGAGATGCTGCGACAGGCGGCACCCTACTTTAGCGGCAGTCTGGCAGCCGGATTCGTGCTGCTCACGGTCCTGTCGCTGATGCTGGCCCGACACTGGCAGGCCGCGCTCTACAACCCCGGCGGTTTCCGGCAGGAAATGGCCACACTGCGCCTGGGCCGGCCCCCGGCCCTGCTGGCCATTGGCCTGATCACGCTGGCGCTGGTGACCGGCCAGCCGCTGCTGGTCAATCTGGTACTGGTCTGTCTTGCGGTGTTCCTGTTTGGCGGTGTAGCCCTCATTCACGGTCTGCATGCCCGGTTTACCCTGCATCCCGGCTGGCTGTTCGGGTTTTATGCCTTTATGCTGTTTGCGCCTTTCCAGATGGGAATCCTGCTGGCAGCCTTCGGTATTATCGACAGTCTGGCAGACTTCCGCAGCCAGCTCCGGCCCAGGCCCTGAGGCAGCAACGGCTGACTGAAGGTATTTTGGAATTTTCACAGGCGCGAAGCCTGAAATAAAAGGTGAAACGTATGGACGTTATTCTTCTGAAAAAGGTAGACAACCTGGGTGTACTGGGCAATGTCGTCAGTGTGCGCTCCGGTTATGCACGCAACTTCCTGATCCCGACCGGGCGTGCCAAGATGGCCACCAGGGAAAACATGGCCGAATTCGAGCAGCGCCGGGCTGAACTGGAACAGGCCGCTGCTGAAATTATGGTCGAGGCTGAAGCCCGGCGTGCAAAGCTGCAGGACATGGTGCTGACCATCAAGGCCAAGGCAGGTTCCGAAGGCAAGCTGTATGGCTCGGTCACCAACATTGAAATTGCCGAGGCCATCAATGCCGCCGGTATCGCGGTGGAGCGCCGTGAAATCCGCATGCCGGATGGTCCGCTGCGCCAGACCGGTGACTATGAAGTGCAGCTGCATCTGCATACCGATGTTGATGCCACGATCAGGGTCGTGGTGGAAGAGGAAGAAGTCAGCGCGGCCTGAGGTACACGCCTGACCCGCTCAGGCTTATACTCTGATCCATGGCAGAAACCTACGAGTCCCTGAAAATACCGCCGCACTCGGTGGAAGCCGAGCAGTCCGTCTTGGGCGGACTGCTGCTGGACAATGAGGCTTGGCTCAATGTTGCGGAAAAGCTGGTCGAAAATGACTTTTACCGTCAGGATCACCGGCTCATTTTTCGTGCCATTAGCGCCCTGATCAGCCAGCAGAAGCCGGTTGATGTCCTGACCCTGAGCGACTGGCTGCGGGAAAACCAGCAGCTGGAAGATGCCGGCGGACTGTCCTATCTCGGCAGCATGGCACGCGACACCCCCAGTGCCGCCAATATCACCGCCTATGCCGACATCGTGCGCGAGAAATCCATCCTGCGCCAGCTCATCAGCGTCGGGACTGAAATCACCGAATCTGCCTTCAATACCGAAGGCCGCAACAGCTCGGAACTGCTCGACAACGCCGAAAAGAAAGTCTTCCAGATTGCGGAACAGGGAGCCCGGAATACCAATTCCTTCCGCCCCCTGAAACAGCTCATGAAAGACACCCTCATCCATATCGAGGAGTTATCCCGGCTCAACTCCACCATTACCGGTGTTTCCACCGGCTATACCGATCTGGATGAAATGACCTCCGGGCTGCAGAAAGGTGATCTGGTGATCGTGGCCGGTCGACCCTCCATGGGCAAAACCACCTTTTCCATGAACATTGCCGAATATGCAGCCACTCACAAAAAGCTGCCAGTGGCCGTATTCAGCATGGAAATGCCGGCGGAGCAGCTGACCATGCGCCTGATGTCATCCATGGGCCGGGTGGATCAGCACCGGGTCCGCACCGGGCAGCTCACTGAAGATGACTGGCCGCGCATCGCCATGGCGGTGAAGATTTTTGCCGATTCCCCCATGTATATCGATGACAGCCCGGCCCTGTCCCCCAATGAGGTGCGTGCCAGAGCCCGACGCTTGGTCAGGGAACAGGGACAGCTGGGCCTGATTGTGCTGGACTACCTGCAGCTCATGCGCGGTAACGGCAACAGTGAAAACCGGGTGAATGAGGTCTCGGAAATTTCCCGCGCCCTCAAGGCGCTGGCCAAGGAACTTACCGTGCCCATCATCGTGCTCTCCCAGCTCAACCGCAGCCTGGAGCAGCGTCCCAACAAGCGCCCGATCATGTCGGACCTGCGCGAATCCGGTGCCATCGAACAGGATGCGGATGTCATCATGTTCGTGTACCGGGATGAAGTCTACAATCCCGAGTCGGCGGAAAAAGGCTCGGCAGAAATCATTATTGCCAAACAACGCAACGGTCCCATCGGAGCCGTGCGTCTGACATTTCTGGGGCAATACACCCGCTTCGAGAACTATACACCGGATGTGTACTCTGAAAACTATGAGTAAGGCAGTACCTCAGGCTGCCTAAATAATAACTACTCAACTTCAGTTTTTTAGTGTGCTATGGTTCGACTAAAAGTTTGTCAAAAAACCGTGCAGGACGCGCAAACCAATGAAACATTCTCAAGGGCGTGCCTTTCATTTACTCATCATGCTGCTGGTTTCAACCGCCATTGGCAGCGCCGGACTCAGCTGGTTACTGTTCAATTCCAGCCTGTTCAATCCGCCTGCGGATACTCGCCCCTCCCCGCTTGAACCCATCAATACGCCGGACGCCCTCCGGATTCCAAGCCTTGAAGACCTGCGGGCAGCGGACGCAAACCCCATGCTCCGGCAGAATCAGGCGACGATGGACTCGCAACCAGACACCCCGAGCACACCGGCAGCGCTGGAAACAGCACCAACCACTGAGCCGACAACCCGCCCGGATACCGCACCCACGGCAATGCCCATCGCTGCCGCAACACCGGAACCACCGGCCAATACCCCCAACCTCATCAGCCTTTCCATGCTGGAGCAAGCAGAGCTGCCTCTGGAAGAAGACATTCCCAGCCCGGATGAAACAATGGATGGCCTACTGGACCCGGATCAGGATGCCGATCCGCCCATGCTTCCCGGGCAGGCAACAATGCTGGATAAACAACCCGACAGCAGTTCCGGGGCAGCCGAGCTCCCCCCTTCAGCAAGCAACACGGCACTGGACAGCCCCCCTGACAGCCCGATAGCAGACACAAGCGGGGCAACGGCCCTTCCCGTCAGCCCGGATGATGAAACCATCATCACTGAACTCCCTGAAACAGCACTCGCCACGCCTGCCGCAGAGCCGCCGGCAACTGCCGTGGAAACACCTGCCGCCGATGATGAAACAGCACCTCCGGACCCGCGCGATGTCGTGATCATCGAGCCGGAATCAGCCGCCACAACCCCGACAGCCGCAAACGGCAGTGAACCCCTCCCGGACACTGGTACAGCAGCACACTCCGGCTGGATTTATGCCGGCCAGTTCCAGAATGGACGCTGGGTACAAAGTGGTATCAGGATCGCTCCCGACCAGCTGCCCCAAACCGGCGCACGCTACGAACTGCTGTGGGGAACAACCATCCGCTCCGGCCCCCCCTCCCGTCGCACCGATGAAAACGGAAGTAATCTGGGACAGAATATCGGCTATCTGCAGGATGGCACCCAGGTGGATATCCTGACCGTGAAACCCTCGGGCACACAGGGACACTACTGGCTTGAAATCCGTTATAACTAGGCTCTGCAAACACGGCCCCCCCCGGATTACACCAGCGGAGGCTGCCCACGACCAGCGCCGGCCATCAGTATGTTAAAACGCAGTATGGGCATCCGCGGCAAGCTTTTCATTGCCATTTTTCTGGCCTGCCTGTTGACCATCGGTCTCTCGGCAGGCATCTACCAGCTTCGGGTCAAGCAGGCCTTCCAGGATTTCATCCAGCAGCTGGAAAATACCCTCACCGACTCACTGGCACGGCAGCTGGAGCTTTACTATGCCCGGAAACAGAGCCTGGCCCCGCTGAAAAATCCGGAGGAATGGCGCACGATGCTGCGGGAAAGCTTCCAGCTGGCACGCCAGTCCATGAGTGATTCCCCTCCCCCGCCGCCCAGTGAGCGCGGGCCGGGCTGGCGGCTGTCCCGGCGGCTGCTGCTCACGGATGCCCGCCAGCAACCGATTCAGGGGCGCCAGCGGAGTATCCTTCCGACACAGACACTGACCCTGCATCACCAGCAGCAGGTGATCGGCTACCTGCACCTTTACCCGCCACCGGAGAACGATGACAGCCGCGAGTCCGGATACTTTATGGAGCGGCTGCGCACCACGGCCCTGTTCTCCACCCTGGTCACCCTCCTGACCAGCCTGCTCATTGCCCTGCTGCTGTCACGCCGAATGGTCAAACCCATCCAGCGCCTGCGCAACAGCACCCGTGAACTGGCCAATGGCAACTACCAGTCACGGGTCAAAATCCAGGGCAGCGATGAACTCGGGCAATTGAGCCATGACTTCAACCAGCTGGCCGCACGCCTGCAGGAAAATGAACAGGCCCGTCAGCAATGGATCATGGACATTGCCCATGAACTGCGCACCCCCCTGTCAGTGTTGCGTGGCGAGATTGAAGCCATTCAGGATGGCATCAGCCATCCGGACGAGCCCACCATCCACTCACTGCATCAGGAAACCCTGCACCTGCAACGCCTGGTGGAGGATCTTTATCACCTGTCCATGTCCGACAATGGCGCACTGACCTACCACAAGGCCTTACTGGACCTCCCTGCGCTGCTGCGAGCCTGCACCGAACAGTTTGAAACCCTGTTTCAGGAACAACAACTGGACCTGAAGATGCAACTGCCGCACCTGCCGATCTTTTTCAACGGCGACCCGCAACGGCTGCAGCAACTGTTCCACAACCTGCTGCAGAACAGTCTGCGCTATACTGACAAGCCGGGGCAGCTGCAAATCCGTCTGTCCGGCAGCAGTCACAGCATTCGCATCGAATTTCAGGATTCAGCACCCGGTGTCCCGGATGAGGCCCTGCCACGCCTGTTCGAGCGCCTGTACCGGGTTGAATCCTCCCGCAACCGGGCAACGGGTGGCGCCGGTATTGGCCTGAGCCTGTGCCATAATATTGTCAGGGCTCACGAAGGCCGGATCAGTGCCACCCATGCTGCTCTGGGCGGGCTGTGCATCCTGATTGAGTTTCCCGCTGCACACCAACCGTAATCCCTGCTGATGGAGCGCTATGGAACCGATACTGATTGTTGAAGATGAACCCAAAATCGCTGAGCTGCTGCAGAAGTACCTGCACAATTCGGGTTTTGAAACCCACTGGATCGCCAATGGCAATGAGGCCAGCACCTGGCTGGAACACCACCAGCCGATACTGGTGGTGCTGGATGTGATGCTGCCCGG
>JAGRJD010000120.1 GCA_020442915.1 Thiothrix sp. | reverse complement strand
CGTGGCGTCTTGGCGCATCTGTGACTTGATGGATTCGACCATACGGCGAGATTCCTTTTTCTCATGCAACGCCTTGATGCCTGATGCAATTGCCAGTATCAGGGCGAAACAGCAGACCGAGCGGAAATAAGGTTCTGCCATCGGGTTTAATCCGGCTGGTTCTGTCAGGAGTAGCGGCACCAGCACGGCCAGAAAAATGGTAAAGCTGACTGCTGACAGCGTTGTATGAAAGCTGCTGCTGGCCTGCCCTCGTATCAGCAAGTCGAGTTCGTATTCAAGAATCGGATAGGCGTTCACAAGTCGGTCCCGGTGGTTGATTTGCACCTGTGATTTTTTGCTGGCTGTCATGCTATGATTGTCCCGTATCAGTCCAACCCGCCGAGGTGTTTCCAGCACCTGTGACAGCGGGTTTTTTTATGCGGGTAATCTTAATCTATAGCCAGTCGCGTTCGCGTTTTGAGTCGGTTTATGGACAGGTAAGCGCAGGAGCCAGCCCATTGCAGGCTGGCCCATTTCGTTACGCCGCCTGTTCACCCTCCAGCTCGTTGGCCAGTCGCGCCAGTCCCTTGGGGGTAATCCTGACCTGTGTTGCAGTCTTTTCAGTCCCGTCCTCATGGTAAACAGTCGTCATCTTGTGCTCCAGCAAGCCGCCTTGGATGCGGTGCTGGTAGCCGATCCATGCGGCATTACCGGGACGCTTGTAAATCCACTGCTGTTCGTTCAGCCACTGGGTGAGGTCTTTGGGCCGAACCTGCAGGTTCTTGGCCGCATCGCGGATGCAGAGTGAGCCATCCGCCGTGGCAATCCTGTCCAGTGCAGCCACCTTCGGGGCCATTTCCTTGTTGGCCTGCTCCAGTGCCAGCACTTTCTCGCTGTAGGTCAGCAGCAGGCCGCGCATGGTGGCCGGGTCGTTCAGGGCCTGCATCGGGTCGGGCTGCTCGCGGGCTTCCAGTTCCTGCCAGCGGTCGATGATGCGGGCGCGGAGTTCGATGTTGTAGCCGGATACCAGAATCAGGCATTCGCGCTTGGGGAGGTTGGCGCATTGATATGTGCGTCCTTTGGCATCCTTGTAATCTCCCCAAAGTTGGGGAGATTGAATTTCCAGCTCTTCCAGCATCTTCTTAATGTCGCGGACTACATGGTCATGCCGCTTCCCGGTCAGCTCCGCAATCTCGACCGAGGACATGGTTTGTTCGGGCAGGGTCAGGGCGTTCATGCGGCCACCCCCTTGATCCACTTCGGGCTGTTCAGGTACTCGGCCAGCTCGGCTTGCTGCCGATTCAGGTCGGTCAGGATGTCCAGCATCCAGCCGATGGTGTTGAAGTACTCGTCGATGTCTTTGCGCCGACCGGTCATGCCTTCAACCTGCTCCAGCAGGGTTTCCATGTGGCGGGCCAGCTGGTACTGCCGGGAGGCAACGGCCTCGGGGGCTGCATCGTCACGCAGGACATACAGCGGGCGGTTTGGGTTAGATGCGGGAACTGCTTTCAGTGCAGTGATGTTTGCGGTATGGTTTGGAACTGTCATGTTGATCTCCGGGTTTGCGGTGATTGATGTGGAAGTCGTGCTGTCGGGTGGTAACGACACCTGACAGGGCGCGACACTTAAGCAGCCTTTCGGCTTTGGCCTTCTTCGGTCATGCTTTTTGCTATCAGCAACTGAGTAACGATTTCACCGTTCATTGATCTCTGGTTTTTCTCGCTCATCGTCTTTAGCCAGTCCCGAAGCTCTTTCGGGATGCGTACCTGTGTTCTGATTACATTTTCCATTTTGCCTCCTGTCACTGTTTTAGTGATGCTAGCATGTCACTACTACAGTGACAAGTATTTTTTGTCACTAATGTAGTGATATTATCGCAGAATGAAAGAGAACGACGACTACTACCGCACACAATTCCGCATTCCAGCCGACATCTATGGGGAGATCAAAGACCTTGCGGATGAGAACGACAGGAGTATCAATGGGCAGCTTGTGTACCTGTTGAGGGTTGCGCTCGGGCAGGTTCCGGTACCGGTGCCAGAGGACCGCATGAAAACCCTGATCCGGGAGGTGGTGCGGGAGGAGCTGGGGAGGAGCGAATGAGATACCACCTCAGCGACCATGCAAGAAAGCGACTACTGAAGCGCGGGATCAGTGAAGAATGGATAGCTCAGGCCCTGAGTAGTCCGGACACAACCGAGAATGATGAGGAGGATGCTGATCTTGCCCATGTGCTGAAGGCCATTCCCGAGAAAGGTTTCAGGCGACTGCGCGTAATTTACAATGAAACCATTGAGCCGATGATCGTGGTCACGGCCTATTTTGACTGAACGGTGAGTTTATGAAAATTGAATATGACCCCATTGCTGATGCCATGTACGTCCATCTGACCGATGGCGAGGTAGACAGAACAGAAGAAATCAAGCCGGGCATCCTGCTGGACTACGATACATCGGGGAATGTGTTGGGCATTGAAGTGCTCTACATGAGCAAACGTTCTGAATCGCCACTGAAACAGGCTGCATGAGCAACTTGACCAAGCAGCAGGTTCGGGAACTGGAAGCCCTGAACCAGTTACCCGATGAGCAGATTGATACATCGGACATCCCCGAAGTCACCGACTGGAGCGGTGCTGTACGTGGCAAATTCTATCAGCGTGCTGGCGTTATCCAACTGGATCAGGATGTCGCTGCCCATTTCAAGGACTCAGCATCTGTCAACCATGCCTTGAGAATGCTGATTCGTCTGGCAGAGCAGGAAGTCATGCCAAGGAAAACCGCTTGAGCAAACCACCTAAAACAGCCGTCATGCATGGCATTATTCTGTTTCTGATTGCCTGTGTGTATTCGTTGGGCTGTGTGATTACGCTTCCCGTTGACATCAGCCGCCTGAATTTCCCGGCCTATATTTTTGGCAGCGCCATCGGCTTGGCGTTTCTACCCCTGATCGTCGCGGTTTTGTTTCGCAGGTCGACGGCTGCCTACCTATTGCTGGCCGTACTGGTGTTTTTGCATTACTTCAATAATTTTCATGGAATGGTTGCGCCCGGCAGCGTACTGCATGGAGCGGGCCAGTCTGTCGGCGGATCAGTTTCTGGTATATCCGATTTAGGACATGCCATGGGTGCAGAATCCGGAACGCTGGTACGGTATGAAGGCGATCTGCTTCCCAGTTACATGGATGCCGAAACAGTGCAATTCATGCAACAGCGATTCCCTAAATTGATGGGCATTGGCTCCGATCCGATCTACAAGGCTGGGCAAGGAGTCAAGGATTCTGCTGCGCCTTCCACTGAATAACCTCGTATCAAATGCCTTTCAAACCGCCACCTCCCTGACCAGGCTTTCCAGCGGAATGGCCAGCCCCTTGTGAAGGAATTCATGCGCTAAATTCGATACAATTTTCCATGAAATCACGCTTCGCCGCCTCGATGCCTCCCAGCATTACAAAAGGCTTTTCCTTGCCCCATCCACCACTCAGCACGGAATCATCTGCCAGCGCCGCCACCACAAACAGATTCACTATCTCGCCACGCTCAGCCATTTCCAGTAAATCGCGCATGCGCTCAACTACGACTGGATCAGGTTCTTGTTTTCGTCTGGAAAACTCCAGCACTTTGAAATCAGACATAATTTAATTCTATAGTCATTTATCCACCCGCCGCCGCGTC
>JAGRJD010000119.1 GCA_020442915.1 Thiothrix sp. | reverse complement strand
CTGGAAGGGGTACAGGTCTGGAACCTGAAACAGCGGCTGGCCCATGCGGAAACCGAAAACCTGACCCGGTTTCAGGCCATTTTCCCCGCGATCACCGACGTGACTGCCGTTGACATCCGCTCGCGTGTCATGTCGGAAATCAAGCGTCTGGAGCAGTCACGCGGTCAGGCCGATGGCAGTTTCAGCCCGCTGCCCCAAATGAACATCGTGGCCAAAGTCTTTCAACAGGCCGGTGGTACACTCAAGGTCACTGAAATCCGCAAAAGCCGTGACCAGCTGGTTATCGCCTTTGATGCTCCCGGGATTGAACAGGTAGAACAACTGAAACAGACCCTGATCCAGCAGCTGGGCTTTGAACCAAACATGAAGTCTACCCAGACCGGCGCAACCGTCAAGGCCGAACTGGCCCTGAAGCAGGAGGCCCAATCATGAAAGCCTGGTTTCTGGCCCTGAGCGAACGCGAACGTCACCTGGTCCTGATTGTTGTCGTACTGCTCACGGCCCTGCTGCTGTTCTTCTATGGCTGGAAACCACTGCAGCGTTACAAGCTGCGGCTGGAAAATGACCTTGCCGCCACCCTCGAAGATCGCAGCTATCTGGACCAGGCCAGACAACAGGCCGCGCGGCTGGAGGCCATGGAAGAAGCCCGGCCACGCGATACCAATACCAGCGTACAGTTGCTGTCGGCACCACTGCTCCGGCGTTTCAAACTGGATGCCCCCGGCGTGCTGGTCCGCTCGGAAGCCAAAAGCAGGGATGTGCTCAGCCTCAAACTGGAGGGTGCCCAGTTCGACCAGCTGGTCCGCTTTCTCGGCGCCATGGAAAATGAACACGGCATTTATGTTGAAACCATGGCCCTGATTCCCTCGGACACACCGGGACTGACCGGTGTCCAACTGACCCTGAAACGATGAAAAAACAGATACTCTGGACCCTGGCCGGGCTGACCAGCTTTGCGGCCTCACTGCTGGTAACGGCACCGCTGCCTGCAGTCGCACAACAGCTCATGAAATACCGGCCTGACCTTGGTTTTGCCGGCGTGAACGGCACCCTCTGGAAGGGGCAGGTGGAAAGGCTGACCCTGCCTGATCAGCAACTGAAGATTGAAAATCTGGACTGGACCTTTGCTCCCAAAGCATTGCTCAGGGGGCAGCTGGCAGCGGACATGAGCGCCCAGGTACGCACTCTGGAACTGCGCGGGCAGTGTGGTGTCACCCTGCTCGGCAACCTGCACTGCAGCCCGCTGGACCTGAACCTGGATGCAGCCAATCTGGGGCAGGTTGTGCCCCAGATGCAGGCCCTGCCCGTCACCCTGCAGGGCCAGCTTCAGGCCCGGCTCGACAAGCTGGACTGGAACGGTCAACAGCTGCCGGTCATCAGCGGGCAGCTGGACTGGCGTGACGCCAGGCTGGACGGTGCGGCCAAGCTGGCGCTGGGCGGGCTTTACCGGGCCGATATCAGCCAGTCGGCCAGCGGCAACGGTGCCACACTGGTCAAGCTGGCCTCGCTGGAAGAGCCGGCGGTGGTCCTGAGCGGCAGCCTGTCCCTGAAGCCCCAAGGCGACAAGGGAGAGTATGATGTGGATGTCTATCTGCGGGCCGCCGCCGGGGCTGATTCCACCATCGCCGACACGCTGTCTCTGGTCGGTCCGCAGCAGCCGGATGGGGGCATCCGGCTGCAACGCAAAGGTGAAATTCCGCTGCCCTGAACCCGGCTTTCTGCATCCGGCATCCGACAAAGCCATTCAAACCCACCGCAAACAGGCGTAGCATGGGGCACTTTACGGGGGTCCGGCAGCCTGTTGAGCCGGCATTTCCAACATAAACTGGCCACCTGAATGGATAGTCTGCTGTTATTGCTGCTCCTGCCTTTTGCCGGTGCAGTTGTTGTCTTTTTGCTGCCCCGGCGTCTGGCTCACCGGACACGTCAGGTCGCGGCCCTGTTTTCCGGGCTGGCGCTGGTGTATGCCCTGTCACTGCTGCGCCATTTCTCACTGGATGAACCGGGCACCCAGCTCTTGGCCCAGACCGAATGGAATCATGAGCTGGGCACTTCGCTGGCCATCGGCATTGACGGTTTTTCCTACCCGCTGATCCTGCTCACCACCCTGCTGACCCTGCTGGCCATCGGCGTTTCCGGGCGCATCACCGAACGTCCGCAAACCTATTTCATGCTGGTGCTGGCACTGGAAAGTGCCACACTCGGGGTCTTCGTGGCTCAGGACTGGGCACTGTTCTACGTATTCTGGGAACTGGTGCTGATTCCCCTGTTTTTCCTGCTTGACCGCTGGGGCGATCAGCAGCGCCAGACGGCTGCACTCAATTTCGTGCTCTATACCATGGGCGGCTCAGTCTTCATGCTGCTGAGCCTGCTGGTGCTGTTTGATGCCAACCCGGCACATTCCTTCCTGTTTGACTCCATGCGGGCCAGTGCCCAGCTATTGCCGGCTTCGGAACAGCTGCTGATCTTTCTCGGACTGCTGATCGGTTTCGGGGTCAAAATGTCCCTGTTTCCACTGCATGGCTGGCTGCCACTGGCGGATGTAGAGGCACCGAACCCGGTGGCGATCCTGCTCTCCGGGGTACTGCTGAAAATGGGCGCTTATGGTCTGATCCGCAGCAGTACCATGCTGCCCGACGCCGCCCTGCAACTGCAGGACTGGCTGCTGCTGATCGGCCTGACCGGCCTGATCTACGGCGGCCTGCTGGCCTGGCGTCAGGATGACCTGAAAAAAGTGATCGCCTACGCCTCCATCAGCCACATGGGGCTGGTACTGGTCGGCATCGCCAGCCTGAACCGCAACGGCATGCTGGGTGCCATGACCCAGATGATCGCACACGGCCTGACGGCGGCAGCCCTGTTCATGCTGGCCGGGCTGCTGTACGAGCGTACCGGTACCCGCGATCTGCGCCGTTATGGCTGCATGATCAGCACCACGCCGCGCTTTGCCCTGTTTTTCGTGCTCGCCTTCGCCGGTACCATCGGCCTGCCGGGCACGGCGGCCTTTCCAGGTGAAATTCATACCCTGATCGGCGGCTTTGAACGCTGGCAGTGGCTCATTGCCCTGCTCGCCCCCGGCATCCTGATTGCGGCCACCTACAGCCTGCGTCCGCTGAAACAGCTGTACACCGGCAACCCCAATCCGGCCATGGCACAGCTTGCCGACCTGAACCTGAGCGAGACGCTGGCTGCCGGCACACTGGTCATCGGCATCGTGCTGCTGGGGCTTTACCCCTATCCGCTCACAGCCCTGATGGACAGTTCGGTCAGCCACTTTGCCGCCAGCCTGCCCGTACCGGAGGCCGCCCATGGCGACTGAGAACCCGCAGACGCCCCCGTCATCCTGGCATCAGCAGCTGGAGCAGCTGCTGGAACGGCTGGCGCATATCCTGCCGGCCCAGGCTCCGCTGGCGGATTTTGTGCACCACAATACCCTGCACGGCTTTCAGCACCTGCCCTTTGCGGATGCCGTTCGTGAGGCCGGTGCCCTGACCGGCAACCAGGGCTTTCTGCCGGAAACGCGCTTTCGCCATGACTATCATGAGGGACGCATCACCCGCACCGACCTGCTGGCAGTACTGGCCGAAACACCGGCACTGGAATCAGAACAGGTTATTCTGAACCGCAACGATGATGCCCCCCCCCTGAGCCGGGCCGAGGTTTACTGTGCCCTGCTGCTGACACCGGTCAGCGCCATCACGCCGGCCCAGCTGGTCTGGCAACAGGAGGCCCGGCATGCGCTGACGCAATTCCAGCCGGAAACCCCGAATGAGGCCAGAGGGCGTATCCTTGCGCATACGGAAACCAGCCTGGAAACCGAAGCGGTGGGGGAGCTCTGGCGTGCCTGTCTGAGCGTGCTGGGGCTGGAGACCAGTGCCGGCCCGGTACACCCGGAACAGCAACTGGGCCGTTTTGCCATTGGCAGCGGTGACCGGAACCGCCTGCAACAGCGCGCAGAAGACCAGCTGGACCAGCTCTGCCAGTCCGTCGGCAGGGACATCACCCTGCGCCAGCTGCTGCACGCACTGCTGGGGGCCGACATCATGGTGGAAAAAATGCCGGTCCTGCTGCGCACCCTGGCCGCCTGGCTGGATCAGGGCATGGCCGGCTGGCGTGGAGACAGGCTCCGGCACGGATTTTATGGGGTCTGGAAACAGCTGGCGCGGGAAAACTGGGGCAGCCAGCTGGAAGAGATGCCGGACTGGAAAGCCCATCTGGACGCCCTGCCCGATGATGCCGCAGCCACCCTGGAAAGCGAGCTGCAACGCATGGGTATCCCGCCGGAGCGCTGGAGTGGTTATCTGGAGCGGCTGGCACTGGACCTGCCGGGCTGGTCGGGCATGTTCCTGTGGCGGCATGACCATCCCGGCTATCATGGCCTGCAACGGCACATGAACATGATTGACTACCTGGCGGTGCGGCTGGTGCTGGAACACCTGTTTGCCCGCCGGGTCTGCCGCCGCCACTGGCAGATCGAAGCCAGCCTGCCCCGGATCCGCAACCGCTTCCGCCGCCATCCGGCGGAGTTTCTGGTACGCTACCGCACCTTCAACGGTGAACTGCCGGAATACCTGCTCAACCGTGCCCGGCTGCTGATTGACCGCAGCCGCAGCGGGCGGCATGCCGATCGTGACTGGGAACAGCTGGCACTGCTGATGCTGGACTGGAAACGGGCCCAGAAGGTCGGCTTCACGGATACAAGTGCCGGCAGCACCTCCCTGCTGCATGACCACGGCTGGCGTCTGTTCCGGCTGGTGCAGCTGCTGGGGCTGAATGTCCCGGAAGTGAAAGCCCTGCAGCAGGTCGGGCCGGACGGACAGCAGGGGGCGGCGCAGCTGTTTGACTGCATGGCCCGGCTGGAACAGTGCCCGCCGGGCTACCTGTGGCTGCAGGCTTATGAGCGTCATTACCGGGAGCAGGTGTTTCAGGCCCTGAGTGCCAATCACGCCCGTGGTCACTGGCCACAGCGCCATACCCGTCCGCAGGCCCAGCTGATTTTCTGCATGGATGACCGTGAAGAAGGTTTCCGCCGTCATCTGGAAAGCATCAATCCGCAGCTGGAGACCCTCGGTGTCGCCGCCTTTTTCAATCTGCCCATGAACTGGCGCGGGCTGGATGATGCCATGCCGATCAAGCTCTGCCCGGTGCCGGTACATCCGGTACATCTGGTACAGGAGCAGGTCCGGGCAGGATCCGAAGCCTGCAAGACCCGCCATGACCGGCACCGGGGTCTGCGCCTGCAGCTGCAGCAGGGCCTGCATCAGCTCAGCCGCAGCAGTCCGGTGGCCGGTACCCTGGCCGGTCTGCTGGCAGCACCATTCAGCCTGGCCCTGCTGCTGGGCAAATCATTTGCGCCCCGGACCAGCGGGTACCTGAGTACACGCCTGCAACAGGACTGGGATACAGTGGTGCCTACCGAGGTCAATGCCACGGCGGCCCATAGCCACCCGGAACGCTCGGTGCTGCTCAATCAGGAGGGTTTCACCGATACCGAACAGGTGGAGCTGGTGGCCGATTTTCTGCAGACCCACGGACTGGCCACGGACTTCGCACCGCTGGTGGTGCTGGTCGGGCATTACTCCACCAACCAGAACAACCCGCATCAGGCCGCCTATGGCTGTGGTGCCTGCAGCGGACGCTACAGCGGCCCCAATGCCCGCACCTTCGCCAGCATCGCCAACCGGCCTGTCATCCGCACGCGGTTGGCGGAGCGCGGGATCGTGATACCGGAAGACTGCTGGTTCATCGGCGCGGAACATGACACCTGCAGCGAAGCCATCCGCTGGCAGGATGCGGATCAGGTACCGGCCACACACCAGAGTGCCTTCACCGCCCTGCAGCAGGACCTGCAGCAGGCTGCCCGCCACTCCGCCCACGAGCGCTGCCGCAAGCTGGCTTCCGCACCCCGCAATCCGGGGCTGGATCAGGCACTCCGGCACATGCAGGCCCGCTCACAGGATTTCAGCCAGCCACGTCCGGAGCTGGGGCACGCCACCAACGCCCTGGCCATCATTGGGCGGCGGCACCTGAGCCAGGGCCTGTTTCTGGACCGGCGGGCCTTCCTGATTTCCTACGACTGGCGCACCGACCCGGACGGCAGCATACTGGAACGCATTATCCTCAGTGCCGGGCCGGTCGGGGCCGGTATCAGCCTGGAATACTACTTTTCCAGTGTCGACAATGAGCATTACGGCTGCGGCTCCAAGGTGGCACACAATATCACCGGCCTGTTCGGCGTCATGCAGGGCGGCAGCAGCGACCTGCGTACCGGCCTGCCGCGCCAGATGATCGAAATTCACGAGCCCATGCGCCTGCTCATGGTGCTGGAAGCCCCTCCGGAGCGGGTTGGCGCCATTTATGCCCGCCAGCCGCTCATCCGTGAGCTGGTCGGTAATGGCTGGGTACTGCTGGGGGTCAAGGAACCGGAACAGGGGCAGCTGTACGGCTTTCATCCCCGGCGCGGACTGGAGCCCTGGCAGGCGGATGCGGAGCTGGCACCGACGGCCCGGGCCGCAAGCTCAGCCGCCTGGTATCAGGGCAGTGACCGCCACCTGCCACCGGCACTGCTGGAACCGGCAGCTCCGGCCCCGCATCCGGTCACGAAACAGGCAGGGTCCGATGGGGAGCTGACACCATGAATGAATGGCTGGACCTGATGACCGCACTGGCACTGGTGCTGCCGCTGCTGGCAGCAGGCTGGATCGGGCTGGGCATGCTGCTGGACTGGAACCGGGGTGAGGCCGGGGAGGCTGAAACCGCACTGGCAGCCACCCTGAGCGGCACCCTGTCGGTACTGCTGCTGGGAGCGGTCGGGCTTTACAGCCTGCTGTACGGCACGCCGGGGACCCGTACCTGGTTCATCTGGCTGGCCAGTGGTGACGATACGCTGGCGTTCAGCGTGCTGCTGGACAGCCTGAGCCTGAGCCTGGGGCTGGTGCTGAACCTGATCATCCTGCTGGTGATCCGCTTTGCGGTCAACTACCTGCACCGCGAGCCCGCTTTCCAGCGCTTTTTCCTGTTCATGGCCCTGTTTCAGGGAGCCATGCTGCTGATTCTGCTCGCAGGCAATCTACTGGTGGCCTTTATCGGCTGGGAACTGGCGGGGCTGTGCTCCTTTGTGCTGATCGCCTACGACCGGGAGCGCACCACCGCCACCGCCAATGCCACTTATGCCTTTCTCAGCAACCGCATCGGGGATGCCGGGTTCCTGATTGCCCTGTATACCGCACTGGCCTTTATGGGAACAACCCAGTGGGAGCGCCTGTTCCTGCGTGCCCAAGAGGCACCCAGTCTGGTTCCGGGTATGGTGCTGCTGGGGCTGATCGGGGCGGCGTGGGTGAAATCGGCCCAGTTTCCGTTCTGCGGCTGGATCACACGGGCCATTGAAGGGCCGACCCCTTCCAGCGCGGTATTCTACAGCGCGGTCATGGTGCATGCCGGGGTTTACCTGATGCTGCGGGCCGCGCCGCTGCTGGAGCAGGTGCCATTCATGAACGGCCTGCTGCTGCTGGCCGGGGGCCTGACGCTAGTCTACGCCTGGCTCTGTGCCCAGGTGCAGACCGACATCAAAAGCGCACTGATTCACGCCACCCTGATGCAGGTGGGCCTGATGATGCTCTGGATCGGGCTGGGCTGGTACCGGCTCGCCGCCATTCATCTGGCGCTGCATGCCTGCTGGCGCGCCTACCAGTTTCTGCAGGCCCCGGCTTTCATGCAGCAGGTTCCGGGGATGGCTCCGCCCACTGCCGCCTGGCTGCAACGCTATCCCTGGCTGTATCGCGCCGCCCTGCTGCGTTTCTGGCTGGACCCGCTGGCGGAATGGTTCCTGATCCAGCCGACCCGGCTGCTGGCACGCGAAGCCGAACTGTTTGAAGAACAGGTGGTCGAGCGTGTGGTCGGCATACCGGCACTGGAGCATGGTGATCCACACCAGCTCAGTGATGCGGGAATCGGCTCCGGGCTCGGTGGCCGGCTGATGCAGTGGCTGGCGGGCCTGTTCGCGCTGTTCGAGGAACGGCTGGTGCTGAATAACGGGGGGGCAGGACTGTCCGGGCTGATCAATACCATCGGCCAGCGTTTTGAACAGATCGAAACCTTTCTGCGCCAACCGCGCTATCTGGTGCTGATGGTCGCCATCACGCTGGTGGTCATTCTGTGAGGTCATGATGGGCATGAATTTTACCGGGCTGGCAGGTCCCTGGCCGCTGGCTGCAGGGCTGCAACTGGTGCCACTACTGGCGGCACTGCTCCTGATGCGCCTGCGCGGACAACCGGCTTTCGGACTGGCCTTGCTGGCTGTCACCCTGGAGCTGGGGCTGGCGACGGCACTTTACCTGCATTTTGATCCCGGCCAGGCCGCTGGTGTCATGCAATTCAGCGAACACCTGCCGTTGTTTGGTGCACTGCAATATCATGCAGGGGTGGATGGCATGAGCGTGCTGTTTGTGCTGCTGAGTGCTGTGCTCGGCTTTTTGAGCGTGGTGTTCGTGCTGTTCCGGCAACTGCATGGCACCACCATTCTGGCCGTGATCATGGCGCTGCAGGCTACCCTGATGAGCCAGTTTCTGACCCTTGACCTGTTGTGGTTCTGCCTGATGGGCATGCTGCAGGTACTGCTCACCGCCTACCTGAGCTGGCGCTGGCCCACCAGTGCGGATGTGCTTCCGGCACTGTCACGCTACCTGCAGTTCATGTTCACCGGGCTGCTGCTGCTGCTGGGCGGCACCCTGATTCTCGGATGGTCCCATGCCGATCAGCAGGGGGGAGGGCTGTCTTTTGACCTGTTTGCGCTCACGCGCCAGCCGGTGCCGGACAGCTTGCAGGAGCTGTGTTTTTTCCTGCTGTTTTACGGGCTGGCAGTACGCATCCCGCTGTTCCCGCTGCACGGCTGGCTGCCGGACCTCCTGATGCAGGGCAGTGTCGCCATTGTACCGATCTCGCTGCTGGGTCTGAAGGTCGGGGTATACGGCCTGCTGCGCTTTGTCTTTCCGATCCTGCCCCAGGCCGTGGAGAAGTGGCATTTCGTGGCCGCCGGCTTTGCCATGATCGGGGTTTTTTATGCCGCCCTGCTCGCCCTGCGCAGTACCAACCTGCGCCGCCTGCTGGGTTATGCCGTGATCAGCCACACCGGCATCCTGACCGTGGGCCTGTTTGCGCTGCACCCTTCCGCGCTCAAGGGCAGCCTGCTGCTGGCACTGAATTTCGGGCTGGCGATTTCGGGGCTGCTGCTCATGACCGGGCTGGTGTGGCAGCGTACCTCGACCACCAACCTGCTGCGGCTGGGAGGCATGTTCGACCACATTCCCCTGGTAGGAGTGGCCTTTCTGGTAGCGGGGCTGGCCATTGTCGGCATGCCGGGCACACCGGGGTTTGATGCCGTCCATTTTGTGCTGGAAGGCTCAATCCTGTCCTTCGGTGCCACCGTCACCATCGCCGCTGCACTCGGCAACCTGATTGCCGCCGGCTTCCTGCTGCATTCCTTCCAGCGCGCCTTCATGGGTGCCCCCCCCGGCAACCGCGCCATTCACTGGAATACCAGTCCCTCACAACTGACTGAAAAAGTGCTGGCCGGGACCGTGATTCTGGTCACGCTGGCCGTCGGGTTTTACAGCAAACCCTGGCTGGAGCTGATCAACCAACCGGTACAGGGGCTGGGAGCGCTGTTTGCAGCCGAAGCCCCGACGCTGCCGGAAACCCTGCCCGCAACAGGAGCCCCGCAACCATGAGCCCGACCCAGACACTCCTGCCCCTGAGCAGTACCGGGTTTCCCTGGCTGAGCCTGCTGCTGCTGCTGCTGCCGCTGGGAGCAGGAATCACGGCCATCATGCCCAGACGGGAAGCCCGCTGGAGCGCACTCACCACCTCGCTGGCTGCACTGCTCATCAGCCTGATGCTGGTGGCGGGTTTTAGTCCCGACCAGCCTGGTTTTCAGTTTGTCGAGCGCAGCCCGTGGATGCCGAGCCTGAACGCCTGGTATTTTCTGGGACTGGACGGCATTTCGCTCCTGTTCCTGCCTGCGGTCACACTGCTGTTCAGTGCAGCCATCCTGGCGTCCTGGAATGCAATCCGGCGGCTGCCGGCCCTGTATTTTGCCCTGCTGCTGCTGCTGGAAACTGCCGCGATCGGAGTTTTTTGCGCCCTGGATACCCTGCTGTTCCTGCTGTTCTGGGAGCTGTCACTGCTGCCGCTTTATTTCCTGATCAGCCTCTGGGGGCAGGGTGCACAACGGCGCTATGCGGCCATGAAGCACACCCTGTACATGCTGCTGGGTGGCATTCCGGTACTGCTGGCCTTTGTGCTGCTGGCCCTGCAGCACCCGGACGGCCTGACCTTTGATTACCTGCAGCTGCTGGAAATCGGGCACCGGCATGAGTGGCAGCAGCTGATATTCTTCCTGCTGCTGGGGGGTTTTGCCGTGAAGCTGGCGCTGTTTCCAGTGCACTCCTGGCTGCCGGTAGTGGCACTGGAAGGCCCCGCAGCAGTGGTTGCCACCCTGGTCGGGCTCAAGCTCGGCGCCTATGGCCTGATCCGCTTTGCCCTGCCGCTGGCACCGGGGGCAGCACAGGAGTACCAGTGGCTGCTGATCGGGCTGGGCATGTTTTCCCTGCTGTATGGTGCCCTGGCTGCACTGGGACAGGGCAACCTGCGCCGCATGCTGGCTTTTGCCAGTATCAGCCATGTGGGGCTGGTGGTACTGGGTGTGGGCAGCTTCAATGAACAGGGCGTACAGGGGGCGGTCTTTCAGCTGCTGAATTTCAGTGTGATCGCCGGCGGCCTGTTCCTGATTCTGGGTTTTATCCATCAGCGCCTCGGCTCCTGCGATGTGCTGAGCCTGGGGGGCCTGAGTACCAGCATGCCACTGCTGGGCGGGCTGTTTCTGCTGCTGGGTCTGGCCAGCCTCGGCATTCCCGGTACCAGCGGTTTTCCGGCGGAACTGCTGCTGATTCTGGGGGTCATGGATGAAAATACCGGGGCCGGCCTGCTGGTGCTGGCGGGTATGGTCCTGTCAGCAGCCTATTTCCTGATCCTGTTCCGCAAGGCCTTCTGGGGGCCGGTCCGCTTTGAGGCCGTCCGGGATGCCACTGATCTGCTGGGACATGAAAAACTGGTGCTGCTGGTGTTCGCGCTGGTGGTATTGGTGTTCGGATTTTATCCGCAAGGCGTGCTGACGTTTCTGGAGCCGGCGACCAGCGGGTGGCTGGAACGGGTACTGATGTTCGAGTGAAAGCCCCCCGCCGGCTGCACGTCAACAACGGCTATTTCATCGTCACCAGCTCTTCCGCACTCACCGGATGGATGGCAATGGTGTCATCAAAGTCCTGCTTGGTGGCTCCCATGCGGATGGCCACCGCAAAACCCTGCATCATTTCATCCACGCCCAATCCGATGGCATGGCAGCCGACAATCTTTTCCTCAGCCCCCACCACAACCAGTTTCATCGCGGTTTTGACCTTGTGCCTGGCAAATGCGTAATACATGGGCGTGAATTCGGTGCTGTACACCTTCACGGCATCACCATACTGCTCCCGTGCCGCTTCTTCCGACAGCCCGATGGTGCCAATGGGTGGATGCGTGAACATCACAGTCGGGATCAGGCGGTAATCCACCTTGCGCTCCTGCATGCCGCCAAACAGGCGCTCACCCAGGCGCCGACCGGCCGCAATGGCAACCGGAGTCAGCTGCACCCCGCGCTTGTTGATGATGTCGCCAATGGCATACACACCGGGGACAGCCGTTTCCTGCCATTCATTGACCTCTATAAAACCGCCCGGTGCCCGTTCCAGCCCGATATTATCCAGCCCGATGTCATCGGTATTGGGCACCCGGCCAATTGCCCACAGCACCTGATCCAGACCCGTCAGGGTACTGCCATCCTCATAGTTGAGGGTCAGTTTGCCATCAGCCTGTTTTTCGATGCTGGCGATGCGGTCATGGTCATTGAACAGAACGCCATCAGCCTCCATCTGGGTGCGCAGGGTTTTCTGCATCAGGCTGTCAAAGCCGATCAGTACCGGGAACCCCTGATGCAGCATGTGGGTGTTTGTGCCCAGCGCATTCAGCACCCCCGCCAGCTCCAGCGCAATGTACCCCCCCCCGACAACCGCCACTTTTTCCGGCTGTGTTTCCAGTTCGAAAAAGCCGTCGGAGCTGATACCGTATTCCGCACCGGGAATGTTGTCCGGTATCACCGGACGCCCGCCCGTGGTAATGACAATATGGTCGGCGGTGTATTTTGCACCATCCACTTCCAGCGTGCGGGCATCAACAAACTGCGCCTGCCCCTCAATCAGGGCCACGCCCAGTCCGGTCAGAAAATCTTCCAGATACCAGTCATTGATCCCTGCAATCATGTTTTCACGCCTGGCGACCAGCTGGTTCCAGTCCAGACTGCCGGGCACGGTACCGAAACCGTAATCCCGGGCTTCGTGCTGCGCATACGCCAGATTGGCGGCAAACCACATCACCTTTTTCGGTACACAACCGCGGTTGACGCAGGTTCCCCCCAGGTCTTCATGCATTTCGATCACGGCACATTTCGCGCCATGTTGTGCGGCTTTTTCCACCACCGACAGGCCGCCGCTACCGGCACCGATGGCAATCAGGTCATAATGTTGGCTCATGCCGTGCTCCGTCAATTCGTGTTCTGCTTATTGTATCACTCCGCCCTGCACCTTCCCCGATCGGGGAAGGTCAGGACAGGGGGTGATTATCGTGCCTTCAGCCAGGCTTCCAGCTTGTCGGACCCGCCGATCAGTTCACCGTTGATGAATACCTGCGGTACCGCATCGACACCGGCAACGGCGCGCAGGGCCTGATTCCGGTAATCATGGTTCAGCACCAGCTCATCGAAATCGATACCGGCATCATGCAGCAGCCCCTTGGCGCGGGCACAGAACGGACAGCCTGCGCGGGAAAATACAGCCACATCCAGCGGTGCCTGTGCCTGCGGAGCGATATAGGCCAGCATGGTGTCGGCATCGGAAACTTCAAACGGGTCCCCCGGCTTGTTGGGCTCGATGAACATCTTTTCGATCACGCCGTTTTTCACCAGCATGGAATAGCGCCAGGAGCGCTTGCCGAAACCCAGGTCATTCTTGTCGACCAGCAGCCCCATGGCATCAGTGAACTCACCATTGCCATCCGGGATGAAGGTGATTTTGTCGGCATCCTGATCCGCTTTCCACTCATTCATGACGAAGGTGTCATTGACGGACATGCAGACGATGTCATCAACACCGTGTTTCCTGAACGTGTCCGCCAGCTGGTTGTAACGCGGTACGTGCGTCGAGGAACAGGTCGGGGTGAATGCACCCGGCAGCGAAAACACGATCACGGTTTTGTTGTCAAACAGGGAGTCGCTGCTGACATCAACCCACTCACTGTTCTGACGGGTATGAAAGGTGACACTGGGAATTTTCTGGCCTTCTTTGTTCGGGAACATCTAATATCTCCTTAATAAATTGTTCTCAAAAAAACGTTCTTAATAATCGATGAATTGCAGTATAACCCAAGCTGGAACTTTTTAAAGTTGATTGTTTCTATTGCCTCAATCCATAAAATGGTTGAACATCGACAAGGCAAGAACGGCAAACCGGGGCAATTTACCGAAGCGGGTACGGATTTGCCACCCGGCTCTGGCCACCCTGGCCGTATCTGCTTACGATAGCGGCTGAAGCCCTGATCCCTATTGCTGCCGGCCCTTGTTCCGGTGCCGGGAACTTGTGAGGAGTAATAATCCATGAGTTATATCCCCCCAGCAGCAGACGCCGAGTTTGTCCTGCGCCATGTGATTGATCTGGATGCCCTGTGTGCGGCAGCCGGCCTGGAAGAAGTGAATACCGATCTTGCCGTGACCGTGCTGGAGGAAGCCGGCAAACTCGGCAGCGATGTCCTCGCACCCCTGAACTGGATCGGCAACCTGCAGGGTGTGCGTCTGGGCCCGGACGGGGTGCAGGAGGCGGATGGCTTTGCCGCAGCCTACCGCCAGTTTGCCGAAGGCGGCTGGATGTCACTGACCGCCCCGGCGGATTTCGGTGGCCAGAACCTGCCCCAGGCCATCAGTACCGCCGTCAGCGAAATCTGGAATTCAGCCAACCTGTCCTTTGCCCTGTGCCCGCTGTTGAGCCAGGGAGCCATCGAAAGCCTGATCCACCACGGCAGCGAAGCCCTGCAGCAGGCCTATCTGCCCCGGCTGGTGGCCGGAGAATGGACCGGAACCATGAACCTGACCGAGCCGGATGCCGGGACCGATCTGGCAGCCGTCAAAACCCGCGCCATCCCTGCGGACGGACACTACCTGATCAGTGGCCAGAAAATCTTCATCACCTGGGGTGATCACCAGATGGCCGACAATATCATCCATCTGGTGCTGGCACGCCTGCCGGATGCGCCCCCCGGCGTGAAAGGCATTTCCCTGTTCATCGTGCCCAAGTTCCTGCCGGATGCCGACGGCACACCGGGGGAGCGCAACGGTGCTCACTGCATTTCGCTGGAGCACAAGCTCGGCATCCACGCCAGTCCCACCTGCGTGATGGAATTCAGTGCGGCCAAAGGGTTTCTGGTCGGAGAGGCCAACAACGGTCTGGCCTGTATGTTCACCATGATGAACCATGCCCGGCAGGCAGTGGGACTGCAGGGGCTGGCCATTTCCGAACGAGCCTACCAGCAGGCACTGGGCTTTGCCCGAGAACGCCTGCAGGGCACCCGCCGCGACGGCTCGCGCATCCCCATCATCCAGCATCCGGATGTACGGCGCATGCTGCTGCTGATGAAAGCCGGCAATGAAGCCATGCGCGCCCTGGCCCTGACTGCTGCGGCGGAAATCGACCGTGCCCATCATGCCACCGATGCCGAAAGCAAAGCCCACCATACCGGCCGGGTCGAGCTTTACACCCCGATCATCAAGGGCTGGCTGACGGAAATGGCGGTGGAACTGACCTCCATCGGGATCCAGATTCATGGCGGCATGGGATTTATCGAGGAAACCGGGGCCGCCCAGCATTTCCGTGATGCCCGCATTCTGCCGATTTATGAAGGAACCAACGGCATTCAGGCCCTGGATTTCATCGGGCGCAAGCTGCTGGCCAATCAGGGCACGGTGCTGCAGGGCCTGCTGGATGATATGGCACAGACGCTGATGGAACTGGAAACGGCTGAGCTGCCGTCATCGATCCGGTCCGAATTTGCCAAAGCGCTGGCTGCCGGGGAGGAAGCCCGGGCCTTCGTGCTGGAACAGGCATCCGGTGATCCACAACTGGCCAACAGCGTGTGTTATCCGTTCCTGATGCTGTTCGGTTATCTCAGTGGCGGCTGGGTCATGGCACAAAGCGCACTCAAGGCCCAGGCCCTGCTGGAGGCCGGGGCAGGGCATGCCGAATTTCTGCAGGCCAAACGAATCACGGCGCAGTTCTACGCCGAACACCTGCTGCCACGGGTTCAGGCCTGCCACACCACGGTACTGGCCGGCAGTAGCAGTATCATGGCGCTGCCGGAAACCCTGTTTTAGGGAACAGTAAAAGCAAACCGCACACAACACCGACAGGGAAACCAGTATGCGTTCAACCACAGCCCCTATCAGCCGCTTTCCGGTTCCGACCCTGGATGCGATGCCGGACGATATTCGTGCCCGTATCCTGGCGGTACAGGAAAAGTCCGGGTTTGTACCCAACGTGTTCCTGACCCTGGCACACCGGCCCGATGAATTCCGGGCCTTTTTCGCCTATCACGATGCACTGATGGAAAAGGACAGCGGCCTGAGCAAGGCCGAACGGGAAATGATCGTGGTGGCCACCTCGAATGCCAACCAGTGCCAGTATTGCGTGGTCGCCCATGGCGCCATTCTGCGCATCCGTGCCAGAAATCCGCTGCTGGCGGATCAGGTCGCCGTCAACTATCGCAAGGCCGACATCACGCCGCGCCAGAAAGCCATGCTGGACTTCGCCCTCAAGGTTTCACAGCAGTCCCATGCCATTGATGATGCAGACTTCGATAGCCTGCACGGGCATGGCTTCAGCGATGAAGACATCTGGGACATTGCCGGCGTCTCGGCTTTTTTCGGACTCAGCAACCGCATGGCCAATCTGATGAGTGCCCGTCCCAATGACGAATTTTACCTGCTGGGACGGGTACCGAAAGCGTGACGTGATGGTCGGGGTACGGGAACCTGCCCGCAGCCCACATGGTCAGAACGGCCACAGCCAGACAATGGCCAGCACCGTCGCCACACCGGTCAGTACATTCATGGGTCCCCCCAGACGCAGATAGTCCATGAACCGGTAGCCACCCGGCCCATAAACCATCAGGTTGGTCTGATAACCGATCGGGGTCATGAAGCTGGCCGAGGCCGCGAACATGATTCCCACGGCGAACGGCAGTACACTCACCCCCATCTGTTCCGCCAGGGTATTGCAGACCGGAAACATCAGGATGGCGGCGGCATTGTTGGTGATGATCGAGGTCAGAAACGAGGTCAGTGCATACACCAGCACCAGCGCCATCAGCGGCGTGAAACCGTGCCCGCTCATCATGGCCTCCACAATCGCCCTGGCGGCCCCGGTGGTTTCCATGGCCTGTCCCAGCGCAAAGGAAGCCCCGATCACAGTCAGCACGGTGAAGTCGATTGAGCGCCGTGCCAGTCCGGCATTCATGCAGCGGGTCAGCAGCATGGCCCCGGCAGCCAGCCACGCCGCCTGGATGGTCGGCATCAGCTCCAGCGCACTGGCCGCCACCATCAGCACCATGATCAGCAGGGCGGTACGAGCCTTGGCAAAGTTCGGGGGGCTGGATTCCTCCAGCGCACTCACCAGCAGAAAATCCTTGCGGAAACGGTACTGGTTGGCGAACTCCTTGCCTGCCTCCAGCAGCAGGGTATCCCCGATCTGCAGACGTGCATGCAGGCCGCCATCCGGCAGGCTGCCGGTGCGCCCACGGGAGACCGACAGCACGACCGCCTGATAATTGCCCAGAAAGTTACACTCCTGTACCGTCATGCCCATGAAGGGGAATTCCGGCCCGATCACGGCCTCCACCAGCCGGCGCCGGAAATGCACGATGTCCAGATGGTGAATGTCCTCATTGGCCGGTTTCAGCCCCTGAATGCTGCGCAGCTCATGGGCGGCACGCGGCGCACCGATAAACGACAGCCGGTCGCCTTCCTCCAGTACAAAATCCGCTGCCGGGCTCTGGATGATTTCGCCATGCCGCTCCAGCTCGGCCAGATAACCATGCGCCAGCTTGGACAGCCCGGCCTCCGCCAGGGTTCTGCCGACCAGCAGCGGTCCATGAAGGATCATTTCCATGTGGTACTCACGCACCCGGTCCAGGTCGGCGCTGACACCGGCAGTATCCGGCAGCAGACGGTTGCCCAGCAGCAGCAGGTAACAACCCCCGATCAGCACCACAATCACGCCCACGCCGGTGATATCAAACATGCCCAAACCCGGATGACCACTTTGCACCAGCAGGCCGTTGACCACCAGATTGGTGCTGGTACCGATCAGGGTCAACGTACCGCCCAGAATGGCGGCATAACTCAGCGGCAGCAGCAGCTTGGAGGGCGCAAGCTGCAGGCGCTGGCACCAGTCCTGGATCGCGGGAATGAGCATGGCAACCACGGTGGTATTGTTGAGAAAGGCGCTGAGAATGGCCGTGGGCACAAACATGCGGAATTGTGCCGCCTTGACGCTGTGCGGCATGCCCAGCATGCGCCGGGTGATGAACTGGATGGCACCGGTTTCACGCAGGCCGGCAGCGACGACATAAAGGGCGGCAATGGTCATCAGGCCGGTATTGGCAAAACCGGCAAAAGCATCTTTCGGCTCCAGAATGCCACTGACCATCAGGATTACCAGCGCCCCCATCAGGATCAGGTCAGGTGAAATCCGGGACAGGGCCAGCAGCAGAAACACACCCAGAATCAGTCCAATGACAAACAGTGCAGCCAGTGACATCACAAATACCCTCACGCGGAAAGCTTGATAGTATCCGGAAAAAATCCATCATCCAAGATGATATAAAATGATTAGCTTATCTTTCGACAAGATAAGACAACCCCGCTCTGCTCAGCGTGTTTCCCTGAACAGCTCACGCCCGATCAGCAGACGCCGGATTTCCGCGACAAACGGTATTCGAGTACATCGAAGTGGACTACAATCGAACCCGCCGGCACAGCGCCAGCGGCATTATCAGCCCGGAAGCGTTTGAGGCATTAGCAGTCGCTTAACTGCGTGTCCACTCCTGGAGGGCAGGGTCACATTGGAATCTCGCCGTCTCCACAGGCACGGCGGCGAGCTGAGGAACGTATCGATGCAGAAGAAGCAACAACAAGACCAAAGCCAGATCAAGTGGATTTCCGACTTCATCTGGAACATCGCTGACGACCGCCTGCGCGACGTCTACGTGCGCGGCAAGTACCGCGACGTGATCCTGCCCTTCACCGTGCTGCGACGGCTCGACGCCGTGCTCGAAGCCACGAAGGACGCGGTGCTGGAGCGCAAGAAGTTCCTGGACACCCACAAAGTGGCCGAGCAGGACGGCGCGCTGCGCATGGCGGCAGGCCAAGCCTTCTACAACGTCTCGGAATTCACGCTGGCCAAGCTCAAGGCCAGCGCAGCAGGCCAGCGCTTACGCGATGACTTCATTGCGTATTTGGACGGCTTTTCGCCCAACGTGCAGGAAATCCTCACCAAGTTCAACTTCCGCAACCAGATCCAGAAGCTGGTGGATTCGCACGTCCTTGGTTACTTGATCGACGACTTCCTCGACCCCGAGGTCAATCTCGCGCCGCTGCCGGTGAAGGATGCCGACGGCCGCATCAAGCTGCCCGCGCTGGACAACCACGGCATGGGCACGGTGTTCGAGGAGCTGATCCGCCGCTTCAACGAAGACAACAACGAAGAGGCAGGCGAACACTTCACCCCGCGCGACGTGGTGCAGCTCATGGCCAAACTGCTGTTCCTGCCGGTGGCCGACCGGATCGAGTCCAGCACCTATTCGCTCTACGACGGCTCCTGCGGCACCGGCGGCATGCTTACCGTGGCCGAGGAAGCGCTACACGAACTGGCAGAGGAGCACGGCAAAGAAGTGTCGATCCACCTGTTCGGACAGGAGATCAGCGACGAAACCTACGCCATCTGCAAGGCCGACCTGCTCTTGAAGGGCGAAGGCGCGGAGGCCGAGAACATCGTCGGCGGCGCAGACAAATCCACCCTGTCAGCTGACCAGTTCCGCAGCCGCGAATTCGATTTCATGATTTCCAACCCGCCCTACGGCAAGAGTTGGAAGACCGATCTGGAGCGCATGGGCGGCAAGAAGGAATTCAATGACCCGCGCTTCATCGTCAGCCACGCGGGCCAGCCTGAGTTCAAGCTCCTCACCCGTTCCAGCGACGGGCAGCTCATGTTTCAGGTGAACAAGCTGCAAAAGATGAAGCACAAAACGCCGCTGGGCAGCCGCATCGCGCTAGTGCATAACGGCTCGGCGCTGTTCACCGGCGACGCGGGCCAGGGCGAGAGCAACATCCGCCGCTGGGTGCTGGAGAACGACTGGCTTGAAGCCATCATCGCCCTGCCCCTCAACATTTTCTACAACACCGGCATCGCCACNNCACCTACATCTGGGTGCTGGCCAACAAGAAGGCTGAAGCGCGCCGTGGCAGAGTGCAGTTGATCGACGCATCGCAGTGGTTCCAGCCGCTTCGCCGCAACCTCGGCAAGAAGAACTGTGAGCTCTCGGACGGAGACATCCAGCGAATCCTCGACCTCTACCTCGGTGATGCTCAGGAAGCCGCCCCAGAAACCGAAAAGAGCAAATGGTTCGACACCCGAGACTTCGGCTACTGGAAGATCACCGTCGAGCGTCCGCTGCGCCTGAAAAGCCAGCTCTCCGACGAACGCATCGACCCCCTGCGCTTTGCTTCCGGTGACGAGGCGCTGCGCGCCGAGATCTACGCCACCCACGGCGAGGCGCTCTACACCGAGTTCGCCAATCGCAAACCGGCCATCGAGGCATGGCTGAAGGGTGAGGACGAGAACGAAGACGACGACAGCGAAGACAGCGACAGCGGCGATGACAGTGAGGCTCCCGTCGCCCGCAAAGCCGTGCCCGCCAAGCGCCGCAAGAAGCTGCTCGACGCATCGACGTGGCAACGCGACAAGGGGCTGATGGAGGTGGCGCGACGGGCGCAGCAGGCATTGGGCAGCGCCGTGTTCGACGACCACAATGAGTTCCGCACCCGCTTCGATGCTGCACTGAAGGCGCAGGGAGACAAGCTCGGCGCGCCGGAGAAGAAGGCCATTTACAAGGCCGTCAGCTGGCGCGACGAAGCGGCGCCGCCGGTCATCGCCAAGCGCGGCAAGATCAAGGCGGGCGAACACTTCGAGCCCAGCTTCGATGGCGCGTACCTGGAGATCGTGGGCAAGGATCGCTTCAGGGTTGAGTACGAGCCCGACAGCGAGCTGCGCGACACCGAGCAGGTACCGTTAAAGGAACCCGGCGGTATCGACGCCTTCTTCGACCGCGAAGTGCTGCCGCACGCGCCGGACGCCTGGATCGCCACGGACAAGACCCAGATCGGCTACGAAATTTCTTTCGCTCGCTACTTCTACAAGCCCGCGCCGCTACGCACGCTGGCCGAGATCCGCGCCGACATCCTCGCGCTGGAGCAGCAGAGCGAAGGTTTGCTGCATCGGATCGTGGGGGGCGCGTGATGGCGGTGGAGACCACTTATCCGAATTACCAGCAACTTCGGTCGCGCTGGGTGCCGCGTGTGCCGGAGCACTGGTCGCTCCTGCGCGCCAAGAATTTCTTGCGGGAGATCGACGACCGGTCGAAAACCGGCGAGGAAACGCTGCTGTCAATGCGGATGCAACGAGGCTTGGTGCCGCACAACGATGTCTCGGTAAAGCGTATCGCCCCGGAGAATCTCATCGGCTACAAGAAGGCACAACCGGACGAGCTGGTGTTGAACCGGATGCAGGCGGGCAACGCCATGTTCTTCCGCAACCGCCAGTCGGGTTTGGTCAGCCCGGACTACGCCGTATTCCGCTTGCTCCGAGACGACAACCCCGAGTATCTCGGCCACCTGTTTCGTTCGTGGCCAATGCGCGGGTTGTTCCGCTCGGAATCGAAGGGGCTTGGGACAGGCACGTCGGGCTTCTTGCGCCTGTACTCGGATCGCTTCGCGTCGCTGGAAATTCCGTTACCACCGCGCCCCGAGCAAGACCAGATCGTTGCCTATCTGCGCGCGCAGGACGCGCACATCGCCCGCTTCATCCAGGCCAAGCGCGAATTGATCGCGCTGATGGCCGAGCAACGTGGCGTTCTGGCAGAGCGGGCCATTTCATCTTCGGAAACGCAACACCTTCGGCTTGACCGGGTTGTCTCGCTTCTGGCGACGCCCATCACCAGAGAGCCGGAAGTGACTTACACACCGATCGGCATGTTCAATCGTGGTCGCGGCATTTTCAAAAAGCCGCCTACCGAGGGGAAACACCTTGGGGATTCAACGTTCTTCCCCGTCGAGAAAGGCGACCTGATATTCAGCGGTCAGTTCGCCTGGGAAGGTGCAGTGGCTGTTGCAGGTGCGGAAGAGGATGGGTGCATTGCGTCCCATCGATACCCAATTGCCAAATGCAAACGTGATGCCGTCACGCCGGAGTATCTCTACACGTTCTTCTTAAGCCAGGCTGGCGATCTGATTCTCAACCATCATTCACGCGGCGCGGCGGGGCGCAATCGCCCGCTGAATCCGCGCTCGCTGTTGAAAGAGAAGATTCCGGTTCCACCGTTGCATCTGCAACGCGAAGTTTCCGACTTCTACTACGAAGAACTATCGGTGCGCCGAGAGATTGAGAAGGAAATTACCCTGATCCGCGAATACCGCGACCGCTTGATTGCCGATGTGGTCACCGGCCAAGTGGACGTGCGTGGCTGGCAGCCCGGCCCGGAGGACGTGGTGGACGACGCGGCGCTGGCCGCGCTCGGCGATGACCCAGATGATGTGACCGAAGAGGAGGATGGCGATGGCGAAGACTGACACCAGCGAGCGCTGGTTCGAGGCGCGCGTGGTGCGCGGCCTGACCGGTGTGCCGCAGCCCGAGTACAGCCATGCGCTGGCTCCCACGGACTTCGCCGCCACCCACAACGGCTACGTGCAGGGCAAGCCCACCGACTACAACCGCGACGTGGCGCTGGATGTGGCGCAGTTGCTGGCCTTCTTGCAGGCTACCCAGCCCAAGGCGGTGGACACGCTGGAACTGGCGGCGGACGGCATCAAGCGCACCCAGTTCCTGCACCGGCTGCAGGGCGAGATCACCAAGCGCGGGGTCGTGGACGTGCTGCGCAAGGGCGTGAGCCACGGGCCGGTACACGTCGATCTCTACAAGCTGCTGCCCACGCCGGGCAATGCCGCCGCAGCGGATGCCTTCGGCAAGAACATCTTCAGCGTCACCCGGCAGGTGCGCTACAGCAACGATTCCGGCAATGAGCTGGACTTGGCTATCTTCATCAACGGTCTGCCGGTGCTGACCTTCGAGTTGAAGAATTCGCTGACCAAGCAGACGCAGGCCGACGCCATCGTCCAGTACCAAACCACCCGCAGCCCGCAGGAGCTTCTGTTCCAGTTGGGGCGTTGCGTGG
>JAGRJD010000021.1:48531-63716 GCA_020442915.1 Thiothrix sp. | reverse complement strand
GCCCGCAGGGGCTTGCTGCGCCAGTTGCCGGGGTTGCCGAGCATGTGCCAGGCGGCGGCATTCATGTGCCGGATCGCGCCGCTGGCTTCCACCACCAGAATCCCGGACTCCAGCCGGTCCAGGATCGACTGGTTCAGCTGTGACATGTTGGCCAGGTCAATGCCGCGCCGGTTGGCCAGTTTGGTCATCTCGCTGGCCTTGTGGATCCAGCGCTCACCCAGCCAGCTGAACAGCATGATCACCAGGGCCAGGATGCCGCTGTGGGTGAGGGTGATGGGGATGCTGTCACTTGCCTGCAGACCCAGCCACAGCTCCAGCCCGATCAGGCCCAGTCCGACCAGCGAGGCCAGTACGATGGAAAGGTAACGCGGGGCGCAGATGTAGGGAATCAGCACCGGGACAATGAGCAGGATGCCGACCCCGCTGCCGACCCCGCCGCTGCAATACAGCAGGCCGAACAGGATACCGATGTCCAGCAGGACGTAGCCGACCCCCTGCACCCCGAGCTCCGGCCATTCAAAGTAGGAAGACAGGTTGCTGATGATGGCGATCAGGAGGTAGGCCGCTGTCAGCCAGTGGAACAGGAGCGGATCGTTCCTGCCCAGCGGAATCAGGTTGAAATCGCTGACCAGCGCCAGCAGCAGGGCACCGGCGAGGGCCAGCCGGTAGACGTGGTAAAGCCTCAGCAGGTTCCACGGGTCTTCGTGCAGGAAAAACGGGTCCAGTTGATGCTGTACATTCAGCTGCCCCGACCCGAGCGGGTCAGCTGTGCGTGTTCCAGACTGCAAAAGTGCTTGCCCTCATAGCCGACCGCCTGTTCCTCCGGTACGTACAGTCCGCACTTTGCGCAACGCACCATGTGCTGGCCATGGGTGATGGGCCGGGGAGGCTGGTCCTGGTTAACGGTTTTTTTTCTCTGCCAGGATTTTAACAGGAGATAACCAACTACCAGCAGAACGATAATAAAAAGGATGCGGGACATGATGTTTCCAGAATATTTGCGGTATAGTCGTGAATCCGTGAATATTACCTTTCCGTGACATGGCAAAGAAGCACAATCGAACCCTGCGCGTGGCCCTGGCCCAGCTGAACCTGTGTGTCGGGGATGTGGCCGGCAACCTGCAGAAAGCGCTGGAGGCCTTGCAGAACGCCCGTTTCCGACAGGCGGAAGTCATCCTGTTTCCGGAGCTGGCCCTGTCGTCCTATGCCCCGGAAGACCTTGTCTTTCGTCCGGATTTTCTGGCGCAGATGGAAGCCGGGCTCATGGCACTGGCCGGGGAGGCGCACGGGATCACGGCGGTTGTCGGGGTACCGCTGGCAGCGGGTGACGGGGTGCACAATGCCGCCTGTGTGCTGCAGGACGGACGCTGCATCGGCACCTATGCCAAGCAGGAACTGCCCAATTACCGCGTGTTCGATGAAAAGCGCTGGTTTGTGGCCGGGCAGGAC
Organism: Thiothrix sp.; assembly: GCA_020442915.1. Taxonomy (GTDB): domain Bacteria; phylum Pseudomonadota; class Gammaproteobacteria; order Thiotrichales; family Thiotrichaceae; genus Thiolinea. Next base: position 62,267 of record JAGRJD010000021.1, on the reverse strand, counting down.
AGTCTGGTGGTGACAATTGCCGGCGTGCGCTGCGGGGTTGTGGTGTGTGAGGACATCTGGCACGAGGAGCCGGCCCGCCGTTGTGTCGCTGCCGGGGCCGAGCTGCTGCTGGTACCCAACGCCTCGCCGTACCGCAGTGACAAGCTGCCGGAACGCCATGCGCTGCTGGTGGCGCAGGCCCGCCGCAACCAGTGCCCGATTGCCTATGCCAATCTGGTGGGCGGGCAGGATGAGCTGGTGTTCGATGGGGATTCCATGCTGGTGAGCCGGGAAGGCGTGCGCGTGTTTTCCGCCCCGTTGCTGGAGGAGGGGGTTTTCATCGGCGAGCTGTCGCCTGATCCGCTGCCGTCGGCGCAGCAGACGGAACACAATCCTTCGGCAGCCCTGACGCTGGAGCAGCACGTGTATCAGGCGCTGGTGCTGGGCACCCGCGACTATGTGCGCAAGAACGGTTTCCAGGGCGTGCTGCTCGGGCTTTCCGGCGGCATTGACTCGGCCCTGACGCTGGCTATTGCCGTGGATGCGCTGGGGACGGAAAACGTGCATGCGGTGATGATGCCGTTCCGCTATACCGCGCAGATGAGTGTGGAGGATGCCCGTCAGCAGGCGGAAACCCTGGGGGTGCGCTTCGACATCATTCCGATCGAGCCGGTCTTCGAGGGCTTTACCCAGGCACTGGCCCCGGTATTCACCGGGCAGGCTGCCGATGTGACCGAGGAAAACCTGCAGGCGCGCATCCGGGGCATGCTGCTCATGTCCCTGTCCAACAAGTTCGGGCGGCTGCTGCTGTCCACCAGCAACAAAAGTGAGTCCGCAGTCGGTTATACCACCCTGTATGGCGACATGTGCGGAGCCTATGCCCCTCTGAAGGATGTGTACAAGACCCTGGTTTACCGCCTAGCCCGCCATTGCAACCGTCAGGGGCGGGAGGTGATTCCGTTGCGCGTGATCGAACGCCCGCCTTCGGCGGAACTCGCCCCCGGCCAGCTGGATCAGGATTCATTGCCGCCCTATGAGGTGCTGGATGCCATCCTGCAGTGCTTTATCGAGCAGGACATGGCGGTGGATGCCATTGTGGCTGCCGGATTTGAGCGGGGGACCGTGCAGCGGGTGGTGAATCTGGTACTATTGAACGAGTACAAGCGCCGTCAGGCACCGCCCGGTACCCGCATCACGGCTCGGGCCTTCGGGCGTGACTGGCGTTATCCCATCACCTCACGCTGGCGAAAGTTTTTACCCTTCAAGGAGAACTGAATGAAACTGGTACAGGCCATTGTCAAACCATTCAAGCTGGATGATGTGCGTGAAGCGCTGACCGAAATCGGTGTGACCGGCATGACCGCGATCGAGGTCAAGGGTTTCGGACGCCAGAAGGGGCATACCGAGCTGTACCGGGGTGCTGAGTACGTGGTGGATTTTCTGCCCAAGATCAAGCTGGAAATCGTGGTCACGGATGATCAGGTGGATGCGGTGATCGAGGCGGTCAGCAATGCCGCCAAAACCGGCAAGATCGGTGATGGCAAGATTTTCGTGCTGCCGGTGGAGCAAGCCATCCGTATCCGGACCGGTGAAGAAGGCAATAATGCGGTCTGATGTATTTTCTGCCTGATCCGTGCCTGATTGAGCATTGATCCGGGGACATTGCCCCGCCACTTTCTGCCCCTGTGCGGTACCCAGCCGGATTGCCTGGGTGCCGCTGCGGCGCTGATTCAGCCTTCCGTGCCCACTTTCTGGCTGGGTGAGACAGCACCGGCTGCCGTGCTCGCCCTGATTCCCCAGGCGTCTGACGACCTGACTTTAAGCGTGCTGCCGGCTCGCAAGGCGCATACGCTGCTGGGGCAGGAGTGCGGCCTGCTGGTGTTTGATGCTTTCAGCGGTTTTGATGTGAATGCTTTCGCTGCCGTGCTGGGGACGCTGGTGGGAGGCGGTACGCTGGTGCTGCTGTCCCCCCCCTGGGATCAGTGGCCGGCATTTCCCGATCCGGATTACCGGCGTTTTCTGCCCTGGCCACGGACGCTGGCCGATGTGCGCGGGCGCTTTCTGGCCCGGCTGGTGCGGGTGCTGGCGCAGGATCGGCACCGTTTCAGGCCGCTGCCGGTACGTGCTTTCCGTGCTTTCGATCCGGCTGCAGGCGATGCATACGGGATGATGCACGGATACGGGCAAGGCATCCACCAGACCTCTCCCTGGCCCGCACCAGCGCTGCGGGTGCCCACACCGGCCCAGCAGGCGGCCATGGACACGATTTTGCAGGCATCTGCCCCGGTCACCTTGACGGCTGACCGGGGGCGGGGCAAGTCAGCACTGCTGGGCTTGCTGGCTACCCGGCTGCAGCAGCAGGGCCGGACCCCCATCCTGTGTGCACCTTCGCGCCAGACGGCCATCACCGCCTTGCGGCATGCTGTTACGGCCCCGGCCTTTTTCGCCCCCGATGAGCTGTTGCAGACCTTGCCGGCTGCCGATGTGCTGCTGGTGGATGAGGCGGCGGCAATCCCGGTACCCTTGCTGGCACGCATGGTGCAGCACTACCCGCGCAGCGTGTTTGCGACCACCGTGCATGGTTATGAGGGCAGTGGGCGCGGGTTTGTGCTGCGTTTTCAGGCCCTGTTGGCATCGCTGGCTCCCGGCTGGCAGGCTTTGCGGCTGGAAAAGCCGCTGCGCTGGGTAGCTGGTGATGCGCTGGAGGCCTGGGTGAACCGGGTGCTGTTGCTGGACCTGGAGCTGGCCGGTATTGCGGAAACGGGGGGGCTGGCAGGGGATGGTGATGTGCCTGCCGATGGCATCACCCCGATGCAGCTGGACCGGGACCGGCTGGCGTGGGACGAAGTCCTGTTGCAGCAGGTGTTCGGGCTGCTGGTCACTGCCCATTACCAGACCCGGCCTTCCGATCTGCGTCAGCTGCTGGATGCCCCCGGTCTCAGTGTGCATGCCTTGCTGCAGGCCGGGCAGGTGCTGGCAGTCGGGGTGCTGTCACGTGAGGGCGGGTTTGATCCGGCGCTGGCACAGGCCATCCACACCGGCCAGCGCCGTCCCCACGGTCATCCGGTACCGCAGAGCCTGTGCTTTCATGCCGGCCTGCTGGAGGCGGCTGTGCTGCATTGTGAGCGCATCATGCGCATTGCCGTGCATCCCGATTGCCGGCGTCAGGGGCTGGGGGTGCACCTGCTGATGCAGCTGCAGCACCATGCGCGCCTGCAGGGGGCGGATTATCTCGGGGTCAGCTATGCCCTGACCCCCGGCATGCAGACCTTCTGGGATCGGGCCGGTTTCGTGCTGGCGCGCATCGGGCAGAAGCGTGACCGGGCCAGCGGCTGCCATTCTGCCATCGGGATTCTGCCCCTGACGCCTGCGGGGCAGACGCTGGCAGCGCATTGCCAGTCTGTGCCGGGTGGGTGAAGCACCTTAATGCACGGTCCAGTCGACCAGTCCGGTATAGGCGGTGATCAGCACCAGCAGGCCGAATGCAATACGGTACCAGGCGAAAATGGTGAAGTCATGATGGCTGACATAGCGGATCAGGGCACGCACGGCGATCATGGCACTGATGAAGGCGAACACGAAACCGACAATCCAGGCTCCCAGATCATCCATGCTCAGTAAGGCCCGCTCCTTGTACATGGAGTAAACCGAGGCAATCCCGAGTGTGGGCACTGCCAGAAAGAATGAAAATTCAGCTGCAGCCTTGCGTGACAAACCGAAAAACAGGCCGCCGATAATGGTGGAGCCGGAGCGTGACATGCCCGGAATCAGGGCTACGGCCTGCGCGAGCCCCAGCTTCAGGGCATCCCTGGGGCTGATGTCATCCACGGTGGGGATGGTGATGTTGTGTTGACGCTTTTCTGCCCACAGGATAATCAGGGCGCCGACAATAAAGGCAATTGCAACCGGTACCGGAGCAAACAGGTGGGCCTTGATGGTGTTGCCGAACAGGAGGCCCAGAATGGCCAGCGGCAGAAAGGCGATGGCGAGGTTGATGAACAGGCGGTTGGCGATGGGGTCACGCCCCAACCCGGCAAAGGTGCTGACAAAGCGCTCCCGGTATTCCCAGACCACGGCCAGAATGGCACCCAGCTGGATGGCGATTTCAAACACCCCGCGCTTTTCCGGGGTCATGAAATTCAACAGGTCGCCGGTGAGGATGAGGTGGCCGGTACTGGAAATCGGCAGGAATTCGGTTGCCCCCTCGACCAGCCCCATGATGGCGGCTTTCAGCAGCAGAATGATGTCCATAATGTCCTTGTTGTCATATTGATCAGTTTTTGCATGAACGATGCCGGGTGCCGGGTATTTTCATACCGGATGGCTTACAGGCGATGCGTGCGGTCGCCCAGTCTAAAGCCCTGCAGGGGCAGGGTAAAGCCTTTGTTGAAGCCCATGACCCGGAAGCGTTCCCCCATTTCCTGTGGCAGGGTCAGGAGCCGTACCTGCTGCGCCAGTGCGTACTGTTGTTCCGGATCGGCAGCCAGTGCCTGCAGAAACTGCTGTTCCAGTCCGGTATTGACCAGAAACTGCATCTGGGTAGTGTAACCGGCCAGCCTGAGTCCCGCCGCCGTAGCGCTTTCTGCCACGGCAGTGAAATCCACGCTGGCGGTAATGTCCTGCAGGCCGGGCCAGCACAGCGGATTGTCATGCACACGCTGACGGTAATGACACAGCAGGGTGCCGGTATGGCGCTGCGGGTGATAATACTCAGCACGTTCATAGCCGTAATCAATCAGCAGCAGCGTGCCCTGATCCAGACTTTCGGCCACGCCGGCCATCCAGCCGGGCAGCAGCGGGTTGAATTCCGAGCGGTAGGCTACATCTGCCGCTCGCTGGGATGCGTTGTCGGCATCAGCGGGTAGGGTGTGCAGGTAATCCGGTATTTCGACAGGGTAATGGCAATGCCTGCGCCAGTCCGGACTGACATGCCAGCAGAACGCCGCCGGTGCCGGTGTGTCGGGTCCGGTCAGCCCCACCTGTACCTGCCGGAGGGTGCCTGCAGCTATTTCAAACAACTCCACCGGCATGGCATCCAGCACTTCATTGGCCAGCATCACCCCCCGGAATCCCTGTGGCAGCGCGCTGAGCCATTGCACCCGTTCCAGGCAGGCCGGTGCCCGTTGTTGCAGGGTTTCATGCTGTACCTGCTGCAGGTGGGGGCTGGGTTCCAGAATCAGGTACTGCTGCGGCAGCTGCTTCAGTCTGGCCAGTTCCCGCAGCAGCTCGGCGGCCATGACTCCGCGCCCGGCGCCGAATTCCAGCAGGCCGGCACCGGGAATGGCGGCCAGAATGTCGGCACATTGTCGGGCCAGGCAGCGTGAGAACAGTGCGGAAATTTCCGGGGCCGTCGTAAAATCACCGCCCGGCCCCAGTTTGGGCAGGCCCGCGACATAATAGCCCAGCCCCGGCTGATACAGTGCCATGTGCATGAAGGTGCTGAACGGGATCGGCCCCTGTTGGCGGATACGATCCTGAATGCGGGCGCTGAGTGCCTGGCTGTGGGCCAGCATTTCTGCATCAGGCCGGGGTAAAGTATCAGAAATGTGCATGGGCGGGTATGATCATGAGCCAGTCGGCATGATAGGGCATAAAGGGTGGCAGGGAAACAGCTGTGGCCCTGTTTGCTGCGGCTGCCGGCGGGATGGTGCCAGGTCAGCAAGAGGGGTTGTGCATGACGGAAAACACGTTGGAAGGCAAGGTGGTACTGCTGACCGGGGCGGCCCGGCGCATTGGTGCCGCCACGGCGCGGCGGCTGCATGCGTCCGGTGCCTGTGTGGTGGTGCATTATCACCAATCACGGCAGGCGGCACTGGCCCTGCAGGCGGAATTGAACGCCGTGCGTCCGGCCTCCTGTTTTCTGGTGACTGCCGGGCTTGCCGACCCGGCGGCACCGGATCATCTGGTCAGCACCACCCTGCAGCAGGCCGGGCGGCTGGATGTGCTGGTCAACAATGCCGCTGCCTTTTATCCCACGCCGCTGGAAAGCCTGACACTGGCACAGTGGGATGAGCTGATGAGCGTGAATCTGCGTGCCCCCCTGTTTCTGGTCCGGGCCGCAATGCCGGAGCTGAAGCAGCGTCAGGGTTCCATCGTCAACTTGATTGATGTGCATGGCATGCGCCCGCTGCCTGAGCATGCGGTTTATGGCGTGAGCAAGGCCGGCCTGCTGATGCTGACACAGGTGCTGGCACGGGAACTGGGGCCGGCGGTGCGGGTCAATGGGGTGGCTCCCGGTGCCATCCTGTGGCCGGAACAGCCGTCGACACCGGACAGGCAGCAGGATATTCTGGAGCGCACCGCCCTGAAACGGCTGGGGGAACCGGAGGATATTGCGCGTGCCATCCTGTATCTGGTGCGGGATGCGCCGTATGTGACCGGGCAGGTGCTGACGGTGGATGGCGGGCGCTTGCTGAATTACTGAGTTTGCCGGTTTGGATGGCCGTACAGGGTTGCGGGTGATTGATTCACGGGGCGGGATGAAATGGAGATGACTGAAAATATCAGGGTGAAACTGGCTGCGATCGCCAAGGATGAGGCATTCTACCTGCCGCTGTGGGTTTATCATCATTTCACCTTTGGATTTGATGCGATTGAAATCTGGGTGAATGATACCACCGACAACACCATGGCCGTCCTGAAAAAACTGCAGGGGGTTTATGGGGAGCGGCTTGTTTTTTCTAAGGCTGATAAAGAACTTTCTCGTTGTTTGGCGAGAGGGGAGCGCTTTCAGGCTTATGCTTATGAGAAAATCTATGAGAAAACACTGGGGCAGGGATTCTCGCACTTGGCCCTGCTTGATCTGGATGAGTATTGGGTATCCAGTGACTTCCAGGAAAATGTTACGGCATTTATCAGGAATGCACCGGACTTCGATGTTTGTCTGTTTTCCTGGTTGATGGATACTCCTGATCATCGGCGTACGCTGGATGATTTCCCGTTTCAGGTATCCGGACGTTACCAGAAAAACAGTTGGGTCAAAAGTATGCTCAACCTCAAGTCTCCGGTGAGACAGATCGGGATTCACAAGCATGCTATCAAGGGCGGGAGTGGCAGGTATATGCTGCCGAATGGCGACTTTGTACCTAGCTTGCCGGAGCATGGTGGGAAGGAGCCCTCATTTCTGGGCAAAAACCGGATGGTATTGGATCGGGCTTTTATCTGTCACCAGATGCTTCGTTCCCAGAGTGACTATATGGCCAGACTGGTGCGTGGCAGAAAGCAGGTTGGCGGGCAGGAGTGGCTGAAGACAAATCGTCATGGCTATGTGGAGCGGGATGGCGGAATGTTTGAACTGGACTGGGTCATTGCAGAGCCGGTACTGGCGTATTACCGCCAGGGGTATGAGCACCTGATGCAGTCTCTGGTCCCTGAGATGGCCGAGGCACGTCGATTTGTAATGGCACGGAGCAATGAGCTGGTGGCAGCTCTTGCTGATGACGGTTTTCTGCAGTCGGTGTATCGGGAGGTATTGAAGGGGATCGATGAAAAAATCCTGCCCCGTCTGGCCCCACTCTTTGAGATGCAGGCAGATATCCACGGGATGGGATTTGATGAGGCCAGTGCCTGTTGCTGGGTCGAGTTTGCTATCAGAACTCCACTGGAAACGGGGAGCTATGAGTTGTTTCTCGTCCAGGCATTTACACGTGAGCGGCTACCGGCAAGTGTCAGGCGACTTCCAAGGTTGGAGGGGGAGGCAAGTACATTGTCGCATTTTAGAACTGAGGTCAGCATTGACGAGCTGACACATATTTACAATCACAGACAGCCTCCGTTCGCTCTGGTTGCCGGCGTCGGGGATGACTGGCTGTTGCTGGAGCAGCAGCATTTTGTCGGTTTGGGACCTGCTGTTTTCCCGAAGATTAAACAGCTGAAAGCGGCGAATAAGCCGTCTGCTGGGCGATTTCCGGCTCAGGGTGGTAACCAGGCTGATGCGGCTGGAAGCAGTCAGTCGCATACACCCGATCCGGCATTGCCGTGGTGGTCCAGGCTAAAGCAGCAGTTCCTGCAGTGGCTAAAATAGCAGCTTGCAGAGATTTGCGCTCCATGGGGCAGACAGGGTATCTTCGCGCTTTGTTTCGGGGAAGCTGCGCTTGTCCGCCGTGATGCAGGTTTTTTTCATGTCCATTCTGCCCAGACTGTTGATTTTGTGTGTGCTCTCCGGGGCGTTGTCGGGCTGTGCCGGGCTGGCGTCATGGCTGGCGGAGTGGCAGAAGCAAAGCATTGATAATCTGGAGCAGCGCTCGGCCTATTTCCGCCCGCAGTTCCAGTTTGCCGCTCCCGCACGCGAGGAGTTGAGTGCTGCGGAAAAACGGCTGATCGGCGCTCCACCGCCACGCGACGGCCTGGTTGAGCTGGATGGTACCCGCTACTACTCGGCCAATGGCAATGTCTGCCAGTATTTTCGTTCGGTACGCAATCCCGTGGAAACCCCGCAACCGGCCTGCTTTGTCAACGGGCGCTGGCAGCTGGCCGCACCGGTGCTCAATACGCAGCCTGGCAGGCCCTGATGGCAGCGTTTCTGGAGGCCCTGAGGGTACAGGTACGGGTGGTCAGGGCCTTTATCCTGCGAGAGACCCGTACCCGCTTCGGGCACAGCAAACTGGGGTACCTGTGGGCCTTTTTCGAACCGATGATTTACATGCTTTCCATGATCGGCATCTTCTGGGTGCTGGATCGGGGTACGCCGCTGCCCGGTGTGCACCTGCTGGTGTTCTTTTTTACCGGCCTGATGCCGTGGTTGATCTTTACCAAGATTGCCGGTGCGGTCAGTGGCTCCATTGAGGCCAACAAGTCCCTGCTGGCCTACCCGCAGGTTCAGCCGGTTGATATTGTGGTGGCCCGTTCCCTGCTGGAGTTCATGACCCTGTTTCTGGTCGGGGTCATGTATCTGATCGGTGTGGGTTATGCGGGCCTGCTGAACGGGATCGAGAATGTGCTCAGAGTGCTGATGTACCTGTTTCTGGCCGCTTTCCTGGGGCTGGGGCTGGGGCTTCTGAGTGGTGCAGTCAAACTTTACTGGCCTAACTGGAGCACTTTCCAGTCCGTATTGATGCGCATCATGTTCTTTACTTCCGGGAAGTTCTTTCTGGCTGATTCACTGCCGCGTACCTTGCAGGAGTGGCTTTGGTATAATCCCATGCTGCATGTTACCGAGGGTGTCCGCAGTGCATTTTTCCGGGGGTTTGAAAGCCGGTTTCTTGACCCGGCTTATCCCGTGCTGTGCATGTTGCTGCTGCTGTTTCTGGGGCTGGCCTCCGAACGGGTTTCCCGTGGCAAACTGATGCGGGTCTGAAGCTGGAGGAAATGCCATGATTGAGTTCATCAATGTCAGCAAGTATTACCCGCTCAGGCGCGGCTATCGGGTCATTATGGACCGGGTTTCCTTCCGTTTTCCCGAGCACAGGAATATCGGTATTCTGGGACGTAATGGTGCGGGTAAGTCTACCCTGTTGCGCATGATTGCAGGTTCTGTGCCGCTGGATGGTGGCAGAATCCGCCGTATCGGCCGGTTTTCCTGGCCCCTGGGTTTTTCCGGCGGTTTCAATGCCAACCTGTCCGGCGAAGAAAATCTGCGCTTCATTGTGCGCATTTATGATGCCGATCTGCGGCAGGTGACGGACTATGTGCGCGAGTTTTCCGAGTTGGGCGATGCCATGAAGGAGCCGCTCAAGAGCTACTCCAGCGGCATGCGTGCCCGGCTGGCATTCGGGCTCTGTCTGGCGATGGATTTTGATGTGTACCTGATTGATGAGGTCATGGCGGTCGGAGACCCGAGCTTCAAGAAAAAAAGCAAGGCTGCCTTTGACGAGCGCCGCCAGCGCGCCAATATCATTCTGGTATCCCACAACATGAATACCATTCGTGAGTATGCAGATGTCATCATCATGCTGCATGAACAGAAACTGATCGTATATGAGGACCTTGACCAGGGTATCCGGGCTTACAAGCGATTGAGCGGAGGGGATGAAAATGATCCGACGTAGACGGCCACGACTGCCTTGGTTGTTTGCCTTGCTGGTGGTATTACCGACCTTCATGGCAGTGGCCTATTATTACAAGCATGCCAGTGACCAGTATGTGTCCGAGGCCCACTTCATCATTCAGGGCAACAGTGCGCCCCAGAGTGACCTGCTGGGGGCACTGACCGGGATTCCGGCGGCCAGCGGCTCGGGGCGTGATACCATGATCATTCGTGACTACCTGCTGTCGCTGGATTTTCTGCGTGACATTGAGGCGGTTTTTGATGTGCGGGCCCATTTTTCCCAGGTGCAACTGGACGGGGTGGCGCGTCTGCCCCCGGATGCCAGCCGGGAAGACCTGCTGAAGTACTGGCAGTCCATGATTGAGCTTGATTACGACCTGACTTCCGGTGTCAGTACCATAAAAATGACGGCTTTTGATCCGGAAACCAGCAAGAGCCTGCTGGAGATTGCCCTGCTCAAGAGTGAGGAGCTGGTCAACCAGCTCTTCAGCCGCCAGCGTGATGATGCCCTGAGCATTGCCGGGAAAGAGGCGCAAAGTGCCGAAGCCGAGCTGGAGCGCCTGCGCGGGGAGCTGACCCGGTTCCGGATTCAGGAGCGTGCTTTGGACCCGGCTCAGGAGGCCAGTGCCGGCATCAGTGCGGAGAGGAGCAGCGAGCTGGGTCTGCGGCAGGGACTGGTTGCTCAGTTGCAGGGACAGCTGGCGACTGCCGAGGCCGGGCTGGCTGATGTCAGTGCCTACATGAAGCCGGATGCGCTCAGGGTCAGGGCTGCCAGACGCCAGGTGGATGCCCTGCGTGGCCAGCTGACCAAGGCCCAGGCCAGTCTGGACAGTTACCGCCGACAGATTCAGCAGCAGGGTCCCAGCAATGCGGCAGCGGCAACCCGGGTGGGGGAATATGCCGAGCTGCAGTCACGGCTGGCATTTGCCGAGCAGGTCTACCGCAGCAAGCAGGCTACCCTGGAGCAGACCCGGATGGAGGTGGAGCGCCAGCAGCGCTATCTGGTGGTGACGGTACAGCCCAATCTGCCGGATGCGTCCACCAAGCCGAACCGGCCTGTCGGGGTGCTGACGGTGCTGGTGTTGAGTTTCCTGACCTGGGGTATTGGCTCGCTGTCGCTGGCGGCCATCCGGGATCATATATAGGGTGATTTTGATGTTGAGCAGAGTCAGACGGATAGGACGGTTGCCGGCGCTGTTATCGGGTTTGCTGCTGGGGCTTGTGTGCATGCTGATGCCTTTACTGGCGGGAGCGGCGGGTAATGCCACTGATGCGGTATCGGCGGCAGTTTCCACTGATGTGCAGGCCTTTGATGAAGGGCTGCCGGCGGCGGGTAGTGCCCGCAGTCGTCTGAAGCCCTATGGGGCCAACCTGTTTGAAGGGGGTTATCAGACCCGGCAGGTGAACGCGCTGGACCCCGATTATCAGGTGCGGGCCGGGGACCGGATTGCCCTCCGCCTGGGGGGGGCCACAACCCTGAATGAAGTCATGACTGTGGATACCAACGGCAACATTTTCGTGCCGGACGTGGGCGAGATCCGCATGCTCGGGGTGCGCTCTGCCGACGTGTCCAACCGCATCAAGGTCGAGGCCGGCAAGGTTTTCAATGATGCCGTGGATGTCTATGCCAGCCTGGTTTCGGTCACACCGACGGATGTGAGTGTCTTTGTCACCGGGCAGGTGATGAAACCGGGGCAGTACCTGGGGCAGCCGGATAACAGTTTACTGGGTTATCTGAATCAGGCCGGGGGGGTGGATCCGCAGCGTGGCAGTTATCGCCATGTGATGGTCAAGCGGGGGGAAACCCGGATAGCCAGTGTGGACCTGTACGACTTCATCAATAACGGCAATCTGCCCCGTATCCGGTTCCAGAATGGTGACACCATCGTGGTCCGGCCTCAGGGTAACATGATTGATGTGGAGGGGGCGGCCCGTAACGGCTACCGCTTCGAGTTTCTGAGTGCAGTACTGACCGGTTCGCAGCTGGTGCGCTACGCCCGCCCGGACAGCAGTGTGACGCATGTGGCCCTGTCGGGGACGCGAGAGGGACTGCCGTCCTCCTACTATCTGAGTTATGAGCAGTTTCTGCGTACCCGCCTGCTGGATGGGGATGTGGTGCGCTTTGTAACCGATGCGCCTTCGGATGTCATGGATATTCGTGTGGAAGGCAGCCATCTGGGCAATTCCTACTATGCCGTGCGGCGTGGCAGTCGTCTGCAGGAGGTGCTGGATTACATTGCCGTGAACCCGAATGAGGCCGATATCGGCAATGTCTATATCCGGCGCAAGAGTGTGGCACAGCAGCAGAAACGTCAGATTGACGAAGCCCTGCGACGGCTGGAGCGCAGTGTACTGACGGCCCCGGCCAGCTCTGATGGCGAGGCCACCATCCGGTCCAGGGAAGCCGAGCTGGTGCTACAGTTTGTGCAGCGGGCGGAGAAGGTGCAGCCGGAAGGGCGGGTTGTGGTCTCCGAGCGCGGGCAGGTGGCGAATGTGCGCCTGGAAGATGGGGATGTGGTCGTGATTCCGCAGAAGAGCGATGTGGTCACCATCAGCGGCGAGGTTCAGGTGCCGCAGGCCGTGGCCTATGCACGTAATGCCCAGGTACTGGATTACATCGCCCAGGCGGGCGGCTTTACGGATCGCGCCAACCGCGAGCGGCTGGTGCTGGTCAAGCCCAACGGCAAGGTGCTGATGGGGGGCGGGCTGTATGTGGAGCCGGGTGATCAGGTGGTGGTGTATCCGGCCATTGATACCAAGAATGTGCAGGCCACCAAGGATATTGTGCAGATCATCTACCAGATTGCCGTGGCTGCGCGGGCGGTGGGGTTGTAGATTTCAGAATCAGGTCAGGATGTTTCAATGAATAACAGGCAGAAGCTGGTGGTGGTGCTGGGGATGCATCGCAGCGGTACCAGTGTGGTGGCACGTGGGCTAATGGTGTTGGGGGTTAGCCTAGGAAATTCATTGCTGCCATCACAACACGATAATATCAAGGGCTTTTGGGAAGATTCGGATATCAAAATCCTGAATCAGGACATGTTGCGCCATCTGGGGCGTGACTGGCATTCTTTATCCTTGATGCCTGAGCCTGAGTTGTTGATTGAGCAACTGGTGCCGTTTTACTGGCGTGCAGCGGATTTGCTGGCCAGCAAGATGGGAACATTGGATACGTTTGGTTTCAAGGATCCACGTACCTGTTTATTGTTGCCGTTCTGGAGGCATGTTTTCAGTCAGAGTCATCTGGATGTGAAATATATTGTTGTGACGCGTCATCCGCTGAGCATCGCCCGGTCCCTGGCTGCAAGAAATCATTTCAAGCCGGAGAAATCCCTGTATTTGTGGCTGGCGCACATGTTGTCGGCCATCCCTGAAATTTTAGATCATGCTGCGGTTGTGGTTGATTATGACAGGTTGATAGTCCAGCCGGAATTTGAATTAACGCGGATTGCGGAATGTCTGGACCTGGAGGGGGTCGAAACAGCACCATTAAAGGTCTATGCCAATGAATACCTGGAGGCAGGGCTGCGTCATACCTGCTATCAGTTTGAGGATATGGGGCCGGCTGATATGGTCTCTGAAGACGTGGTGTTTGCTCATAAAATTTTCAGCAGGCTGGCAACGGGGGAATGGCCGCTGGATGGGGCTGAAACCAGGGAAGCGCTGTTTAGGTTGAAGACAGGATTATCTGCCCGGCGTGATTTGCTGGCTTACCTAGATCAGTGTGAACTGCAATTATCGACCCATGAGCATCGGGTGTCTGAGTTTGAAG
>JAGRJD010000021.1:0-48357 GCA_020442915.1 Thiothrix sp. | reverse complement strand
ATCGGGTGTCTGAGTTTGAAGCAGCTATCAAGTGGCGTGATGAAAAAATCGGGGTATTGGCATCGAAAGAGAAAGAACAGGGCCTTCGTTTGAAGCAGGCTGAGTCCGCAGCCAAAGGCATGCTTGAGGAGAAAGAGCAGCTTGCCGGGATGGTGAAGCGGCAGGCGGCAAAGTTGGCGGGCTTGTCGGGTTCGTCGCAGCAGTATGAAAGACAGGCGCGTACTTTGGAAGGTGGGTTGAAGCAACGTGAACAAAAAATCGGGGAGCTGAGTGAGGCCAATAAAATCGCTCAATCTTCAGTGAAAAAACTGAAAAAACAGCAGGCTGAGGCTGATGAGCAATTGCAGCGCCAGCAAATGCTTCTGGTGACACAGGAGCAGGAGTGGCAAAGCCGGGTAGAAACATTACAGCAGACGGTTTATCACCTGGAAACCGAGGTCGGTGTTCTCAAGCGCTCTCCCGGCTGGGTGCTTGAACAGCGTCTGAAACGGTGGTCACGCTGGCCCGGGCCGGCACTTGGGGTGTCTGGCAAGCCAGTGGCCGGTGTGCTGGAGGCAACTGCAGTTGTGCCCGCTATTGCAACATCCGGCTCTGAGGTTGAGCCAGTCAGTGTATTGACTCCGGAGATGGCGCTGGTGCAGGCATCAGGACTGTTTGATGCTGACTGGTATCTGGCAGGCAACCCGGATGTCATGCAGGCCGGAATTGATCCGATGCGGCATTATTTTGATTTTGGTGCTGCGGAGGGGCGTGACCCACACCCGCTTTTTGCCAGTCAGTGGTACCGCAGGCGCTACCCGGATATTGTCAAGGCTGGTGCCAACCCACTGGCACATTACCTCCAGTTTGGTTTCAGGGAAAGGCGTGACCCACATCCGTTTTTTTCGGGAAGTGATTATGAGCGGCGTTACGCCGAGGTCGCACCGGGTGGTTTGAGCCCTTTGCAACATTATGTTCAAGCCGGTTGTCAGGCGGGGTATGAAGCGCATGTGCTGTTTGATCGGGCGGATTACCTGCGTCGATATCCTGAGCTGGAAACACAGGCCTGTTTCATGGCGTTTGTGCATTGTATCGAACGTTTTATGACACACAGAAAAAAACCGTTTGCCCCTTTGGCGGCGGATGGCAGTGTGCATGCGACTTTTGACCACAAAGCGGAGGGCCGTTTTATCGCACGTGTTCGCCGCCGGCGGAGCATTCAGCAGGGGGATGCCTGTGTGCCGCTGGTTTCCATTATCATGGCGACGCGTGATCGTTGCGGGCAGATCGGTTCCGCTATTGAAAGCATACTGGCACAGACTTGGCAGCATTGGGAGCTGTTGATTGTGGATGATGGCAGTGAAGACGGTACGCTTGAGTTTGTCAGGCAGCACTATCCGGATGCACGGATCCACATTGAGGCCATTCCCGCATCAGGTGTCAGCCGGGCTCGTAATGTGGGATTGTCGAAAGCGGAAGGCGAATGGATTGCCTATCTGGATAGCGATAATCGCTGGGCACCGTGTTTTCTGGAAATTATGCTGGCTTATGCCGGGCAGCAGGGGGCTGACTTTGCCTACGCGGCCATTCGGTTATTGCAGGATAAAGGAGTCGCTTACCGTCATCATGCGTTTGTTGCGGATGACTTGTTATTTAAAAACTTCATTGATCTGAACTCCATTTTTCATCACCGGCATTTTTATGATCGCCTGGGTGGGTTTGACCCCGACCTGCCCCGGACAGTCGACTGGGATCTGATTATCCGTTATGCCAGACGGGCAGCCCAGGTGGTCTATGTGCCTTTTGTAGGGGCTGATTATGATGACCGTGAAAGTGCAAACCGTATCACCGTGAATGAATTCAATGCCTGGCGGTTTGTGGTGACCAACAAGCATGTCATTGATTGGCCGGCCGTTCGGCAGGTGCCGGTAAGCAGCGGGCAAGTCAGTGTCATTGTGCCTGTATTGGGTCAGGTTGCAGATATGGTGCGTTGTCTGGAGGCGTTGCTGGCGGCCCGGCGGGGAGTTCCCGGCGGGTATGAAATTCTGTTGGTGGATAACGGCAGCAGCCAGGAAATGATGGATTTGCTGGCTTTTGTCGCCACTGCGCATGCCGCAGTCCGGCATGTGCTTTGTCGGGGCTGTCAGACCCTGGCGTTGGGCTGGAACCTCGGAGCGAGTCAGGCTTCGGCAGAGTATCTGGTGTTTTTGCATCCCGCCACGGAAGTGATGGCGGGCTGGCTGCCACCATTGCTGCAAGCGCTGACGGTGGAGGGTACGGCAGCTGTTCAGCCCCGGGTATTGGCTGCGGATGGTCTGGTGCGGCATTGTGGCGTCGTATTTTCCGACCAGGGTTTTCCGGGGTATCCGCTTTATGCCGGCATGCCGGCGCATGCCGCGTGCACCCGTCAGCCTTTCTCATTGCAGGCACTGGCTGAAGGGTGTGTGCTGTTGCGGCGCTCTGACTTTTTCCGGCAGGATGGTTTTTATACCTTGTATGTCAATGAATGGGAAACCGCAGACCTGACTCTGAGAATGACACGGGGAGGAAGGGTGTGCCGTTACGTGCCGGAGGCAATGGTGGTCCTGCATGACCCGGTGCGCCAGCTTGAGGCCGTACATCAGGTTCAGAACCGTCAGGTTTTCATGCAGCGCTGGCAGGCCGGGGTCCCGGCTGATGAACAGGTGCATTACCTGCGAGATGGTTTCCTGGTGGCGGGCCGGGTAACAGACGGGTTGGAACCCGGCCTGTTGGCACAGCGACAGCCGCTGTTGCAGCGCCTGCAGCAGCGGCAAAGGTCATCAGCGGTGTACGAGCGCCCGCCGGAGCCGGAACAGCCGCTGATTGCCATCAAGGTTCCATGCCCGAATGAACAGGAAAAGGCCGAGTGGGGCGATTACCATTTTGCCTGCTCATTGGGGGCGGCATTGCAGCGGCAGGGCTATAGGGTCCGTATTGATCTGCGGGATCAGTGGGCAGCTCGAAGCCGGATGCCGGCCAACGAGGTGAATCTGCTGCTCCGGGGACGGGGTGAGCTGCCGCTGCGCGATGACCAGTTGAACCTGATGTGGCTAATCAGTCACCCCGATCGGGTTTCGCTGGCAGAAATCCGCCGTTACGACCATGTGTTTGTCGCTTCATCCTTTTATACCGACTATTTGCAGGCGGCGCTGGGCGGTGCGGATCGGGACAAGGTTTCCTGTCTGTTGCAATGTACCGATCCAGCCATCTTTTATCCCGGTGCATGTGACGCAGCCGTTGCACAGGCTTTGTTGTTTGTGGGCAACTCCCGCAACCAGTTCCGTGAGGCCGTACGGCTGGCACAGGAAGCCGGGTTGACACCGGCGGTCTATGGAACACGCTGGCGGCAGTTTATTCCCGAAGCTTGGATCCGGGGGGAAAATATTCCTAACGAGCAGTTGGGGCGCTACTATCGCAGCGCGGGGGTGGTCTTGAATGATCACTGGCCGGCGATGCGTGACAAGGGTTTTGTTTCCAACCGGATATTTGATGTGCTGGCCTGTGGCGGCGTGCTGGTTTCTGATGCGGTAACGGGGCTGTTGCCGGAGCTGGCAGCAGGTGTTACCGTTTTTGCGCCGGATGATGCCGAAGGGTTGAGGGCTGCGGTGTTGTCGGCAACCTCGGCGGTGACGCTGCGCCAGCAGCGTTTTCAGCGCGCACTCCATGTGCAGGCAGCGCACAGTTTTGATGCTCGTGCAGCCTTGATCGTGGCCCGAGTCGAAAAGTGGTTTGTCAAGGGATTGTGAATATTTTCACCAAATGGCTTTTTGTTGTTGAAAACAGACAGCCTTGTTGTTACTCTGGGTCAGGCGTTTATTGAAAGGTGATATTCCTTGTATTCCTTCGAAGTGTAATAAGGATAAGAAGCTGAAAATGTCAGGCAAAATTTCGGGGTGGGTGCTTGTTTTGATTCTTGGTCTGGTAGGGGGGTGCAATTCCTCCGGTCAGCAGGTGGAAAAGGAAGCCGCCCCCAAGGTGGTCACTCAGGTACAGCCATCGGAAGCAGGGCTGCGAACACGGGTTCTGGCACGTTGGGATGCCCTGATCAAGCGTAATTTCGAAGAGGCTTACCAATACCTTTCGCCGGCATATCGCAGGTTGTATCCGCTTGATGTTTTTGTGGCCAGGTTCGGTTCTTCCGTTATCTGGGACTCCGTGAATATCACGTCAGTGGCGGTGATGCCGGGTGATGACAGCGCCAAGGTGGTCCTGGAGCTGTTTTATCAGCTGGCACTTCCCGGCGTGGATGGTGCCCGCCTAGGGGCGGATGTCGGTCTGATCAGTAAAACGGTGCATGAAAGCTGGATATGGGCTGATGATGAATGGTGGTTTGTCGAGCCATCGGATAAATAATAATGATTAAAATTTGTCCGATTTGACCGGGAGGTACACGCTGGTAAAAAAAAATTGATTTTGCGCTATAGTATAGTATAGTAAAATGGTTTGGATTCCATTTTATTACAAATCTGTGAAGCAGGTTACCTGTTTTGCCTTTGGAGGGTTACAGGTAATGGCGGAAATATTTGTAATGTTTGTGTAGAATGTTAAGCAAGGGGATGTAATCTCATGTCAAAATTCAAATTTATGCGGAAAACCCAGCTGTCGCTGGCATTGTCAGCCGTCTTGGCGGGTGGCATGCTGGCGTCGCCCGCGCAGGCGGTGCAACTGGCCCAGGATGGTCTGGGTGATGCTGTCATTTTTCCCTACTTCACCGCTAAAGGGAACTGGCAGACTTTTGTTCGTCTGATCAATACTTCCGACAATGCCGTCGTGGTGAAGGTCCGCTTCCGTGAGGCGGCCAACAGCCGTGAGCTGCAGGATTTCCTCGTGGCGTTGTCACCCAATGACATGTGGTCCGCCTGGACCGACGATACCGCATGGCAGGGGCGCCCCGGCATTCGGACCAATGATACTTCCTGTATCTTTGATCTGCCGAATACCGGTTCGACTACGTTCAATACCATCAGTGGTAACCTGAAGGGGGTCGCGTTCTCAAATCTGGCCTTTACTGATGCATCAGGCTCGGATTATTCCGATGGTGCTGATAATTCGACAGCCAGCACCAATCCACGCTTGTCGGAAGGCTACATTGAGGTGATCGGGGTCTCCATGTTTGGCCCTGCATCGCCTTTTGCCCGTGCGGTTACTCACAACCAGGCTACCGGTATTCCGGAGAACTGCACCGAGGCCAGAAACCTGTTTCGTGATCCGTCCATCCTGCCTTTCCCGACACTGCCAGGCCAGCTGAGTCTCGGCTTTGATGTTGGCAATGTGATCGGTGCCAATGCTCAGTTGATCAACGTGGTTCAGGGTGAGGGTGCCGGCTATGATCCGGTTGTATTGGCAAACTTCAAGGCTGGCCCTTTTTCGTTGCCTTTACGTCAGGAAACGCTGCTGCGTTTGACTGCCGGAGGCGTCGGGTATGGCTCATGGCCTTCACTGGATTCGGCTGATCCGCACTCCCTGATGCTGACCGATGGTGGTTCTGCGATTGTTTCTGCGTGGGATGTAGACGGTAATGGTTTGTCAAGTTTTGGCTCCAATGATGTTGCCATGCAGCAGTTGTTGGCCGATGGGTCGGTAGCCAGCAGGAGTGCATTTTCCGGAGATATGAACCGGAATGGTAATACAAATCAGACAATCACTGTTCAAGATATCAATGGTAATGTCATTGGTACTGCCAGCGAAAGTGATATTCCTGCCAGTATTGTCAGTGCGATTGCTGCAACCGGTAAAGTGCGTCGGATAAATGCCACTACTATCCGAATCGTTGTTTCGACTACACCAAATGTAATAACGAATCCTGTAGCGAATGGTGATATTTATCCGTTTGCTCCGGTTGCGACAATGGTTCCCGCAACTGCTGCCAGCCCTGTCCGCCTGACCAATATTGCACACGAAAATGATGCTAGCACAGCTGATAATAATGCCGTTCGCGGTGGTATTGATGCTGTCAGTGCGGTATTGGCACGTCGCAGTATTATCAATGAGTGGGCTGCGTCGCCGACTCCGGCTAACGTCGTGACGGATTACTATACCCAGTGGGTAGTGACGTTCCCGACCAAGCATTATTACGTTGACCTGCAGGATGATCCGAATCTGGTGGACCGCTTTGCACCGACACTGGTTGACCCTCGAGGTGATGCAGGTACTGATCTGAATGATGCCTTTGCGCCATTCAGTCTGGAGTTCAACACGGCTGCTGGTAGCGCGGGTAGCGGTGTTGCCAATGCGGTGGGTCAATCCTGTGAGCCGTATGACATGGTACTGTGGGATCGTGAAGAGTCCATGAGGGGCTTTAATTCTCCTGCTGATTATGAGCCGAGCCGCCTTTGTAACGAAGTCAACGTGTTGTCCTTTTCTGATGCCTATGCGACACGTGGTTTGGATTCCAGCTTTGGCGCAGTTGTGCCTGAGAGCTTGTTCCCGCCAAACGCCATGGCCTCCACCTTTGAACCTGCAAGGCGGGGCTGGGCCCGGATGACCTTCACCGGCACAGGAACGAATACCGGTTTGACAGGAGCATCTGCGGTTGTATCTGCTTATGCTACTGCTGGACTTCTACCCCAAACCCTTTTGGACCCGGCTGTTACCTCTCCTACTTTGGTTCGCTATGAAGGTTTGCCGGTAGTCGGATTCCAGTTCACCAGTTACAATACCAATGGCAACAATCAGAATCATAACGCGATCAATGCCCATAAGTATGAGCGCGATATTGAGACTGTTACTGGTAATTCTGATTTTGCCGGTGTGAATGCCTCTAACGCTACCAAGGGTAACGGTTTGGCTGACCTGGATGGTGATGGTGTTACCGTATTTAACGACGGTAACCGTATCGTTAATCCATAAATTTGTATAAGCTGCTTGCTTGGCACGCTGAGAAGGCGGTACGGTTAGTGCCGCCTTTTTTCATTGCAATATCATGTGAACAGAAAGAAATAAATGGGTGAGTCAAATGATTAAACCAGTCTGCTTTTGGGGGGCGATCCTGTTGTCAGCTCCGGTCTTATCCTTTGCTGATGCCATGACGCTGGATAATGATACGATCGCCTCTGGCATTGCGGCTCAGGATTTGCGCATTGGCCTGGATAGCAATTTCACGCCTTACCTTGGCAAACTGCTGGCCAATCCAGCGGAGCGCAAAGATTTTATACGGCAGTTTTATGCTTTTCATGCACTGGAACAGCGGGCGGGGCAGCTCACGCTTGCTGAGCTGGAGCAGGTAAAAGCTGAACTGGCGCTGCGTCGCAGTGAAATTCTACGGGATGCGGTGATCAAGCATGAGTTGGAGGCTCGCGATCTGGATATCGAGGCATTGGCCCGGGAACGTTACACGGTCAACAAAGAAAAATACCAGACCCGGCGCCGCATCAAAATAGCTCAGATATTCATGGCAAAAAAAGACGGCCAAGAAGCTGAGGTCCGTCAAAAAATGGAGGGGCTGTTGAAACAGTTGGAAGATGATAATCTACGCCATTATCAGGAAACGGAAGCCCGTCAGGCTGCCGAAGCGGAACAGGTAACTGAAAAACAAAAACCGGGTCAGGCTGATAGCGGCAAAGTTGATGCAACAGCTACCCCATCGGATGAGCGCGCAGGGCCTTCTCCGGATGTGGCGACGGATACGACTGAAGACAATAAAAAAACTGAAACTGACCTGTTTGCCGAGTTGGCAACGCAATATTCTGAAGGTGCCAATGCTCCACTGGGGGGCTTTGATTCACGCTGGTTATTGCAACCAACAAAGGAAATGAATGACCCTGTCATCAAGGCAGCCTTTGAGTTATTGCGACGTGGTGAAATCACGGGTGTGATTGATGGCAAAAATGGCTACCATATTTTACGCCTGATGGATTATGTACCTAACCGACAACAGACTTTTGATGAGGTTAAGGGTGCCATCATGTCTTCCATCAAGGAGTCACTTTGGAGAGAAAAAAGCAAGGAACTGGCTCAGGAACTGCAAGCCCCCAAGGATATGGCGATTAATGACGAGCTGGCAAAAAAAATTATTACCGAAGTGTATGATCGGCGTGACCCCAGCCTGAAGCAGCAACCTGCTGCCGTTGAGTCCAGGACTGATGCGGAAAGTGAAGTATCAGAGCTCGCGATTGATCGTGGGAGCTGACAAGGTACGCGCTATCGCCTTTATCATGGTGCGTGATGGTGGTCCTTATGTTGAGCACTGTTTGACACATCTGGTGAAACAGGGGCTTGAGGTTGCTGTTCTGGATCATGATTCCACCGATGCGACGTATGCGATTTGTGAGAATTGGTTGGACAAGGGAGTCTGCTGTTTACAGCACGTGCCTTACCGAGGTCATTTTTCATTGCGTGAACAGTTGTTGTTGAAGCAGGATTTGATAAGGAGGTTGAATCCTGGCTGGGCTGTTCATCAGGATATTGATGAATGCCTGGAGCCACCTGTGGGGTTTTCTTCGCTATATGAATGGATTGAGGTGGCAGAAAAAGAAAATTTTAATGCATTGAATTTTAATGAATTTGTTTTCATTCCACATGTGGCTGCCAATGAACCTTTTTATAATAGTCGCCATTATTATTTTTTTTCGCCTTGGTCACCTCGCCTGATGCGAGGCTGGAAGTGTTCGGCTGAACTATCTGCCCTGGAAACGGGAGGGCATGTTTTGAAAGGTGATTTGCGGTTGTTTCCCGATGCCGGCTATTTGCGGCATTACCTGTTTCTGGATCAGGCGCATGCCTACCGGAAGTATGGCAGGCGCTCGTTCGATGCTTCAGAAGTGGCGCAAGGCTGGCATCGTAACCGCCTTGATATTCCTCGTGAAGCACTGCACTTTCCTGAGAAGTCGCGACTGGAGTATCTGCCCTCGTTAGGTTCAAAAGCATTTAATACCCATAACCCCTGGAAAAAGCATTACTGGCAGATGACTAAATGAATATTGCAATCATTTGTGCTCCACAAACTTTTGGCTGCAATACGGGGATGTACAGTGTAGACTTGGCTGCCTGGTGTTTTTTTCGTAAGCATTTCCCACAGGCTTGTGTCAGGTTTTTTACCTTGTATCCATCACCTGGAGATTTTGGTCATAGTCCATTTGTTTATGAGGGGCGTCTGGCCTTTGATGCCTGGGAGGATGCGTGTGACATCATTTTTTATTGGGGTGATTTTTTACATAGCTGGGCTTATCGGCAGGCAATGATCAAGTGGTTGATGCAACATGAATCGGACTTAAGCAGAGAGGAGGCCATCCGTATCATCCGGTGTTTTTTATACCGTCTGCATCAACCTGAAAATACTAGGCCTCGAGTACTGCTTTATGGTGGGACCGTTTTGTTTAATCGCTGGTCGGACTATTCGGATACCGACTATCAACATGACCTGACAGGCCTGTTGAAGCGGGCGTCTGCAATCTGGATGCGCGAGCCGTTTTCCAGTGCAGTGGTACAGTATCTGACGGGTAATTATCAGCTTGCACAAGGTACTGACTGTGCTTTATTGTTAAATCAGTCTGTCCTGGCTGGGTTGAGTGACCAGGCTCCGGTCAAAAGTGCTGAGCAATCAGTTCGGGGCCGGGTGGGTGTTTTTCTGGGACGTAGCCATATCGCTGCCCGGCGGGTGGCGGATTTACTGGAAACATTGACTATGGCAGCAGGGCTGTATCCTTGCTGGTTGCATTGGGGACACCGGCCATTCTTTTTGGAGCGCGAGCAGGATTTACTTGTTTTTTTCCCGGACTTGCCCCGTTTCCCTCCTGTATCAACGCCGATTGAGGCTTTGTCTGCACTACTGACATTTGATTGTATCATCTCTGATACTTACCATGTTTGTGTCAATGCGTGGAATCTCGGGGTTCCGGCTATCTGCCTGCTGGATGATGTCAGTGGCTCTCTGGATGTCAATGATGGCGGATTGGCTACGCGTGACAAACGTCTGATGTTTTATGGACATTATAACCTTGAGCCTTTTATCGTGTATGCCAGCGAGATACAGGATACTGTTACCTGTCAGCGTAAAGTGAACAGTTTGATAACCGCTTTGAATGACAGCCGAAGTCTGCAGCTGGTACTGGATGCACTGAGAAACCACGCCAGTGCCTGCGAAGCTCAGCTCGTAAGGAGCATACAATGATGGCAGTCCGCTACCGGCATGGCTGCTTGAGTCGGCGTTGTCAAGGTTTTACATTGGTCGAGTTACTGGTTGCCTTGATGGTATTTTCTCTATTAACAATTTTTGCGTACCGTGCGCTTAATATGCTGTCTGAAAGTCGCGATTCCGCAGTCAGTGAGGCTAGGCTACTGTCAGAAGTGCAGAAATTTCTATTACTTTGGGAGCGGGATGTGCGTCAAGCTGACTGGAGTGATCCCGATTATGTCGAGTCATCTATTGTTCTTGATGATTTCAATGAGTTGGATGTGGTGGGCAGTGATCATGGTACCCGTTATTTCGTCCGCAAGGGCATTGTCTATCGTCAGGTCAGGGATGGGACTGCTACTGATCTGTCTGAGCCTGGCTTGCCATTGTTGTCTGGTGTTGACGCCATGACGGTTACTTTTTCAGGGAAAATCAAGCCCTCCGGCATCGGCTCAGCCAGTGTCTCTGCCATCGGATTGACTTTTGAGCAAAGCCACCTGGGTCGTATGCATAAGTTGACTCTGGTTTCAAATTTTGTGTTGGCAGGCAGCTTCTCTTCTCTAGATCCTCCTGGTGATAGCGGTAATGGGGAGGGGCAGAATGTTGGCGTTGATAACGATATAGATATTCCAGCAGCATATTGAATGGTTGTTAAATATTCTTGTCAGCGTTTTAACATGTTGGGATGCTGGTTTTCTATTTTGAATAGTTGGTTCGCCATGACCGGGTTGTGTTTTGTATGTCACTGGTTCCTTTGTTCAAACATCAGATCGGTTGGAGGCTTTAATGAAGGATTTGACGGAAGGCTATCAGATAATCGCTCTTGGGGATGAAAAATATTTAAGAATGGCCGAGGCGTGTGCTGCATCCATACGTGCTTTGGGCGATGAGCGTGCCATTCAGGTCATCACCAACCATGTCGTCTGGGCGGAGGGACTGGTATCGCTGTTTGATGTGGTGACGCCATTCCGTCACGGGGAAGGTTTGTTTGGTCCGCTGGCAAAACTGAAGTGTCATGAGTACAGGGTGTTTGATCATACCCTTTTTGTAGATTGTGACTGTATTTTTTTTGAGAGTATTGACAAATACTGGGATGCTTTTCGCGCTTTGCAGTCTCCAGTGTCTGTTGTCGGTGTTGCGCAGACAGCAGGAACCTGGTATGGAAAATCAATCAGGGATTTTCGCTCCTATTTTAATGTGCCTTATGTCGTTCAAATGAATAGTGGCGTTATCTATTTTTCAGAGGCGGCGGGCCATGTATTTGATTATGCCTGGGATTTGTGTTTAAAGGATAATGAATTTATTCGGCACGATCATCGTGGCACTGGTGCTCCTGATGAGCCTTATCTGGGGGTCGCAATGGCTGCGTTAGCTTGCAAATACCTACCGCCTTTAAATGGTGATGGTCGGGGTCTTATGATATCTACGGTTAAAAGCAGCAGGTTTGATTTTGATTTGAAGTCGGGTAGGGCCGAGTTCTTAAAAAAAGGTGATAAGGTCAGACCCGCTATTGTACATTTTGTGGGGGGGCGCCCACATCAGGAGTATACTGATTTAATTAAAAAGCTGAGAGTGACTTCCATCACTCCACCATGTGACCAGTGACCAGTGTGTTGGATTTTAATGGTATTTTGATTTTGGTGAGCCAGCGTGTATCTCAGGCCATCAGGGCGGTATCGGCAGTGCTTCCGATCTCCGCCCGGCGGGTGACACTATCGTGACCGGCCGGTTCTGGCGCCCGGGCTGGCGCTTGCTGGGTTGGTCGGGACGGCAGTTGTTTGTGCGTCCGGTCAGCCTGATTCTGAATCGCGAGTTTTCTCGGCTGCTTCAGTCGCGGGTCGAAGCCAATGACGGCAGCCAGAGCATGCAGTTACAGGAGCCCTTCGAACCTGGATGGTACATGCTGGAGTGGCGTGCAGTCGGTAAGGTCGGTTACCTGTCACTGGCATTGGCATTTGAGTCCGGAGCGGACACTGTCACCGGCGCAATGCTTCCGTTCCGGGTCGGGCGACTGGCCAAACGGATTATCTGGCTGCCAAAGCCGGTGTCCCGGGTCAGGATGCAGATTGAAGGGGAGCATGCAGAGCTGGTTTTGGTCCGGCATTTCCGTCTGATTCGCCTGCGCCCGGCTTTTGCGATTGACCGCATGCTCCGGCGGGTTGATCTGTCTGCCGAGGCGGTGACTGCCTTGGCTCAGGCGGAAGGGGTATCCATGGAAACCCTGCTGTTTGAGGGCTATAACCGTAGTTTCCTGCATCAGGGGGAAGGATATTACCAGCACTGGATGGAGCGGGTTGAGGCACCGATGATGGCTGCGGCATTGTCAGGGTTGCCTGCTGTTGAGGCGGAACCGGATATTGCAGGCACGAGGATGGATTACTGGCATCTTGCTCCAGGTTATCAGGGGCGTCTGCGTGCACAGGTGCTGTTACAGCAGGTACTGGACCGGAATCCACAGGTTATGCTGGCCTATGCTGATGAGGACGTCATGGATGCCTTCGGCAGGCGTACTGAACCATATTTCAAGCCGGAGTGGAATCCGGATCTGTTTTTGTCCCGTGATTACATTACGGCCTGTTGCATCTATCGGCGTACATGGTATGAACAGCATCGGGCCTTGTTTGACGCATTGGGGGAGCGCATGGCCCTGAATGCCCTGTTACCGGGGTTGCGGGTTGAGGCGGTTCAACGGCTGCCCCTGATTCTGGCACACCGTCTTGCTGATGCGTCTGCTGTCGTGGATGAAGGGCCGCAGCCACATGCGATCCGGCATCGGCCGTCGGTGCCGGCACACCGGCTGGAATCTGCCGGAGAGGGGGGGGATTGCCTGGTGGACAGGCGTGCGGCCGTACTGGGTCCGGTTCTGCCGGCGGGAGTGAAAATCATGCCGGGGCTGCTGCCGGACAGCCTGCGGGTATGTTTTCCGGTCCCGGATCCGGCCCCGCTGGTCAGCCTGCTGGTGCCGACCCGTGACGGGCTGGCCGTGCTGCGTCCCTGTGTGGAAAGCATTCTGGCTCATACCACTTACCCGAATTATGAAATCCTGATTCTGGACAACCAGAGTGGTGAGCCTGAAACACTGGACTGGTTCCGGCATATCGCTGCCGATGCACGGGTCAGGATCATTCGCTATGACCATCCCTTCAATTATTCCGCCATCAACAATTATGGGGTGCAGCAGGCGCACGGCAGCCTGATCGGCCTGATCAACAATGATGTGGAGGTGATCAGGCCGGACTGGCTCACGGAGATGGCCAGCCATGCGCTACGCCCTGACATCGGCTGTGTGGGGGCGAAGCTTTATTACAGCAACGGACGGATACAGCACGGCGGCGTCATTCTGGGGCTGGGGCATGTGGCCGGCCATGCGCACCGTTTTCTGGCCCGTGATGCCGATGGTTATCAGGGGCGTCTGAAACTGGTGCAGAACTATTCGGCGGTGACGGCAGCCTGCCTGCTGGTGCGGCGTGAAATTTATGAGCAGGTTGGTGGGTTGGAGGAAACACACCTTGTGGTGGCTTACAATGACGTGGACTTCTGCCTGCGGGTGCGGGCTGTCGGTTATCGGAACCTGTGGACCCCGTATGCTGAACTTTATCATCATGAATCCATCAGCCGGGGTGAAGATGACACACCGGTGAAAAAAGCCCGTTTCGAGCGTGAGGTGGCCTACATGCGCAGGACCTGGGGGGATGAGCTGGATCATGATCCCTGCTATCATCCGGCACTGACCCGGCGTGGGGAAGATTTTTCCATCCACGAGTTTCTCTAGTCTCAGTCAGGTGTTTTGCTTGAATATTCTAGTCATAGGACCGGCCAAGACCGGCACCACCATCATTTCCAAAACCATTCACGATGCGGTTCCCGGAGCCGAGTTTCACATGGAGCCCAAAGGTATTGATGTTTTCCTCAAGGACAGCAGTGAAGATGGCTCCCGTCACGTCGTGAAAATCATTTATGAGCACTGGAGTAAAAAGCCCTACTCCCTGAAGGCGGTTATCCATAACGAATTACCCCTGGTTTTTGAGCGTCTGGTCGCCATTGTACGTGATCCGCGCGATGAATGGATCAGTCGTATGATGTACTTCGCCTATGACTGGGCCATCAGGATGAGCAGGCAGGAAAAGCTGGAGGTCAGCAAGCTGGAGCAATGGGTCCGGTTTATCGGGGAGGTGGAGCACAATCCGCAGAACCATTCCTTTTTATCCATGCTCGATACCCTGAACCGGATATTTGGCAGCAAGTTGCAGGTCAGGGGCCGGCGGATCGATAGCTATTGGGCTTTCTGCCACAATCTGCCGACACATGCCCATGTGTTGCGTTATGAGGATTTCGTTTCCGGCAGGATGGAGCGGCTGGAGCAGTTTCTGGGGCTTGTGCTCACGGTACCGGCGTCACTCGGCAACCTTGACCGTACCATGCGCTCGGCCAGCTTCAATAACTGGAAGGAAATTTTCAAACAGGAGGATATTGAGCTTTTCCGGCAGCAGTGTGGTGACCTGATGGAGGCCAGGGGTTACACAGACTGGGAGCTGGCCCCGGCTGCCCGGCTGGATACCACCAGCTACTCCGGTTATCTCAAGCGGGTTCTGGCAGCTTATCTGCCGGCTGAAAATGTTGAAAACCCTGTACCACCTGCCCGGTCCGTTGAGTAGAAAATGACAGCAGTGGGTAGCCTGAAACGGTGACGGTGATGCATGGATATCGCCTATCTCGCCTGCAACCGTAACCTTGGTCCCTCCTGGATTTACCGTTGTGAAAATCCCGGTCTGGCGCTGGTATCACTCGGGCATCAGGTCCATTGCTGCCATTACCGCCGTTTCAATCCGTTTATGCTGCCTGATGTGGTGGTATTTCACCGTCCACGCTGGAGTCTGCATCTGGAGGTATTGGTACGCTGGCTGCAGTGGCGCGGGGTACGGGTGGTGGCCGATTTTGATGATCTGGTGTTTGATCCCGCGCAGGCTGCGTTCAGTCCAGGGGTGCTCAACAGGCAGTTGTCACTGGACAAAACCCGGCAGCAGTACCTTCTGAACGGACGGGCGCTGGCGCTGTTTAACCGGGTGACGGTATCAACCACGCCCCTGCGTGAGCAGGTGCTGGCCCTGCTGCCGCAGGCTGATGTGCAGGTGCTGCCCAATGCCGTGCACTGGCGCTGGCAGGCGCTGGAACCGGGCGGGCAGGCGGACGGGGAGCGGCTACAACACCCGGTCATCACCTACCTGCCCGGCACCCGCAGCCATGACCGTGATTTCCGGTGCTTTGCTGACGGGCTGCAGGCGTTTCTGGGCGATCATCCGGCGGTACGGCTGGCAGTGACCGGGCCGCTGGATTTCAGCCTGCCCCAGGTAGCTGCACAGCTGGTGGTGCGTGACAAGCTGCCTTTTGCACAGTTTCACACCTGTTTTCAGGATGCCTGGGTGAATCTGGCCCCGCTGGAGCCGACCCCCTTCACTCGCTGCAAGTCGGCACTCAAGGTGATGGAGGCCGGCTGGTGGGGCATTCCCACCCTGTGCAGCCTGACTCCGGATGCCGGACGTTTTGCGGGGTGCGGCGCACTGCCGGTGCAGGATGGTGCGGATCTGTACCGGCAGTTGTCTGGCCTGCTGGAGCCGGCGTATTATCATGCCTTGAGTGATGCCATCCGGACCGCGACTCGTCCGTTGGTGGATGTCCGCCTGCTGATACATGAATGGTTGCAATGGATACAAAAGTAGTGGCAAAGCACGGCCTACTGGCCGGATTGCCGGTTGTGGTCATGCTGCTGACAGGGACGGTGTCGGCTTTTGACTGGTCAATACTGGATGGTGCCCTGTACCGCGATGTCGACTATGGCGACCGCATTCAGTGGCCGGCGGTGGTGAATCCGGCCTGTCCGGCCTGGAAGGCGGGCCAGGTGGTGGCGGTGCGTGAGTCGATGACCCTGCCGCCAGACTGTGTGTTCCCGCAGGTGACAATGGCCCTGCGCCGTTCGGGAAGGCCCATCGTGTTTGACTGCAACGGTGCGGTCTTCAACGGCCTGCCGGGTCGGCAGCGCAACCCGCTCGGGCAGCCTTATCCGGCTCAGGCCATTCCGGCTGGCACGGCCTTCATGATCCGCACCGGCGAGGGCGGGCGGGCGCCCCTGCAGGACATCACCCTGCGCAACTGCCAGATCATCAACTACCAGATGGGAATCAACATCGGGCTGACGCTGTCGGCGCAGACCCGAGAGCAGTTACGGGCCGGCAAGGCCGACCGGCAGGCCCTGCAGGCCAGGGCACCCACCCGGATCCGGGTGCTCAATACCCGCATTGTCAATACTCACGGTTCCGGCATTTATGTGTATCCGTTTGCCGCCGGGGTGCAGCTGCAGCAGGTGCTGATTGCCGGTGCCGGCGGGCCGGGGCTGTATCTGGATGCCGACACCCGCGAGGTTATGGTGGAAAATTCAGAGTTTGCCGGTAACGGCTTCTCCCGTTACGACAGCCGCAGGCGGGTGCGTACAGCACGCCGGTCAGCGCTGTCACGCCGTGAGGGCATTGCCATTGATGCCTCCGGTCCGCACGTGATCCGCAACAGCCGTTTTCATGCCAATGCGGATGGCGGTATCTATCTGTACAAGAACTGCTGGGAGCAGGCGGCGACGGATCCGGCCTCTTTTCCCCGCACCACCGGCGCGGATCGGAACCTGATTCAGGGCAATGCATTTGAAAATGAAACCATTGCCATCTGGGTCGGGGAACGGGCGGACCGTGACCTGTCCGGCTTTCGCTGTGGTGATCCGCTTTACCTGCAACAGGGGCGTGCGCGCTATTACCGGGATTATGCCCGTGGCAACCGCATTCTCGGCAATACCTTCCAGCAGGTGGGTGATGGCATCCGGGTCATGGGTGACAATACCCGTATTGCCAACAACCGCTTCACCGCAGTACAGGGCCATGATGTGGTCATCGGTTCCGCTATCCGAAGCCGCAGACGGGAGCCGGTGCGTGGTACGGTATTGCAGGGCAATCACTACAGCCGCCCGGATGCCGTGCAGGCGCTCGGGGTTCCCTGATGCTGCTGGCCCACCATTATCCCCGGCGCTGGCTGGCCCGTTACCGGCGTCAGCGTGGTCGCTATGATCATCTGACCCTGGGGCTTTACTGCCGGCTCTGGTATGCGACAAGGCAGCCTGCCGATCTGCTGGCCTGGCTGCGGTTTCGCCGTGACCTGGGCTACGGGCTGCCCCTGAGGCTGCGGCGGGCTTTGTGGCAGGCCCTGCCGGGGCTGGATGGCACCCGGTTCTGGCAGGGGGTGGCCCTGTGGCTGGAATCGGGGGGCGATGCTGCCCGTCTGGCCGGACTGCTGGTGCAGCAAGGCCGGGGGGGGCGTGATGCACTGGCCATGCTGCAGAATCCGCTTGTGCTGCAGGGGCTGGTGAGCCAGGGCATGGAACTGCCGGATGCGGACCAGCAGAAGCTGGCCAGCCTGGTCCGGTCTCAGGTGGCTTGGCAGCAGGCGTTCCGGCAGGCACTGCAACAGGCACGCGCTGAGGGCGGTGTCTGTGTGGTGGGCAATGCTGCAGGTCTGCGCGGCAGTGGCCTGGGTGCACGTATTGATGCGCATGCCTGGGTCATGCGTTTTAACTGTTTTCAGGGCGAGACGGTGGCCGTGCCGGATGTGGGCACGCGTTTGCAGGCACAGGTGCTGACCGCAGGCAGTGAACCCTGTGCCGGTCCGCAGGGCTGGCTGCTGCTGTCCGGGCCCCAGGTGCTGGCCATGCGTCAGGACTGGCGGGCCATGTTGCCCCTGTGCCAGGCGGAACGAAAAATGCTGAGTGTTCCATTGCCGGTCTGGCGCATGCTGGTCCGTGTGCTGAAGGCACCACCCAGTGCGGGCATGCTGGTGCTGGCCTGGTTACGCCAGCTGCTGGGCGGCTGGCAGGGGATCCGTGTGGCCGGATTCGGTGGCCTGTTGCCGGCAGCGACCGGGGCGGCATACCATCTGGCCCGTCCGGGGCACAGGGCTGCTGCACGTCACAACTGGCAGGGGGAGCGTGTCCTGCTGCAGCAGTGGCGTGCCCAAGGGCTGGTCTCGCTGCATGAGTGAAGGGGAGGCAGGGATTGCGGGGGTTCTGACCACTTCGCGCCGCTTGTCCCGCCATCCGGGGCTGGCGCGGTTTCTGGGGTGCCCGGTGCATTATTACCGTACCGGCGTCCCTGTGGCTTGTCATGCCGTCATTGCCTGGGGACGCAAACCCAGTGCCCGCAAAGCTGAACGGCTCGCGCAGCAGTTCGGGCTGCCGTTGTGGCGGCTGGAAGACGGCTTCATCCATTCGCTCGGGCAGGGGGTGCTGGGGGATCGCTCCTGTTCGCTGGTCTGTGATCCGCTCGGCATTTATTACGATGCGACCCGGCCATCGGCACTGGAGCAGTGGCTGGAAACGGGACATGGCCCCGATGCCTCCCTGAGCGATCCCCAGCTGCAGGCACGTGGACAGCAGCTGATGATACAGCTGGTGCAGGCGCAGGTATCCAAATACAATAATGCGCCCCTGACGCTGGAGCAGCTGCCCCTGCCGGACGGTCCCAAGGTGCTGGTGGTGGATCAGACCGCCGGTGACATGTCGCTGGCTTATGGGCTGGTCAGCCCGCAGGCTTATCAGGGCATGGTGACGACCGCGCTGAAAGAACATCCCGAAGCGACTGTGCTGGTCAAGGTGCATCCGGACGTGCTGGCCGGGCGCAAGCAGGGGTGTGTGGTGATTCCCGATCACCCCCGTGTGGTCCGGGTGGCCGCACCGGTCAATCCGCTGGTGCTGCTGGAGCAGGTGCAGCAGGTGTATGTACTGACCTCGCAGCTGGGGTTTGAGGCCCTGATGCTGGGGCGGCCTGTCACCTGTTTCGGCATGCCGTTTTATGCCGGCTGGGGGGTGACTGATGACCGTGCCGATGCAGGCGCCGCCCTGCAGGCAGTCCGACAGCGGCGCACGGCCCGGCGCACTGTCACTGATATTTTTGTGGCAGCGTACCTGCTGTATTCACGCTACCTGCATCCGGATACCTCCCGTCCCTGCACGGTGGAGGCCCTTGTGGACTACTTCGCGTTGCAGAACCGTTTGTGGCGGGAAACACCGGGGCAGCTGTTCTGCTTTGGCTTCACGCGCTGGAAACAGAATTATATCCGCCGCTTTCTGTCGGCACCGGGAAACCGGCTGGATTTTATCTGGAAGGCGCAGGCGGCCCGGCAGCGGGGATTCGGCCAGCCGGATCATGGCCGGCAACAACTGGTGGTCTGGGGGGAGCGTGCCCTGGGAGAGGCGCAGCAGCTGGCTGTGAGCACCGGCATGCCGGTCTGGCGTGTGGAAGATGGTTTTATCCGCTCGGTGGGTCTGGGGTCGGACTATACCGCGCCCCTGTCACTGGTGCTGGATCAGCGGGGTATTTACTTTGATCCTGCTGCACCCAGTGATCTGGAACACCTGCTGGCATCCACGGATTTTGTGCCGGCGCTGCTGGCCCGTGCCAAGGCTTTGCGTGTTTCCCTGTTGCAGTCTCGCCTGAGCAAGTACAATGCCGGTGATGCCTTGCCTGCCCGTGTGGTAACGGCAAAACAGGGGCGGCGCACCATTCTGGTGCCGGGACAGGTCGAGGATGATGCCTCCATCCGGTGCGGATGCCCGGATATCTGTACCAATGCCGGATTGCTGAGGCAGGTGCGTATGCAATGCCCGGATGCCTTTATCATCTTCAAGCCTCATCCGGATGTGGTGAGCGGCAACCGCCGTGGTGCAGTTTCTGTTGCTGTGGCGCAACAGTACTGTGATATAGTGTTGGCTGATGTCAGCGTGGTGGATTGCCTGGATGTTGCGGACGAGGTGCATACCCTGACCTCGCTGGTCGGGTTTGAAGCACTGCTGCGGGATAAGAAAGTGTGCTGTTACGGCTTGCCATTTTATGCCGGTTGGGGATTGACGACAGACCGGCACCGGCTGGAACGGCGTGAGCGCAGGCTTGTGCTGGATGAACTGGTGGCGGCGGCCCTGATTCTGTATCCACGTTATGTCAATCCGGAGACAGGGGCTTTTACGACGCCGGAGCAGGTGCTGGAAATCCTGGCACATCAGCTGGCTGCCCAGGGTGGTAGAAAAAAGAACAAAATCAACAGGATAGGGCGGCTCTTGGTTCAGGCATGGCATATCTGTCAGGGCGTTTTCAGTTCGCGCCGTTGAACAGGTAATCGGTGCGCTGGTTTTTTTGGCCTTAATCTAGATTGTGACAAATGTGAGAAATAACAAGACCACAGGTAATGTTGACAAAATTGCCATCGTTGGCGTGGCGTGCCGGTTTCCGGGCGGGATTGTATCCCTGGATGATTTCTGGCGGGTCTTGAGCGAGGGCCGGGATGTCGTGACCGAAATCGGCCCGGATCGTTTCGGCGTGGATTTCTATCGCCATCCGGACCGCAGACAGCCCGGTAAAAGCTACGCATTTGCTGCGGGAGTGCTGGATGAGGTTGACCGTTTTGATGCAGCTTTCTTCGGCATTTCACCACGTGAAGCCGAACAGATGGACCCGCAGCAGCGTCTGTTGCTGGAACTGACCTGGGAGGCGCTGGAAAACGGTGGTCAGGTACCGGAGCGGCTGGCCGGGTCGGATTGCGCCGTGTACGTGGCCATTGCCGGAACGGATTACGCCTACCGCCGGATTGATGACCTCAGCTCCATGGATGCCTATACCATGACCGGCAGTACGGCCAGTATTGCTTCCAACCGCATTTCCTACCTGTTTGATTTTCGTGGCCCCAGTGTTTCGGTGGATACGGCCTGTTCGTCATCGCTGGTGGCCGTGCATCATGCCTGTCAGGCCATTCGCAGTGGTGAGGCCGGCATGGCTGTTGCCGGTGGTGTCAACGTGCTGCTGCACCCGTTTGCCTTTGTGGGTTTTTCCAAGGCGTCAATGCTGTCACCAAACGGGCGTTGTCGTACCTTTGACGCCGACGGGGATGGCTATGTCCGTTCTGAAGGGGCTGCAGTCCTGTTTCTCAAGCCACTGGCGCAGGCTGAAGCCGATGGTGATCCGATCCATGGCGTGATTGTCGCCAGTGGCATCAATGCTGACGGGCGCACCAATGGCATGACCGTTCCCGGCTGCGAGCAGCAGGGCCGGCTGCTGCGTTCGATTTATCACCATCCGGAGGTGGATGCAGCGCGTCTGGTCTATCTGGAGGCTCATGGAACCGGAACAGCCGTGGGTGATCCGATCGAGACCCGGGCCATCGGTGAAGCGCTGGGGCAGGCACGGCCCGAAGGCCGGCCTTTGCCGATCGGTTCGGTCAAGACCAACCTCGGTCATATGGAAACCGCTGCCGGGATGGCCGGGCTGCTCAAGAGCATGCTGGTGTTGCGTCATGCCAGTATTCCACCGACCCTGCACGTGCAGCACCTGAATCCGGCTATTGATTTCGCTGCCCATAACCTCAAGGTCATCACCCGGCTGACACCCTTGCCCGATACCGGCCTGCCACGCTTGGTGGGAGTGAACTCCTTCGGATTCGGCGGGGCCAATGCGCATGTGCTGCTGGAAGAGTATCAACCGGCCTTTGACGCGGTATCCGGACCGGTGGCGGCATTGCCCGAGGCCGAGGTAGAGGCAGCGGCCGATAGCCTGCCGCCTTTGCTGCTGTCGGCGCGGGGCGGGGCGGCATTGCAGGCCATGGCCGGGGCTTATGCGGCCCGGCTTGAGGAAATGGGCGGGCCACAGGCTTTTCATGATCTGGCCTGGAGTGCATTGCACTATCGCCAGCACCTGTCTCATGCACTGCTGGTGCAGGCCCCGAGTGTGGGGGCAGCGGCGGCAGCCCTGCAGGCCTTTGCTGCCGGGGATGATGAGCCAGTCAGCGGGACGGGGGCCGGCGATGCCTGCCTTTATCAGGCCGAATACCGGGGGCAGGCGGAGAAGCTGGCACTGGTTTTCTCCGGTAACGGCTCGCAATGGCAGGGCATGGGGCAGGTTCTGCTGGAACACAGCCCGGTATTCAGGGCTGCCGTGGAAGAAGTGGAGCGGTTGTTGTCGCGCTGGTCGACTGTCTCGTTACTGGACGGGTTCCGCCGTGAGGCCACTAAGTCACAGCTGGACCAGACTGAAATCGCCCAGCCACTGCTGTTTGCTTTTCAGGTCGGGGCTGTACGGGTGCTGGAGTCTCTCGGGGTGCGTTATCAGGCGGTAACCGGCCACAGTGTGGGCGAGGTGGCGGCAGCCTGGGCCAGTGGTGCCCTGTCGCTGGAGCAGGCGGTCCGGGTTATCCATGAGCGCAGCAAGGCCCAGGGCCGTACCCGTGGTCAGGGGCGCATGGCGGCGGTTGGGCTGGGGCGTGATGCCATGTGCCAGAAGCTGGCCGAGCTCGGGCTGGAGCAGGTGGTGGAAATGGCCGGCTATAACAGCCCCGATGCGGTGACGGTCTCTGCGCAGCTGGCCGACCTTGAGACACTGGGGGCCGCACTCAGGGCGCAGGGCAGCTTTTTCCGCATTCTGGATCTGGATTATGCTTTCCACAGCCACTGGATGGACCCGGTGCGGCAGGCGTTGCTGGAAGCGCTGCAGACCCTGGAGCCACAGGCGCATGAGCGGGGGGTGGCTTTTGTTTCCACCGTCTATGGCCGTGAGGTTGCCGCCAGCCGTCTGGGGGCGGATTACTGGTGGGACAACATCCGTGAGCCGGTGGCATTTCATGCGGCACTGGATGGCCTGATCAGGGATGGTTTCCGGGTTTTCCTGGAGGTCGGGCCGCATCCCATTCTGCGCAGTTATGTGCAGGCGTGCCTGCGTGCCCATGATGTCAACGGGCAGGTCATGGGGCTGGACAAGCGTGGCGGGGAAACACCGGACTGCCTGCAGCGGGCCGGGTTCGAGCTGTTGCTGCAGGGGGTGCAGGCCGACTGGTCAGTGCATTTCCCGCAGCCGGGGCGTTATGTTGCACTCCCCAATTATCCCTGGCAGCGGGAGCGCCACTGGTATCCGCTGACCAGCGAAGGCTATGACCTGGTGAACCGCCGGCGTGTACACCCTTTGCTGGGGTATCCGCTGCATGATGCCGAGGCTGCCTGGGAAAACCAGCTGGATACGGCAACACTGCCCTGGCTGGCCGGGCATGTGGTGGATGGTGCCGCCGTATTTCCGGCAGCAGCCTATGTGGAAATGGCGCTGGCGGCATCGGCCCTGTGGCATGGGACCGATACCCATGTGCTGGAGCATTTCGAGATTCGGGCGCCGGTGATGCTGGATGAGGGACAGACCCGGACCCTGCGCTTCCTGCTGGAGCCGGCGGATGGGCGCTTCCGTATCGTCAGCCGGATACGTCTGGGGGACGGGGTCTGGACCGAACATGTGGTCGGGCGCATTACCGGACAGGTCTGGAAGGATCGCAGCAGCGTGGTTCTGCCGGATGCCGGGGCGTTGATGGCTCAGGCACAGGAAGTCTTGGATGGTGAGGTGCATTACCGGCTGGCCGAATCTGTCGGGCTGGAGTACCGGGATGCTTTCCGGGGCGTGCAGCAGGTCTGGGCGGGTCCGGCAGAGGCTCTGGCGGATATTGTCTGCCCGGCAGGTCTGCAGGACGGTTCTGGCCAGTACCTGTTGCCTCCGGCGTTACTGGATGCGGGGTTCCAGTTGCTGGTGGACATTTTCCGGACTTCAATCCGTGCCGGACAGCTGGCAGCCATGATTCCGGTGCGTATCGGCAGGCTGAGCCTGTTTCAGCCGCAGGGTGGGATTGCCCGTATTCATGCACGCCTTTGCCGGCAGGGGCCGCGTTCGGTGGTGGCGGATTTTCTGGTGCTGGATGGGGACGGACAGCTGCTGGCCGAGTTGCAGGATGTGCGTTTCAAGGGGGTGCAGTTTGCACGCCAGCAACAGTCACTGCCCGGTCTGTACACGTTTGCTCCCCGTCTGCAGCCGTTGCTGCTGCCGGGCTCCAGTGCGCCGGAAATGCCGGTTGCCATGCTGGCACAGGCGGTACAGGCGCTGCAGCGGCAGCGTGAAGACCTGCTGCAGCGTGAACGCCACAATACCCAGGTGCTGCCGCTTTTCGATGTACTGGCTGCCAGTTATGCCTGGCAGACCGTGCAGGCCTTGTGTGACGGGGATCACAAGGCGATTGACCCAACGGCCCTGATGCAGCGGCACGGGATTGCGCAGGCGTACCAGCCTCTGCTGGAGCGTCTGTTCCGGTTGCTGGCTGAGGATGGGCTGGCATGGCAGCATGATGGCCTGTGGTCGCTGGCACCGGATGCGGACCCGCCTGCAGCCCGTGATGTCTGGCTTGCAATTCTGGGGGGGGCTCCGGCTCATCTGCCGGAGCTGGTACTGCTGGGACGCTGTGGCGAGCACCTGCAGGCGGTATTGTCCGGCAGGCTGGATTGCGAGGCATTGCTGGCGCCGGCCAAAAGCAGCATGCATGAACACTGGCAGGACTCTGCACCAACTTTCCGGGCCGTGAATCTGGGGCTGGCCGAGGTGTTGGTGCAACTGGTGCAGGGCTGGCCGGATAACCGGCGTCTGCGCCTGCTGGAGCTGGGGGGGGATGGTACCCTGACGCATGCCCTGTTGCCCGTGCTGCCGGCGGAACAGTGTGACTATGTCTTTGCCGGTTCGCGGCCTGAGCTGCTGGAAACCCTGCAGACCGAGTTCGAGGAGTACGCCGGCTTCAGTACTGCCTCCCTGGAAGCGGATTTCCGGGGCGAAGGGTATGAAGCCCTGCTGGAGCAGCCGTTTGATGTGCTGCTGTCCGGGGATGCGCTGCATGTCTGGGAGGATGCGGCATCCGCTTTGCGGCGCTTGAAACGCCTGCTGAAGCCGCAGGGGCTGTTGGTCATGGCCAATACTGCCGACAACCGCCTGTTTGACCTTACGCAGGGCTTGAGGCCGCAATGGTGGGTGGCACTGGAAGGTGCCGGGGATACCGGCAGGGAATGGGTATCACGCCTGTTCAGCCCGGATGAGTGGCGCAATCTGCTGCTGCAGGCCGGTTTTGCTGGTGTTGAGCATGTTTTTGAGCCCCGGGATGCTTTCCACCGTGGCGCCTTTCTGACACTGGCACTGGCGGATGCAGCGGCAGTGCCTGAGCCGGATGTGGCCATGCACTCTGAGGCCCTGCAGGCCCGTGGCTGGCTGATTCTGACTGATGGCAGCGGGGGGTATGCTGACCGGCTGGCCGGACAGCTGCAGGCTGCCCTGCAGGTCCGGGACCTGCCTTGTGAGCGGGCCTCCCGTCTGGAGGGGTTGGACCTGAACGGCTTTTCCCAGGTGGTCCAGCTGACGGGGCTGGCTGAGCCGGGAGCGGAAGGCTCCGCAGCTGATACCCTGCCGGACAGCAGCCCGGCCCTGACACTGACGCTTGCGCTGGTGCAGGCACTTGACCGGCAGGGGGTTTCAGCCCGCCTGTGGCTGGTGACACAGGGGGCAACCGGTTTTGGGGAGGGGCTGGTGCAGCCGGCACAGGCTCCATTGTGGGGTCTGGGACGGGTGCTGATGAACGAACATCCGGACCTGGATTGCCATTTGCTGGACCTGGAAGCCGGACTGGTACCGGAACAGGCGGTATCTTTACTGTTGCAGGAGTTCCGGTACAGTGATGGTGAAAACGAGGTGCTGCTGGGGGCAGAGCACCGTCAGGTGCTGCGCATGCGCCGGGTTGCCGGCCTGACACTGGCTTCAAAAGATGATACCCCCCCCCCTGTGGTACTGGATTTTACCACGCCGGGACCATTGAAAAACCTGTATTGGCGTGCGTTGCCGCTGCAGCCGCTGCAGCCGGGTGAGGTGGAAATCCTGCCACTGGCTGCGGGACTCAATTTCCGTGATGTGATGTATGCCATGGGGCTGCTGTCCGACGAGGCCGTGGAAAACGGTTTTGCCGGGGCGGCACTGGGGATGGAGCTGTCCGGAACGATCGTGCGTACCGGACCGGCGGTCAGGGACTTCCGGCCCGGTGATGCCGTCATCGGTTTTGCGCCGGCCTGTTTCAGTACCCGGGTGATAACCCGCACCACAGCCGTTGCCCATCGCCCGGCAGCGTGGACGGATGAGGAAGCCGCCACCGTTCCGACGGCTTTTTTTACCGTCTACTATGCCCTGCATCAGCTGGCCCGGCTGCAGGCGGGTGAGCGTATCCTGATTCACGGAGCCTCCGGCGGGGTCGGGCTGGCAGCCATCCAGTTTGCCCGTTATGTGGGGGCGGAGATTTTTGCTGCCGCAGGCACGGATGAAAAGCGTGATTTTGTCCGTCTGATGGGAGCGGATCATGTGCTGGATTCACGCAGTCTGCGTTTTGCCGAAGACATTCTGCGCATCACCGGTGGTGAAGGCGTGGATGTGGTGCTGAATTCGGTTTCCGGTGAGGCCATCAGCAAAAACCTTGACATTCTGCGGCCATTCGGACGTTTTCTGGAACTGGGCAAGCGTGATTTCTATGAAAACAGCCGTATCGGTCTGCGTCCGTTCCGCAACAACATTTCCTATTTCGGGATTGATGCGGACCAGCTGCTGATTGAGCGCCCGGATCTGGCCGGGCGCCTGTTCCGGGACATGATGCAGCTGTTTGCCGACGGTGTATTGCGCCCGTTGCCGCACCGGGTGTTCCCGGCCAGCCGGATCCGCGAGGCCTTCCGTTATGTGCAGCAGTCGCGCCAGATCGGCAAGGTGATCGTGTCTTTCAAGGAGGCCGGACTCCGGCCCACCTTTGCCGAGTCGGTACACCAGACATTGACACTGGAGCCGCAGGGCAGCTATCTGGTCACGGGCGGGCTGAGCGGTTTCGGGTTGCGTACCGCCCGGTGGCTGGCAGACCGGGGAGCCGGCACGCTGGTACTGCTGAGTCGCGGCGGGCTGTCAACGCTGGAGGCCCACAAGGCCGTCAGTGAGCTCAAGGCCCGGGGGGTACGGGTGGAGGTCTTTGCCTGTGATGTGGCGGATCAGGCTGCATTGGCGGCCGTGTTTGCCAGAGTGCAGGCCAGCCTGCCGCCCCTGCGGGGCATTGTGCATGCCGCCATGGTGCTGGAGGATGCCATTCTGCGCAATATGGAGCCGGACAGTTTTCAGCGTGTGCTGGCTCCCAAGCTGCAGGGGGGATGGAACCTGCATCTGTTGAGCCGGGGGCTTGCACTGGATTTCTTTGTCCTGTACTCCTCGGTCACCACTTTTCTGGGGAATCCGGGGCAGGCTAATTATGTAGCCGCCAATATCGCGCTGGAGTCGCTGGTCCGCCTGCGTCGTCAGGAGGGGCTGGCGGCGGCTTTTGCGGCCTGGGGGCCGCTGGATGACACCGGCTATCTGGCCCGCAACAGCGAGATCAGGGATGCCCTGCAGGGGCGCCTGGGGGGGCATGCGCTGACCTCGGCACGGGCGTTGGCGGTACTGGAGCAGCTGATCCTGAGTGGGCATCCGGGGCTGGCAGTGGTCGATCTCGACTGGCAGGTGGTCCAGCGTGTCATGCCGGCAGCAAGAGCGCCGAAATATGCGGAGCTGCGCCGTCTGGTGCGTGGCGGTGATGATGGGGATCAGGGTGAAGACATTCAGACCCTGATTGCCGGTCTGGCACCGGAGCAGGTGCATGCCCTGGTGACGGATATGCTGATTGCCGAGGTGGGCGAAATTCTGCGCCTGCCGCGGGAAAAACTGTCGCCTGACAAGTCGGTGTTTGATCTGGGCATGGATTCACTGATGGGCATGGAGCTGGTCATGGCGATTGAAGAGCGTTTTGGCGTGCGTTTGCCGGTCATGGCACTGACGGAGGGGGCGACGGTACACCGGATTGCCGAGAAGATCAGTGCCGGTTTGCTGCAGGGCAGTGAGGCCGTAGCCGCAGGCTCTACACACCAGTCCGTGGCGGAAGTGGCGCGCAAGCATGGTACCGAGCTGAGTGAAGAGCAGCTGGCGCGTCTGGCTGTCAGTGTGGAGGAGGCGGCCAACTCCGGGCCGGTTGAGCTTCCGGCGGTACGGCAGGGATAACGGGATGAGATGATGACATGACAGACAAGGCGTTGTTTGGTCTGAGTGACCGCATGAAGGAGCGGCTGGCTGGCGAAATGCTGGAGCGGCAGCGCAGGAAGCTGGAAGGGGGTGCGGCGCTCAAGGCGGTGGTCGAGCCCCGAAAGCGCCATCCCGTGGATGACATTCCGGATGAATTCTGCCGTTTTGACCGCATGCCGGGTTATCAGCAGATCCGGGTCATGGAGGAGGGGGGGAAACAGCTGGGTATTCCCAGCCCGTTTTTCAAGGTCCATGACCAGGTGGCCGGTGCACTGAGCTGGATTGGCGGGCAGGAGTACCTCAATTTTGCCAGTTACAACTACCTGGGTCTGTGTGGTCATCCCGCAGTGAATGCAGCGGCCCGGGAGGCTGTCGAGCGTTATGGCACCTCGGCTTCGGCCAGCCGTCTGGTCTCGGGTGAGCGTCAGGTGCAGCGGGATCTGGAGAAGGCTCTGGCGCGGCTTTATGAGGTCGATGACAGTGTGGTGTTTGTCAGTGGTCATGCCACCAATGTCACCACCATCGGCTATCTGTTTGGTCATCGTGACCTGATCCTGCATGATGCACTGGTGCATAACAGCATTCTGCAGGGTATTCAGCTGGCCGGGGCGCGGCGCATGCCGTTTCCGCACAATGACTGGCAGGCACTGGCGCAGTTGCTGCAGCAGCACCGGCGTGATTTTGAACGGGTGCTGGTTGTTATTGAAAGCATTTACAGCATGGACGGGGATTACCCGGATCTGCCGCGCTTTATCGAGCTGAAAAAGCGGCACAAGGCGTTCCTGATGGTGGATGAGGCGCATGCACTGGGCGTTATGGGGGCGACCGGTGGTGGTATTCGTGAGCATTTCGGCATTGCCGGGCGTGATGTGGATATCTGGATGGGAACCCTGAGCAAGACCCTGTCCGGCTGCGGGGGATATATTGCCGGAGAGCAGGCGCTGGTGCATCACCTGCGGATTTCCGCCCCCGGTTTTCTGTACAGTGTGGGCTTGTCACCGGTACTGGCAGCAGCCTCGCTGGCCTCCCTGCAGCTGATGCTGGCCGAACCGCAGCGGGTGCAGCAGTTGCAGGCCAATGGCCGTCTGTTTATCGCGCTTTGCCGTCAGCATGGCATCAATACCGGTCACAGTGCGGGTCTGGCTGTGGTACCTGCCATTATCGGGGGTTCGGCGCGGGCCGGCATGGTGGCCAACCGCCTGTTCGAGCGC
The DNA here is from genome assembly GCA_020442915.1 of Thiothrix sp. Classification (GTDB taxonomy): domain Bacteria; phylum Pseudomonadota; class Gammaproteobacteria; order Thiotrichales; family Thiotrichaceae; genus Thiolinea. Next base: position 19,045 of record JAGRJD010000021.1, on the reverse strand, counting down.
GGCATCAATGTGCAGCCCATTTTCTATCCGGCTGTTGAGGAAGGCATGGCCCGGCTGCGTTTTTTCATCAGCAGTGAACACACCGAGGCCCAGTTACGGCAGACCGTGGCGGCGCTGGCGGACGTGCTGGCCGGTTTTCAGTGAGCCGGGTGCGCGTACTGTTCTGTGCTTATCCCGGTCTGTATTCCGATCAGGTGCTGGCTGAGCTGCTGAAAGCCGAGTCCATTGAGCTGACTGGTGTGGTCTGCTCTAGCCGGGTGCTCAGCCCACGCCATCATCCGTTTATCGGCAGCCTGCGCCAGCTATGGCATTCGGGTCTGCGTTATGCCTTTTACCTGTGGCTGACAACCAGTGGCTATCGCCTGCTGCGCCGCTGGTGGTATCGCTGTGATCTGGCGCAGGTACTGCACCAACGCGGTATTCCACAATGGGTGACACGGGATGTGAATGATGCTGCCAGCCAGGTATTTGTAGCCGGATGCCGACCGGATGTGATCCTGATGGCCCATTTCAATCAGCTGCTCCGGGAGCCGTTAGCGGGCTTGCCCCGGCTGGGTTGCTGGAATCTGCACCCTTCATTGCTGCCGGATTACCGTGGGGTTGATCCGGCTTTCCATGCATTGCTGGCACAGCGGCAGCAGACCGGCATTACCTTGCATCTGGCGGCAGCACAGTTTGATACCGGTGCGATTCTGGAGCAGCAGCCATTGACGATTCGCTGGCATGACAGTCTGCTGAGCCTGAACGTGAAGCTGTTTCATCTGGGGGCGAAAATGGCGCTGCAAAGGCTGCAAGCCCTGGTACTGTCCGGTGAGACGGCCTGGAAGGCCCGGCCCCAGGCGGAAGGGGGGCGTTATGACTCCTGGCCGGTACCGGCTCAGGTGCGACAGTTCCGGCGTGTACGCCAGCTCTGGTATTGGAAGGAGTTTACGGTATTGGCGCGTCAGGGGCTGGGCCTGTTTGAGCCGGTCCGGGTGGCGAACCGGGCTGCTGATACTGACAGGACCCGCTGAGCGGCGCGGTGGTCTCTCCAGTTCCGTGGTGCTCCGAGGGCTCCGAGGCCAGCCGGATCACTGTCTGTAACAGCTGTTGTGCCAGTGCATCCGGCTTCAGGAGGGCGGACTGCGGCTGGCTGGTGTTGCTTGGGTGCTGATTGTGCCAGAGCAGGAAGTCGGTAGCGCCATCCGGATAACCCAGGTCCTGATACACAGCCGGCATGCTGGGAACGTGATCCCCATACCAGCACAGCAGTGCCTGCCGCTCCTGCTGCCGCAGTGCCTGTGTCAGCTGGTGCAGCATCCGGTCGGCGTTATGCAGGTGGTGCAGGTAGACGGTGAGGTCATGATGACGGAACGCCGGTGGTGTCCGGTAATGCCGGAGTGCACCGGCTGCCAGTGGTTCCAGATGCAGCGGGCCATGGTTCTCCATGGTAATGGCAAAAATGAAGCGTGGTCGCTGTTGCGGGCGTGGTGCCTGCAGCTGTTCCAGAATTTTGCCGGCACAGGCGGCATCGCTGACATAAGGTCCGGCCCGTTCCGGGTGTGTGAAACCATCAATATCAATAAACTGTTGGAACCCCAGTTGCGGGAACACCTGATCACGGTTGAAAAATCCGGCCTGGTTGGGATGAATGCAGAGGCATTCATAACCCAGTTCATTGAGCACACTGACGATTGATGTCAGGGGCTGAGCGGGCAGAAAGGCGTAAGGGTTGAAGCGATAATGTTTCAGTGCCCGGTTGCTGATACCGGACAGAAAGCTGAACTCGGGACGCAGGGTATTGGCTCCCCAGGCCGGTGTGTCGAGCCGGCCATGCAGCAGGGATTCGCCGTGGACGTGATCGAAATGGGCCAGTATTTTCGTTCGGATATCGGCAGGCAGCCGGCGAGCGTCGAAAAAGGATTCGCTTTGGACCACGACAATGTCCGGGCGCTTGTCCGGTGGCTGGAGAATTGTCCGGCTGATGGCATCAGGGGGCGCAAGGTGACTGTTGGCAAGTGTGGTTTGCAGGGCCTGACGGTTGACAGGCAGCCGGGTCTGGATGCCGTAAACCAGCAGGCTGACATACAGGCCGAGCTGCTGCACATCGCAGTCGGGGTCAAATGTCAGTGGCAGGTCACGTGCCAGCCGCCAGCTCAGCCACCCGGGCAGTGCGAGGCCGGCAAGCAGTGAGTACGGATAATGACTGCCGTATTCGTGAGGGGGCTCCAGCTGCAGGGCCGCATACAGCAGGCCCGCCCCGAGGAGACTGGCACCCAGTACCAGTGGCAGGTTGAGAAAGGGCAGAAACAGACGTGGATGCCGAAAGACCTGCAGGTACAGATACAGGTCGGAAAACAGCAGCGGTTCGCGCAGGGCGTGGAATTTGGCCTGATTCACCACCAGCACGATGGCCAGCAGTACCAGCACCAGCAGGCTGCTCAGCAGGGGCCGACCATCAACCAGCAGCAGTATCAGGCTGTACAGACAGGCCAGACCCAGTTGCTGCAACAGCCAGACCCCGACGGGACGCTTTCCGGGACGTAGCCGGTGCGGCAGCAGGTTATGTGACAGCTGTGCCAGTATCAGGGTCAGCAGCAGGCCGGTCAGCAACAAGGGCTCATCCGCGTGACGGGTGGGCGCGTTCATAGCCCGAAAGGCGAATGAAAAAGGAGGCCAGCGGGTAGGGCAGGACCGGGAGCAGGCGCATGCCCAGACTGAGCAGTCGTGGAAAGCTGATGTGGGCGCGATTGCGGGCCAGACCGCGCTGGATCAGGACGGCAGCTTTTTGCGGGCTGATCATGAAGGGTCTGGGGCCGGGGAATTGTGTGCTCATGTCAGACTCGACGAAGCCGGGACAGATGATATTGATCCGGATACCTTCCGGGGCCAGCTGGCCGCGCAGGGCTTCACCCCAGGCTTTCAGTGCGGCTTTGCTGGCACAGTAGGCGGGTGTGACCGGCAGGCCGTAAAAGGCGGCCAGTGAGCTGGTCAGGGCAATCTGTCCATGGCCGCGCTGGCGCATGGCATGCAGGACGGGATCAACCGTCTGTATGGTTGCCGTCAGGTTGGTGGCCAGCAGCCGGCAGACCGCCTCCAGCGGTTCAGGGGCATTGTCGGGGCCGATGGCATGGGTTACTCCCGCATTGGCGATCAGAAGGTCAACCGGGTACCGGCGATCGAAATCCGTCAGCCACTGACGCAGGCAGGCATGGTCATTGATATCCAGCTGTCCGATGCACACTTGGGCTCCCCGGTCCCGACACTGGCGTTCTACCTGTGCCAGACGTTCCCGGTTACGTCCGACCAGCCCCAGTACCCGGCCGGGAGCAGCATAGCATACCGCCAGTGCGGCACCGATGCCGTTACTGGCACCGGTAATGACGATGTGCTGGCAGTCCCTGGGCATGGTACCGTATCAGTGTCCGCTATCCGGCTCAGGTTTTTTTGTATAAATAGCCACTGGCTGCTGCAGGCAGTTTACCGCCATAGGCCGGTAGCGGAGCCAGCGGCTCCATCAGGTTGTCCGGTAGCACCTGCACAGCCGGGCTGGTTGCCGGTGCAACGGGCATGGCTTCCAGCTGCATGGCATCGAGGCTGCCCTGAACCGCCTGCCGGATACCGGCACGGGTATAAAAGTCCCCGGCAATCTGGGCATGCCGGATCAGGGTGTGGCGGAAGCGCAGAAACAGCGTTTTGTCGGGTTTCCGGCCTTCAGTCCAGAACCGGTCCAGGCCATGCTGGAAGGTCAGGCCCGGCAGGTCAAAGAGGGCGGTACCGAGTGCGATGGTCGGGGAGCCGTGGAACAGGGCTGAGGTACCGGTAGTACTGTTGACCAGCACCGTGCCACGGGCATGCATCAGCAGCCTTGGCAGGTTGCCGGCTTCCAGGTACCGCACGCGCTGGCTGATGTCGAGCTGTCGGGCGAGCCGGTGCACGGTCTGGTGGTGTTTAAGGATGCCGGTATCCAGGGGATGATTCTTGATGACCAGCAGGCTTTCCGGTGGGGCGTGCTCGGCAAAGGAGTGCAGGATGGTTTCAATGGCCTCCGTCATGCCGCTGAAAGGGGAGTGTACCCGGATCTGGGCATCGGAATCCAGCTGCAGCGGAAACAGGTAGTAAGGCGACCCGTCAGCGACCAGGCGCTCAATCCGGCGGTTGGCCTGCCATTCCAGGCGCAGTTTGATGTGGGGCAGGCGTCTGGCCCAGCCCAGGTATTCCCGTAAAGCACTGTAGGGGCGGTGGGTGCGGTAGGCGCGGTGCCAGGGTTGCATCAGGGTACTGGCCAAGTGGTAGCTGATATCGTACAGTCCGCGGATGCCGAGGGTTTTTCGGCCCGGTATGTGCACATTATCCGCAATCGGGCGTAAAGGATCGGTCCAGAATTCGGCCGGTCGGCTCAGCAGGCGGGAGTAGCCGTTGACCCCGTCCTGTTCCAGTGTGATCCAGTTGGGGCGCAGGTAGCCTTCTTCAAAGACGTGAATGCGTACACCCAGATTTCTGAGCAGCGGAATGGCCTGGGCATGCAGCGGACGGGTGTCACCGAACAGGACCGCATCCGTGAAACTGTGCTCAATATGCCGGGCCTGCAGCCATTGCGGCAGCTGCTCCGGTGTGCCATTGAAACCCCAGCCGGGCTGGCCGATGGAAAACAGCCGGTCACCGCCACAGAACCGGACCCGGTACACGGTATGCCCCCTGTCCCGGATCGCCTGCCCCAAGGACTTGAAAAAGGGCGTTGCCATTCCCTGAAGGAACAGAAAACTTCTGCAAGCCATAATGATTTCTGACGTTGTTGATGCGCGCTGGTTATCGAGAAGCCGAGTATAAGTGATGGAGGGCTTACCTATCAAATCATGCCGCTCAAGCGGCCATCAGATTGGCAGGCGAAATACCCAGGCGGGTCTGTTTGTGCAGAATTTCCAGCATGACAATGGCGCGCTGTTCGCCATCGTAGTTCTTGAAAACGCCAAGCAGGCCCTTGAAGGGTCCTTCGGTGATCAGCACCTGATCACCGTTGTGAAAGCGGTCCAGGTCAATGACGCGCTCGCCCAGCAGGCGCTCGTTTTCCTGCAGGGTCCGGACCAGCAGGTCCAGCACCGGACTGGGCATGTTTTCACGCCCGAAACGCACGAAATTCTGCACACCACGGGTGGAGCGGATCGGAGCCCAGTTGTTATTCAGCTGGTCAAGGTGGATGAACAGGTAGCGCGGGAACAGGGATTCGGTCTTTTTGACCATTTTGCCCCGGTGCTTGCGCAGGCGCTGAGCCAGGGGGCGATAGATTTCGTAATCCTGGTTCAGCAGATTCTCTTCAGCCACCTCATCATTATGCGGCTTGCTGGTCAGCAAATACCATCTTCGTTCTGAAGCACTGTCCGGCAGCATGATGTTTACGCCCCTGATTTGATCAAAACCGGATGCCACCTTAACGGATAAATGACCGAAGTCAAATGCTTGTCCATATTGTTGACGCGATTTTGATTCATAATCATGATGAGCCGTGCTGATTTTGTCTTGAAATTCAGCACCTGCTGCTGCAGGATGCCACTCTGGAAAAAACAGGATGCGACCGGGGTTGGGATTGCACAGTGGAAGATGAGGTGCTGTTGGAAGCCAGGGGACTGGTACGGGAATTCAGCGGGGGGTACGGTGTCTGGGATCTGGACCTGTCCCTGCACCGTGGTGAGGTACTGGGGCTGCTGGGCCCGAACGGGGCCGGGAAGTCCACCGTTCTGCAGATGCTCAGCGGCAATCGGGTGCCGGTCAGAGGGACTGTCCACATCAACGGCATTGACCTGCTGGCACAGCCGCGTGCTGCACGGGCCTGCGTGGGGTATCTGCCCGAGCAGCCGCCGGTCTACCGGGACTTGTCGGTACAGGAGTACCTGCGGTATTGTGCCCGTCTGCACGGACTGGCAGGCCGCGTACTGACGGCAGCCGTGGAGCGTGCCTGCCAGTACTGCGGACTGGATGCGGTACGGAAACGCCTGATCGGTAATCTTTCCAAGGGGTTCCAGCAACGGGTTGGTATTGCCCAGGCCATTCTGCATCAGCCTGACGTGATCATTCTGGATGAGCCGACGGTAGGGCTGGACCCCCTGCAGGTGCGTGAACTGCGCGCCCTGATCCGTGAACTGGGACAGGCCTGCAGTCTGATTCTTTCCACCCATGTTTTTCAGGAAGTCGAAGCTGTCTGCAACCGGGTGCAGATTCTGAACCAGGGCCGTACCCTGTTGACCGACAGTCTGGCCAATATCGGCTCGCTGGAACAGGTGTTTTTTGATCGGGTTTACCGTGATGACCCGGCTCTGGAGTCGAAGCCTCCAGGGCAGGAGGCGGGCACATGAGCATCATCTGGACCATTGCCGGTATGGAGTTGCGGCGCCTGTTTCTTTCCCCGCTGGCCTGGGTGGTGCTGGCGCTGGTGCAGTTTGTACTGGCCTGGGTGTTTCTGCTGGGGCTGAACGAATACCTGACCCAGGTCATGCCGGTGATGGCCGGGCGTGAAAATGCGCCGGGTATCACCGACCTGGTGGTATCGGCAGTCTGGCTCTGGGCCGGGCTGGTGATGCTGGCGGTGATGCCGGTGCTGACCATGCGGACCTTCGCCGAAGAGCGCATGAATCATACCTTGCCCTTGCTGACTTCGGCCCCGGTCAGTGCGTTGCAGCTGGTGCTGGGCAAATACCTGGGACTGCTGGGGCTGCTGGGAGTGGCCGTGCTGCTGTGGGCACTGATGCCGGTGTCGCTGGCACTGGGGACGGCGCTGGACTGGGGGCGGCTGCTGTCCGGCATGCTGGGGCTGTTTCTGCTGCTGGCTTCATTTGCAGCTGCCGGGCTTTACCTTTCGGCCCTCGCCAGCCAGCCGGTCGTGGCTGCCGTAAGTACTATCGGGTTGCTGATCTTTCTGGCTGTCCTGTATGTGTCGGGCAGTGCTCAGGGCAGTACCAGTACGCTTTTCGTTTATCTGTCCCATTTCGGCCATTTTCTGTCCTTTCTGGAGGGTATGTTTGATAGCAGTGATCTGGTGTATTACCTGCTGTTCATCGGTTTTTTTCTCGGATTGGCGGTACTGCGCCTCGGCAATGAACGGTTCAGGCGATAGCTCATGAAAATTTCCCGTTATCGTGTACGTTCCCTGCGCACGCAGATTCTGCATCTGCTGCTGATCCTGCTGGTCACCGGACTGGCCTGGCTCGGTTATCATTATCGGGTGCAGCAGGACTGGACCTGGGGCAGTCGCAACAGTCTGGCACCTGCGAGCCAACAGTTGCTGCTGACACTGACTGAGCCGCTGGCCTTTGTCGCCTATCTGCCGGAAAATTCGCCCCTGCGTGAACAGATGGGCAAAATCATCAGCCGTTATCAGCGTGTCAGGCCGGAAACCCGGCTGGAAATGGTGGATGCGGATCTGGACCCGGTGCGGGCGCGTCAGGATGGTGTGGATGCCAACGGTCAACTGGCCATTCATCTGGGAGCGCGGACCGAGGTGGTGAGTTCAGTGGGCGAGTCCGTGATTGCCAATGCGATCCTGCGCATGAGTCGCGGGAATGAGCGCCTGGTCGTGGCACTGACCGGTCATGGCGAACGGGATGCACTGGCCACGAATTCTCAGGGCATGTCAACCCTGGTGCAGAATCTGGAGCGCAGTGGTTTCACCATCCTGCCCTACAGTCTGGTACGTACCCAGTCGGTGCCGGACAATGCCCGCTTTCTGGTACTGGCCTCGCCACAGCAGGCGCTGCTGCCGGGTGAGCAGCAGGTGCTGGAGCAGTATGTGCTGAATGGTGGCAATCTGCTGTGGCTGCAGGACCCCGGTGGCCTGCATGGGCTTGGTGGGCTGAGTGAAATACTGGGTCTGGCCGTGGGTGAGGGCACGGTGGTGGATGCCAATGAAAACCTGCACCAGTTGCTCGGGATCAGGCATCCGGCCGTGATTCCGGTGGTGGAGTATGGCGGTTCGGTGCTGGCAGAGAATCTGGGCGGCACCCAGACCCTGTTTCCCTTTGCCACCAGCGTGACCCGACGCCCTGAGCAGGCAGGGGCCGGGATGGGGTGGCGGGTGGATGAGTTTCTAACCACTCTGCCCAACAGCTGGCTGGAAAGCCGTGCCCTGGGCGGGGATGCCTCTCTGGATGAGGCTGAGGGTGATCTGCCCGGTCCATTGACCATTGGGCTGGCCTTGAGCCGCCGTCTGAATGGGGAAAATGGGGGAGCTGATCAGACCCGCGTCTCGGCGGCAACTCCGTCGAATGCCGCAGCAGAGGACAGGCGTCGTCAGCGGGTGGTGGTGGTGGGCGACAGTGATTTCATGCTCAATGGCTTCATCGGTCAGGGTGCCAATCTGGGGCTGGCAACCAATATTTTTAACTGGCTCAGCGATGATGACAACCTGCTGAAAGTACCCTTGATCCAGGCACCGGATACCCGGCTGGAAATGGATGCGCGGGTGCTGCTGGGGCTGGCGGCATTTTTCCTGCTGGTGTTGCCGGCGGGTTTGCTGCTGGCGGGTTTTCTGAGCTGGTGGCGACGTCGGCGCCGGTAAAGGAAGGGGCTGTGATAGCGGTGAAAACGGCCTTAATTGTGTGTATTGCTTTGCAGGCTGCCGGCTTGCAGTGTAGTATGAACAGCGTTTTTCCGGACTATCCAGTCTGGGATAGTCCGGTTTGTGTATTGCTGCCCGGTTTGGGTAGGGGCGGCGGGTCTCTCAAGGAAAGCGGTGCTGGCGAGCCTGTTTTCCCTGAGGGATAGAGAAAACCCCTGTTTAGTTTTTGTCTTTTTTAAAACTGTCATAGTATGAAAATCACCAAAGGTCTGGACCTGCCCGTTTCCGGTGCCCCGGAACAGGTGGTCAGTGCACATTCGCGCCCTTCGCGGGTAGCTGTCCTTGGACGGGATTTTCATGATCTCCGGCCTGCGATGCAGGTACAGGAAGGGGATCATGTGAAAGTCGGACAGGTGCTGTTTTCTGATCGGAAAAATACCGGTATCAATTTTACGGCGCCGGGGGGGGGCACGGTTGTTGCCATCAATCGTGGTGCCCGCCGGGTACTGAATTCCGTTGTCATCCGGCTGGATGAACAGGAGGAGTTCCTGGATTTCGGCGCTCATGCTGCAGCCGATCTCGCGACGCTGGATGTGGATGTCGTACGCACCAAGCTGCTGGAATCCGGTCAATGGGCCGCCTTTCGCAATCGCCCTTATGGCAAGCCGCCGGCGGCTGATACCGTGCCATCTTCCATTTTTGTCGGTGCCATGGATACCCGCCCGCTGGCAGCTGATCCGGCTGTCGTGCTGCAGCAGGAGCCGGGTATGGCGGAGGACTTCCTCCACGGCCTGACTGTCCTGTCACGGCTGGCTCCGGCTGTACATGTCTGCTACCGCAGCGGGGCTGACATTCCACGCAGCGAGGCTCCCGGCGTCAGCTATCATGACTTCGACGGCCCGCACCCGGCAGGCCTGCCGGGCACCCATATCCATTTCATTGATCCGGTGTCGGAGGCCCGGTCGGTCTGGTACCTGAACTATCAGGATGTGGCTGCCATCGGCGCATTGTTTGTCACGGGCAGGCTGCAGGTGGAGCGTATGATTGCACTGGCCGGTCCGTCGGTGAAGCACCCGCGCCTGATTCGTACCCGGCTGGGAGCCAGTACGGATGAGATGGTTGAAGGTGAGCTCAAGGGGGGGGCGGTGCGTGTGATTTCCGGCTCCATTCTGGCCGGGCACCGCTCTGCCGGCTGGAGTGCGTATCTGGGGCGCTACAACCTGCAGGTTTCCGTGCTCTCGGAAGAGGAGCCGAGGGTCTTCCTGCACTGGCTCAATCCGTTTCTGAAGCAGTTTTCACTCCTGCACGTGTTTTTCAACCGTGAGGCCCATGACAAGTCTACCCGGTTTGCCTTCACCACCACCCAGAACGGCAGCCCGCGTGCCATGGTGCCGCTCGGGAACTTCGAGCAGATCATGCCGCTGGACATCCTGCCAACCCAGCTGTTGCGGGCGCTGCTGACCCGTGATACCACGCTGGCCCAAGAGCTGGGTGCGCTGGAGCTGGATGAGGAAGACCTGTCGCTGTGCACTTTTGTCTGCCACGGCAAGTATGAATATGGTTCTGCCCTGCGCGACTGTCTGCGCATGATCGAGAAGGGGGAATAAGTAAGAATGAGCAGTTTTTTGCGACAATGGCTTGATTCTGTCGAACCCAATTTTACCCATGGCGGCAAATACGAACGCTATTACAGTCTGTTTGAGATGGTGGATACGCTGCTTTACAGCCCGCCCAACAAGACTGCCGGCAATCCGCATGTGCGGGATGCCCTCGACCTCAAGCGCGTGATGGGTTATGTCTGGCTGGCGACGTTTCCGGTCATGTTCATGGCCTGCTGGAACACCGGCTATCAGGCCAACATGGCGATTCAGTCCATGGGGCTGGAGTCGGTGGAAGGCTGGCGCGGCGCGATCGCCGGACTGTTCGGCTTCAACCCGGACAGCTTTTTTGACAACTTCATTCATGGGCTGCTGTATTTTCTGCCCATCTACATGACAACCTTCATTGTCGGTGGTATTGCTGAAGTGGTTTTTGCCATGGTGCGCGGGCATGAGGTCAATGAAGGCTTTTTCGTGACCTCCATCCTTTATACCCTGACCCTGCCACCCACAACACCGTTGTGGATGGTAGCCATGGGCATCCTGTTCGGGGTGGTGCTCGGTAAGGAGGTTTTTGGCGGAACTGGTAAAAATTTCGTCAACCCGGCCCTGGTCGGGCGCGCCTTTCTGTTTTTTGCCTATCCGGCCTACCTGTCCGGTGATGCGGTATGGGTAGCTGCGGATGGCTTTACCGGCGCAACGCCGCTGGCCAATGCCGCGTCAGCCGGGGTGGCCGGCATTCTGGCCGGTAATGTGAGCTGGTGGGACAGCTTCCTCGGATTCATTCCCGGTTCCATCGGGGAAACCTCCACCCTGGCGATCCTGATTGGCGGCGGTTTTCTGCTTTATACCGGCATCGCCAGCTGGCGTATCGTGGCCGGGGTACTGATCGGCATGGTGGGACTGTCGCTGCTGTTCAACCTCATCGGACTGGCCGGCGACACCAACCCCATGTTCAGCCTGCCCTGGTACTGGCACCTTTCCCTGGGAGGATTTGCCTTTGGCATGATGTTCATGGCCACCGATCCGGTCACGGCGGCACATACCAATACCGGACGCTGGTATTTCGGTATTCTTATCGGGGTGATGGTGGTACTGATCCGGGTTGTCAATCCGGCCTTCCCGGAAGGCATGATGCTGGCGATCCTGTTTGCCAACATCTTTGCGCCTTTGATCGACCATGTGGTGATACAGGCCAACATCAAGCGCCGCAAGCAGCGTCAGCCTGCCGGGCAGGGAGGTATGGCATGAACATGATCCGCAGGTTTATGGACATGCCGAATGACAGCACCCAGAAAACCATTGCGGTGGCTGTCGCCCTGTGCCTGGTGTGTTCGGTGCTGGTATCGGGGGCTGCTGTAGCACTCAAACCGGTGCAGGATCAGAACAAGGCCCTGGACCGCAAGCAGAATATTCTGCAGATCGCAGGGCTGATGCAGCCGGGCAGGTCAGTGGATGAACTGTTCAGTCAGGTCGAATCCCATGTGGTTGACCTGCAGACCGGTGAGTATGCGGAGGGTATTGATCCGGCGACCTTCGATGCCCGTGCAGCGGCTGTTGATCCTGCCCGGAATGTGGTGCTGACACCGGATCAGGACATTGCGTCCATCAAGCGTCGTGCCCAATATGCCACCATTTATCTGGTGCGTGATGCAGAGGGTCAGGTCGAGAAGATCATTCTGCCTGTGTACGGTTATGGCCTGTGGTCGACCCTGTATGGTTTTCTGGCCCTGGGTAGCGATGCCCGGACCGTGACCGGTTTCGGTTTTTACGAGCATGCCGAAACACCGGGGCTGGGCGGGGAGGTGGACAACCCGAAATGGAAGGCGCTCTGGCCCGGCAAACAGGTGTTTGATGACCAGGGCCGGGTGGATATTAGTCTGGTCAAGGGTGGCGGGGGTGACAATCCGCATCAGGTGGATGCCCTGTCCGGTGCGACCCTGACCAGTAATGGTGTCAGTAACCTGCTGCATTTCTGGCTGGGCGAGAATGGCTTCGGTCCCTTTCTGGAAAAAATTCATAACGGGGGTACACTGTGAACGAGAGCCGCAAGATCATTGTTGATCCGCTGGTCGACAATAACCCGATTACCCTGCAGATTCTTGGTATCTGTTCGGCGCTGGCGGTGACCAGCTCCATGAAGACCGCCCTGCTGATGGCGGTTGCCCTGACCACGGTAACCGCCTTGTCGAATGCTTCCATCAGCGCCATCCGCAACCATATTCCCAGCAGCATCCGCATCATTGTGCAGATGGTGGTGATTGCCTCGCTGGTGATCGTGGTGGACCAGTTCATGCGTGCCTATGCCTACAGCACTTCCAAGCAGCTGTCAGTGTTTGTCGGCCTGATCATCACCAACTGCATTGTCATGGGGCGGGCAGAAGCTTTTGCCATGAAAAACGGTGTCAGGCTGAGCTTTCTGGACGGTCTGGGGAATGGTCTGGGCTACAGCCTGATCCTGATCGTGGTGGCCTTTATCCGTGAACTATTCGGTGCCGGCAGCCTGTTCGGACTGCAGATACTGTCACTGGCCAAGGATGGGGGCTGGTACGTTCCCAATGGCCTGTTGTTGCTGCCACCCAGTGCTTTTTTCATCATCGGCCTGATCATCTGGGCCGTCCGTACCTGGAAACCTGCCCAGCAGGAGGCACCTGACTTCAGGATTCATGAACAACACGCGCTGGCCGAGCGCTGATAAGGAAACTGTCACATGGAAGCTGCAATTAGTTTATTCCTGAAGTCCGTGTTCGTGGAGAACATGGCCCTGACTTTCTTCCTCGGGATGTGCACGTTTCTGGCCATCTCCAAAAAAATCAGCACCGCGCTGGGCTTGGGAGTGGCGGTGATCGTGGTACAGGCCATTACCGTGCCGGCCAACAACCTGATCCTGAATCTGTTCCTGAAGGAAAATGCCCTGGTGCAGGGTGTTGACCTGCGTTTTCTGGGCCTGATCAGTTACATCGGCGTGATTGCTGCCATCGTGCAGATTCTGGAGATGTTCCTGGACAAGTTTGTTCCCGCCCTCTATAACGCGCTGGGGGTGTTTCTGCCCCTGATCACGGTCAACTGCGCCATTCTGGGGGGCTCGCTGTTCATGGTGGAGCGTGACTATACCTTCGGGGAAAGTGTGGTCTACGGAATCGGCAGCGGTCTGGGCTGGGCCTTGGCCATTGTTGCCCTGGCCGGTGTGCGTGAAAAGCTGAAGTACAGTGATGTCCCGGCCGGCCTGCAGGGGCTGGGCATTACTTTCATTACCGCCGGTCTGATGTCGCTGGGGTTCATGGCTTTTTCCGGCATCCAGCTGTAAGGGGGAGACGATGACTACAGTGATTCTGGGGGTAGCCCTGTTTACCCTGATTGTACTGGCGCTGGTGGCGATTATTCTGGCTGCCCGCTCAAAACTGGTGGCGACCGGTGACGTGACCATTCTGGTCAACGGTGAGAAAGCGCTGACGGTTTCACCGGGCAGCAAGCTGTTGGGGGCGCTGGCGGATAAAGGGCTGTTTGTGTCTTCAGCCTGTGGTGGCGGGGGGACCTGCGCCCAGTGCAAGGTCAAGGTGTTTGAAGGCGGTGGCTCACTGCTGCCGACCGAATCCAGCCACATCAACCGGCGCCAGGCCGCAGAAGGCGAACGTCTGGCCTGTCAGGTGGCGGTCAAGCAGGACATGAAGATCGAGGTTCCCGAGGAGGTCTTCGGCGTCAAGAAATGGCTCTGCACCGTGCGTTCAAACGAGAACCGTGCGACCTTCATCAAGGAGCTGGTGCTGGAGCTGCCACCGGGTGAGCATATCCACTTCCGGGCTGGCGGGTATATCCAGATCGAAAGCCCGTCCTATGACCTCAAGTTCTCGGAGTTTGACATTCCGGAAAAGTACCGGGATGACTGGGACAAGTACCAGCTGTGGGATATTGAGGCCCATATGAAAGAGCCGGTGATGCGTGCTTATTCCATGGCCAATTTCCCGCTGGAAGACAACATCATCATGCTGAACGTACGCATTGCCACGCCACCAGCGGGGACCAGTCTGCCACCGGGGGCCATGTCTTCCTTCATCTTCAACCTGAAGCCGGGTGATCAGGTGGTGGTATCCGGACCGTTCGGCGAGTTTTTTGCCCGTGAAACCGGCAATGAAATGGTCTTTATCGGGGGCGGTGCCGGTATGGCTCCCATGCGCTCTCATATCTATGACCAGCTGATCCGGCTCAAGAACCATAACCGCAAGATGTCGTTCTGGTATGGTGCCCGCAGCCTGCGTGAGGCATTCTATGTGGAGGAGTTTGACAAGCTGGCTACCGACAACCCGAATTTTGTCTGGCACATGGGGCTTTCCGAACCCATGCCGGAGGATGACTGGACAGGTTATACCGGCTTTATCCATAATGTTCTGTATGAGCAGTACCTCAAGGACCATCCGGCACCTGAGGAGTGTGAGTACTACCTGTGCGGGCCGCCGATCATGAATTCATCCGTAATCCGCATGCTGACGGATCTGGGGGTTGAACCCGAGAACGTCATGCTGGATGACTTCGGTGGCTGAGTCCTGCCGGGAAGCAGGGGGGAAGGCGGACAAAAAAATGGGGTGAACGAATCACCCCAAACCGCTAGGAGGAGATTGGATTGTCGTCCAATCGACATGAATTATAGAGTTGCTGCACTGCACGATCAAGTCATTGTCGCATCGTTTTTGGTCTAAACCATAAGTTTGGCCGATTTTCGGATCAAAAATCCCGGAGGAAGGCTGATGTTGATATTTTTTATATCGTTTCTGTTTTTTGGACTGGCCATGTTGGGGCTGGCGTCAGGATGGCTTTTAAACCGGCGTACCCTCAAGGGCAGTTGTGGTGGCCTGTCTGCCATTCCAGGGATGGAAAACAGCCGCTGTGCCTGCTCCTCGCCCTGTGAAAAGCGCCGCAGGCTGATGGCGGAGGCCGATGGTAGCAGCTGACCATTATTGAAAAAACAGGTTCACAGAGACAAGCATCGTTATTTCAATTTCCCTTGGATTTCAGGAGAAAAGCCATGCCCGCACCCTCTCTTCGTGTCAGTCACTACATGTCGAAGCAGTTTGCCAGTATCCGGGAAAATCAGTCGGTGGAGGAGGCCGTCAAACTGCTGAGTGAGCGTAACTCCTACGGGGCTGCCGTGCTGGACCAGCTGGGTAACATGGTAGGCGTCATTTCCGTCACGGACTGCATTGATGCTGCGATCAAACATGGTTTTACACCAGGCTGGGGAGGTACCGTGCGCGACCTGATGACGACGGATGTACGTTATGTCGAGATGGATGACAACATCCTGGATGTGGCTAAAATGTTCATGGATGAGCCTTACCGCCGTTATCCGGTGATGGATGACAACCGTGTGGTGGGCGTGGTTTCCCGCCTGGATGTGGTCAAGGCGCTGCACAAGATCAACAAGTCTGGGGTCGCTGTCTGATTTTTTCCGCAGCTCATGCCTGAACTACCCGAAGTGGAAACCACCCGGCGCGGGGTGGAGCCTTATCTTCAGGGGCGGCTGATCCGGTCCGTGGTTGTGCGCCAGCCCCGTTTGCGCTGGCCGGTACCTGAGCAGGTGCGGGCGCTGGCGGGTTGCAGGGTGGTTTCGGTCGGGCGCAGGGGAAAATACCTGCTGTTTGAAACTAGGCAGGGTACCGTGCTGGTGCATCTGGGCATGTCCGGCAGTTTGCGCATCAGTCCGGTTCAAACAGCACCGGAAAAGCATGATCATGTGGATTTCGTTCTGGAGGCTGGCAGGGTGCTGCGGTTGCGTGACCCACGCCGTTTCGGGGCCGTGCTGTGGTCGGCTGCGGGGGAAGTGCATCCACTGCTGCAGAAGCTGGGTGTTGAGCCACTGGAGCCGGCTTTTGATGACAGGCTGCTTTATCAGCATTCACGTGGTAAATGCAGGGATGTCAAGGCTTTTATCATGGACTCGCATGTGGTGGTCGGGATTGGCAATATTTATGCCAATGAAGCCCTGTTCATGGCCGGGATTGATCCGCGCACGCCTGCCGGTGACATTTCACTGACGCGCTATCAGCAGCTGTCACAGGCCATCCGAACGGTTTTGCATCGGGCGATTGAACAGGGCGGGACAACCCTGCGTGATTTTGTACGTGAAGACGGGCAGAGCGGTTATTTCCAGATCGCCCTGCAGGTTTACGGGCGTACCGGGGAGCCTTGTGTGAAGTGTTCGGAACCCATCCTTCAGTTCCGGCAGGGACAGCGTTCCAGCTGGTACTGTCCCCACTGCCAGCGGTGACGGGAATAGGTCAGGCCGTGTGCCCGTTCTGGTATTTGCCGGCTGGAATTTCAGTTTTTTCAATGATGCCACACATGGTCAGCTCACGCAGCAGCTGGCGTCTGACACCGCGCTGGATGCCGGCATCCACACCCAGGCGATAAAACACGTAGCTGGGAATGCCGACAATCGCAAGACCGAAAATGAAGTTAATAACAAGATCCAACATGTTTGTGCCCTCTCTGTTGTTATTGTTTTTTAATAAAATAACGTGAATACACTGAACAGAAGATTTACTATCGCCCCGATGCTGGACTGGACTGACCGGCATTGTCGCTATTTTCATCGCCTCCTGACCCGCAGGGCCGTACTGTATACCGAGATGGTTACGACCGCTGCCCTGCTGCAAGGTGATTTGAGGCGGCATCTGGCTTTTGATGCCAGCGAGCACCCACTGGCTTTGCAGCTGGGCGGGAGTGAGCCAGAGGCGCTGATGCGCTGTGCTGTTCTGGCACAATCCTGGGGTTATGACGAAATCAATCTCAATGTCGGCTGCCCCAGTGAACGGGTACAGCGAGGGGCATTTGGTGCCTGCCTGATGGCTGAGCCACAGCTGATTGCCGATTGTGTAGCCGCCATGCAGCGTGAGGTTGACATCCCGGTTACCGTCAAGCACCGGATCGGGATTGATGAGCAGGAAGATTATCCGGACCTGTACCACTTTGTGGAAACGGTGGCTCAGGGAGGTTGTCAGGTATTTATCGTGCATGCCCGCAAGGCCTGGCTCAAGGGGCTGAGCCCCAAGGAAAACCGCGAAATTCCGCCCTTGCGCTACGAGCTGGTCTACCGGCTTAAACAGGCATTTCCGGCACTTGAATTTATTATCAATGGTGGCATACGAACGCTGGAAGATTGTCAGGAGCACCTTCAGCAGGTTGATGGCGTCATGCTGGGGCGTGAGGCCTATCACAATCCCTGGCGGCTGGCGCAGGTGGACCCGGTCTTTTACGGCCAGCCCGCTCCCTGCCACAAGCCACAGGACATGCTGGATGACCTGTGCACCTATATTGATGCGCAACTGCTGCGGGGTGTGCATCTGAACCACATCAGCCGCCATGTGCTGGGGTTGTTCCAGGGCAGGCCGGGCGCCCGGCAGTGGCGGCGCTACATCAGCGAGAATGCCCACAAACCCGGCGCCGGTAGTGAAATCATCCGGACGGCTGCCACTTTTATCGATCTGACCTGAATCGCAACCACTGCCTCTGATCAGGTCGATCGCAGGAGGAGTTGTGCAGGTTTGCTTTTTTTGATTTTGTAAATCAGAAGGTTGGGTAAAGTTACCAGAAGCAATACCCTGAACCCTGTGGCTTGAGTAAAAAAATGCAGAGCAGGTGTTGACTAGGGCAGGAGCAGGCTTTATAGTTTGCGCCTTTCCGGTAGTTCCCCAGTAGCTCAGTCGGTAGAGCAGTTGACTGTTAATCAATTGGTCGGTGGTTCGAGTCCGCCCTGGGGAGCCAAAATTTCTAAGGAAAGCAGCAAGTTACAGGAGTGTGTAGTTTGCTGCTTTTTTTGTTTTTACGTGCATTTTTTCTGTTTTACGTGCATTTTTCTAAATCCCTGGCTTAAATTTCTCTACGGAGTGGTCGTACTTCTGGCGCATGGCTTCCGTTTTGTGGCCTGCGATCCGCTTGTCTTTTGCTTCCGTGATGGCTTTGTGTTTGAGTTCATGCACGGTCCAGTACATACGTTCCAGCCCTCGCGCCTTCATTTTCTGCTTCAGTCGCTGCATGGCGGATTGCAGGCCGGAGGGTGACAGGCGTTCCCCTTTCCGGGTCAGGATCAGCGGTGGATCAATGGGCAGTATCTTGTGTCCCTTGTGGCGTTCCAGTGCTGCCTGGCAGGCCCGGTACAGGCGGGTTTGTTCTTTGGGTATGTCAGGCTCTGCGCTCCATTCGATGAGCGTATTTTTGCTGCCCTTGAGTCTGTGGACGAGGATTCCCTGTTCTGTGCAGTCGCTGACTTTGATGTGCAGGGCTTCCGCTCCGCGTGCCGCCAGTCCGAGTGTCAGTTCAAATACAATGCAGAGGCCGTTTTCTGGTGTTTCAGCGGCAATGTGGTACTGGGTCCAGTATTCGTCATCGCTGACATGGCGTGTCCGGCCCTGTTCGGGCAGGCGGCGGAATCCGATCAGGGGGTTTCTGTCTATGCCCAGATTGGGAATGTAGTTGGTGGCCCAGCTGATCATCGCTGAGACATAGGCTATTTCCCGGTTGATGCTTGCGGCCCCTTTCCTGCCTTCATCCTGTGCTTTTTTGTAGCGGTTTTCGGTGATTTTCTGGAATAACGGTTTGTCGACTTCGGTGATGTGCAGATCAGCGACAGTCTGCATTTTTCCGTCCAGTGCGATCGGGTGTTGCAGGATTTTTGCGGCATGCCAGGCTGCCCGCTGGCTGCTGGGGGCTAGCTCCCTGAACTGTCGGCTGTCCTGGTATTGCTTGCTGATCCAGTGCAGGGTATTGCGTTCGCCGATCAGCTGCTGTTTCAGGTTGGCCTTGGCGGCCAGGTAGGCGGCCATGATCTTGTCGTCCGGGTCGCCGACTTTGCCGAGCCTGACCGGTGGACTGAGCTGGCCACGGCTGTCCAGGCGGATGCCGTCGTGACGTTCCGAGTGCGGAATGT
>JAGRJD010000118.1:903-32312 GCA_020442915.1 Thiothrix sp. | reverse complement strand
GCTTCCGTAGCCGCTTCCCGGCCTGCGTTTGGCAGGGGCCGTTCCCGCTCGGTCAAGTGCCGGTCGTCATCCCCCAGAATCACCTGCTCCCGCTCCGGGAAAATGGCTTTAGGGGATTTTCCCGGAGCGGGAGCAGTATCAGCTGTGAAATTTAAATAGTGATTAAATTCATTAAGTTAAAGTATTTATATAATGTAGATTATAGGCGAACTCCCCGAGTTCAAAACCGGGTTTTTCCCGTGGGGCAGTATCAGTAATGGGATGTTGATGGCAAATCCGTGTTAATTTTTTCGACCTCATTTAAGGTCTTGAAAATTAACACGGCGGTCCCGTCCCTATATCAGCATTCTGTCCGGGTCAGTAGCAGTACTGCCACATCGGCCCCCAGCTGCAGGCTCTGGTTAAAAAAGCGTTCGGCCTCCATTGGGGTTATGTCCGGCATTTCGGTCGTGACCTGGGACTTGTCCCGCAGCCAGCCCTTGAGGCGTCCAAGGGCAATGTTCAGCTGTTTGATGAATTTCTGATGAAAGCGGATGTGCAAGGTGCCTTTTTTGAAGGCCCGCACGTCCATCAGGGTTTCCCCGTTGGCACAGACAAATTTTTCCAGCTGGTTGGATTCCCACTGGCGCGGTAGTTGATCCCGATGGGTGGCCGTATCCGGGGTACTCCAGCCCAAGGTCCGGGCAATGGCCAGCAGATCATTGATGAAGTCAGCTGCGTATTTCTCCAGACCGGCATGCCGGTCATCCCAGCGGCTGGTGTTAATCCCGCCCATGTTTTCCAATACAATCCGGTATTCCAGCCGGTAGCGCTCCAGCCCTGACGGCATTTTCCGGGTCCGGCTCCGGTTATGCCGCCATTCCTCGTCCCGGATGACTCGCTGGTTGCTTTTGTACAGCTGGATATTGGCTTGCCTCACCATGCGTTCTGCCACGGCTACCAGCTGGGCATCATGGTAATGGTTGGCGTTGCGTATGACCCAGTGGGTGATGGCATAGGCGTTTTCAACGGTAAAATCCACGGTCATGTTGTTATGCAGCTGGTTCAGCAGTCGCTGACGGATGTCCGTGGTCAGCCGGTGGGTGATCATGGCGTAATGATTGAACAGCTCCTGCCAGTACCGGTGTTTCAGTCCCTGGATACGTTGGCGGATCGCTGTCTTCAGGTGGTTATAACTGATGTCCAGTTCCATCAGCAACTCCGGGTCCAGACTGACTGCAGCGGTATAGTTCTGCTGCAGCCGGGCCATGTCGTGCTGATACAGCGTTACCAGTACATCAATCAGGTTGCGGCCTGCCAGCAGGGCTTTCTGGCAGCGGGCTTTCAGTTCCTCATGATCACCGGCATGACCTCTTTCAGGGATTTCCTTGTCAAACGTGGCATCGAACCACAGTTCAAACGGATCAACGTTTGTCTCGTAGCTGTAGTGGTGGCCACCGTGCCAGCGTTTGCGGATCAGGGAGATATGCAGGATATGTACCCGAGCACGGGCCGGGCGGTCAGCCTGCTGGAAGTCAGCCTGGTCAATGAGGCGGGCTTCGGCTTTTCGGGCTTCCAGCGCGGCCTGAATGGCGCGGGATTGTTCCCAGCGTTGAGGCAGAATCAGGTAGATGTCTTTGGCGTTCGCCTCCCGGATGATTTTCACGGCCCATTCCTGAAATTCGGAATAGGGTGGATTGGAGAAGATCACATCGGTTTGCTTGTCAATCAGGGTACTCTGCCGGAAGTCGCAGCCGACCGGGATGATGCTCCGGTCCTGCTGACCTCTGAGGATCGGACTGATTTCAATGGCATATTTGTCTCCATATGGGCCTGCCAGTGCCATCAGTGAACGACCGTCCCCGGCTCCACAATCCAGCACGCTGACGCTGGTTTCCCGGTCCTGATCGGGTTTGGGGTACTGACTGATGATGTGCGTGCGGATCGCGGCCAACATGGCGGGAGTGGTCGGATACCATTCATAATCTTGGTCGTTATCCTGCAGACGATTGACAAGGGCAGTGGTGGACAGTGGTTGGTTCATGGTTGTACTCCAAAACAAGAACTTTCTTTTGAAGCGAAACGCAGTGTCAGGGGGTAGCAAACGGCAAGGGAGGGGTATCCCCGGTCTGCACAAGCGCCAGCGCGGAAGATGGGGGATGCCCTTGCCGTGCGCGAGGGCGCAGCCCTTAGTCTTTGTTTGTGGGTGGGGTGCGGGGTTGAGGGCGCAAAAAAACAAGCGGGCAACGCCCGCTTTCTTACCCCCCGTGGTATTACAGGATGTAAGGCTGATTTCCTCCTGTTGGTCCTGCCGCGCTTTGTCCTTTTCTTTGGCCTGTTGCCGGTTGAGGTGCTTCTGTCGGGCTATGGCCGCCACATGCGCCAGCTGGATTTCCACCGTCTTCAACCCTTCGGTCTTCTGCAGGTCATTAAAATCGGTACGCTCGGCATTGGGTCCCTGTTTGAACGCGGGGAAGGCCGCTATCCCGCCGACGGCTTTGGCCGCTTCCGTAGCCGCTTCCCGGCCTGCGTTTGGCAGGGGCCGTTCCCGCTCGGTCAAGTGCCGGTCGTCATCCCCCAGAATCACCTGCTCCCGCTCCGGGAAAATGGCTTTAAAGGTTTCTGCCACCGGTTTCAGATTGCTGTCATTGAACGCCACAATGACCGGCTTGCCGGTAGCCTGGTGCAAAGTGGCGGACGTGGCAAAACCGGTGCAGATCAGTAGCGGCTCATCCGGGGGCTGATTCTTCAGGGCAGCCCGTCCCCCCAGCACGTGGAAATTACCCTGTTTCTCCGAACTGGCCGGGAACTGCTTGTTGCCGGTGCTCCAGATACGCTGCAGGCTGCGTAGTTCGCCCTGGCGGTTACGCAGGGGCAGCACGATGTTACCGCGCTCGTCCTGTTTCAGCCCCAGTGACGGGGTATTACGGATGCCTTTGGCCTGCAGATACGGGTGATTGCCGCTGAGGGTGGGTAGTGATTTCCATTCCTGATCCAGCTGTTTGGCAGTCTGATCATGGGTGGCCTGCCGTTCGGCGGCTTTGGTTTCGCTCCGGCGCTGGGACTCCTGCAGCAGCTGGGCGCGGTCGGTTTTGGTCACGGTCTGGCCACTGTATTTCCACGGCTCGTTCAGGTTCTCGCGGTAATTGCGCATGAACCCTGCCGGATGCCCATCCAGATACCCGACATATTCCCCACTTTTCTGACCGGGTTTGTCTCCCTCCACCTGTACCCGGTGTTTCTTGCCATCCATGGTGGGAACATCATCCAACAGAAAACCGGCATCCTTGAGGACGGCTGCAAACTCGTCCTCGGGTGCTGTGGCTGGTTCCTGACGGCTACGGCTGGGGTCGGGCATCCATGGTTCCAGTTTGTCCAGATCAGCACCGGGATTGGCATACCAGCATTTTTCCGTGCGGTCCCAGTTGATGGGCTTGTTCCCGTCCGGCAGGTTCGGGCCTGCCGCCGCTTTGGCCGTGGCAACATCATCATAAGGTATGGCCAGCCATGTTTTTTCCGTGGCGAGATGGGGAGCTGGAGCCTGATCCTGGTGAAGTTCAGCCGTTGTGCCGGGTTGTTCGGCTTCGATGGCCGGTGCCTGCCGGATGTCCTGCACCACTTCGCTGGGCAGGTTCAGACCCAGATCAATCCCAAGCTGATAGCTCTGTTCCAGATAGGGGCTGCCTGATTCAAACCCTTCCGGGTGGGCATCCCGCTCATCCCGCAAAGCCATCGCGTGCTGAATCTGATCCTCAGTCCCTCCACGTTTGGCAGCCAGAATCAGGCGCTCCGGTTCGGAATTATCATCCTCCAGCTGGTCCATGGCCTGCTGATAGGCCGTCTCGTTCAGGTCTTTGATCATGGCCACCGGCTGATCCACCAGCTCATACGGGTCGGGGACTGGCCGGGGCGGGCCTTCCTGTACCGGCGGCTCCGGTTCATTGAACCGCTCCGGCACCTGTATTCCGGCCTGCAGGGTGGAATCGGGTGCAAAGCCGCGCTGCCCCTCA
This sequence comes from Thiothrix sp., assembly GCA_020442915.1. GTDB lineage: Bacteria > Pseudomonadota > Gammaproteobacteria > Thiotrichales > Thiotrichaceae > Thiolinea. The sequence goes on along the minus strand of JAGRJD010000118.1, from coordinate 28,323 downwards.
TAGGTGGCAATGGCTTCGCCCTGGTGGCGGATGATAACGGCATTGGCGTCCATCTGTGGGGCCACGTCCTGCAGAATGGCATCCGCTTTTTTCAGCTGCTGGGTCAGCTCACTGGCCTGATCCTCCCGGTCCATGCGGATGGTCACCACCTTGCCGTCATCCTGATCCTGCCTGGCATGGACAGCCGTCGGCTGGATGCCGTTTTCGCGCAACAGGCGACTCAGGGCCGCCGACTGGTTCCTGCCCGCCGGGAGCTGCCAGGCGGGTTCAGGCGGGGCCGGTGGCTCGGGTTCCCGTTCAGGCACCGGGTCAGGTGTGGGTACCGGTTCGGCTTCCGGTGCTGCCTGTACGGGCGGTGCCTGGGTGGTTTCTGCTTCCAGCGCCATGGCATCCCTGGACAGGGTACGGCTCAAGGTGATCAGGTCGGCAAACTGGTGGGCAGACTCAGGACTGGGATGATCACTGACATTCATCAGGGGGCCGTCCTGCTGTTGCAGATACAGCCCCCAGAATTGGGCGTCCTCGTCTGCATACACCTCCTCGACCATCGTCAGGTCCGGATTGTCCGGGTCCGGCACCTCGCGGCAGGGACGGATTTCAAGATCGCCCGTCCAGTCTTGCGTGCTGTGCAGCGCACCGAAGCCGTTGGCCTGATGATAGTCAGTCCCTGCGGTCAGGTTGGTGACCGCCGCCCCGGTCAACTGCCCGCTCTGCTGCAGGGCCAGTACGGCGGTGACGGTGTTGAGGTAATCGACCCGTTCAGCCGTAGCCGGCTGCAGCAGGTTATCGGTCAGGTAAGCGGTCTGGCCATCGGCATGGGCAAACCGGGGTTCCGGACTGTCCGGACGGGTCATGGCCATGACCATGGCCTCCGGATGGGCCTCCTGCCAGGCACCGACCTGTTCCTGATGGTATGAGCGCACGGCTTCGGCAATGCCGGCACGCATCCGGTCCGGATTATCGGTCAGGCCGGTCGATACCGGTTCATCCCGGAAAAAGGTCTGCAACTGTCCATCCGGTTGCAGGGTACTGGTGAGTGGTGCGGGCGTGCCATCCGGGTTCAGGTACAACAGGGTCAGGTTGTCGGCTGTCGAGGCCGAAGGGGTCATGACCGGGGCCAGTCCCAGGGGGCTGGCGGTCAGCTCGGCATGCTGGAGACTCATCAGGGCCGGTTCAGGCAGGTCATTCAGCAGCTGGTTGTGTTGTAATTGCCGGGCAGCGGCCAGTACCTCCGGGGTATCCAGCTCGGCATCCGGCCCTTGCTCCGGCCCCTGCTGCAAGTCGTATTCCCGTTCCAGCGCATGCACAAAATCCAGCATCTTCTGGGCATCGGATGCGGCCCGCACGATCTCCTGTGGGTCTTCCTGTAGCGCTTTGACCCAACTGCCGATATAGGCCACATGCTGGCCGGGGTCATGCCCGATTCCCAACTCCATGCCCAACATGTAGGAGAACATTTCCGCCCGTAATTCCTCCCTGGCGTAATCCCCGGAGCCGAAGGTATTACCCAGCTTGCGATCCAGTCGACTTTCATGGCCGGTCCAGTGGCCCAGCTCATGGGTGGCAGTGGCGTAATACCCGTCCGGGGAATGAAACTGCCCGGAGGGTGGCAGGTGGATTTCATCACGGGCAGAGGTATAGAAAGCCCGGTCAGCCTGGTCATGCAGGATGGTGGCACCGGATGCCTGCAGCAGCTTTTCAGCGGCGGCATGACGCTGTTCTTCCGGTATCTGGACCGGCGGGGGCAAGGGGGGAATGCCGTCAATGTCACTGGCATGAAACACCATGGCGGTAAAATATCGGGGCCGCTCCAGCTGGTAATTGATGTACTGCTTTTCCCCGTCCTTATCCAGCAGGGGTTTGCCGGACTCATCGGTTTTCAGTTTGCGCTCGTGCGTTTTCAGGTAACTGACGGGTGTGCCGTGCGAGTCTTTGCGCACCTGCCAACCCTGTGCCTGTGCCTGCCTGTACGTGCAGAAGCGCGGGTCATGGTCCGGCTGGGCCATGCTCAGAAACAGGCTGTTCATGCCCCGGTAGTCGTTACCGGTCACGGGATTGGTCGGGGCCTGCGGGCAGTGTCCGGGTTCCCACGGTTTGATCCACGGGGCGGTACCCTGCTCCAGCGCGGCAATCACTTCGTCCGCCACACGTTCGTTATAGGGCTTCCTGGGGGTGCTCATGGGGTGCCTCCTTTTTTTTGCAGTCAGACCTTACGGGGCAATTTCCGGATCAAAGCTGGCGTCTTCGGCGTCCTCCAGTGACAAGGCATCCTCCCGGAAGAGTCCGGCCTGGTCGGCTTCCTCCGGATCAAATTCCACCTGCAGACCGGGCAAGGTGCCGACCTGGGCCAGCTTGGCTTTCAGCACCGCCTGCCGGGCGGTTTCCGGGTCAGGCGGGCCGTCCGGGTCTGCCTCCGGCTGTGTTTCTGGTACGGGTGCGGGTACCGGCTTTGCTGTTGCTGCCGTGCCGGGTGCTGCCGGAGGTACCGGCTCCATGCTCGGGTCGGGTTCGGGCAGGGTGGCAAGGTCGGGGACGGGTGATTCAGGGGTGTTCATACGGTTCTCCATGATTACGGGTAATAACCGGGTGGGGGTTCCCACACGATGGGGCTGTCTGCCTGCAGGGCGGCCTGCAACAGCCGGGTTTCGATAGTGGCCGGTGGAACGGTGCCGTCCGGGGTGGCTTCCAGCCGCTGGGGAACCACGGGGGTGGCCAGCCGGATGGGGTGTACCGGTACGGTGTCCGGGGGGATTGCCGGAGCTGGACGGGCTGATGCGGGTGCCATGGCCATGGCACGGGGTGGCTCTACTGTTTTTTCTGTAGTTGTCAAAACCGGCTGTGCCGGTGCCGGTGCGGGTGGGGTTGACCGGGTGGCTACCGGTGCCGGTGGCGTTGGCCTGGCGGCTGCCGGTGTATCGGGAGAGGGTGCCATGGCCATGGCACGGGGTGGCCCTGCTGTTCTTTTTGCAGTCTTCAAAACCGGCGGTGCCGGTGCTGCCGGTTGTTTTGTGGATGCGATGGTATCCGGTGGTGGTGGCCGGTACTGCTGGTAGAAGCGCAACACCCGGTTGACATACTCGCGGGTTTCCTTATAGGGAGGGACACCGCCGTATTTGGCCACCGCACCTTCCCCGGCATTGTAGGCGGCAATGACCTTGATCCAGTCACCGCCAAAATGCCGGTACAGCCACGCCAGATAGTTGGTACCGCCCCGGATGTTCTGGGCCGGGTCATAGGCATCATCCGTACCGAAGCGGGCCGCGGTGGCGGGCATGAGCTGCATCAGCCCCATGGCTCCCCTGGGAGAGGTGGCCCGGTGCCTGAAACCGGATTCGGCCCGGATCATGGCCTTGATCAGGGGAGCCGGCATGCCGGTACGTCCGGCCTGCTGGTGGATCAAATCATCATAGCGGTCACTGGCCAGTGCCAGCGGGGCAAGCAGCCACAACAGGCACACGCCCATTATTTTTGCGGTATCAACCATTGAATGCCTCCAGCAATGGCAGTCCGAACAGCCGTGCCCAACTTTGGGCCGTGGCGGACTGGACCGGGTGCACATAGGCCGGTGCCCACCACACGGAGGCCAGTGTGACCAGTTGTTGCGGGTGCCGGCTCAGGGATTGCAGCGCGGGTGCGGCCAGCAGGATTTCGTTGCAGAGCAGGATGGCAGTGCGGGTCTGACCGATCCGCACGGTGTCGGGCTGGCTCCAGTTCGGGGAATAACCGTCCGGCCCCGGTTTCCACATCGTGACCGGTAACGGCATGCGCTGGTGGTAGACCGCACGGGTCGCTGCCGGTGTGATTTCAATCACGCTGTTGTACTGCCGACCGGCCTCGGTGGTGGTGGCTCCGATCAGCACGGTCTGACCGGGTTGCAGCTGCCGTTGCCACCACCGGGCCGCCACCGGGTTCCAGCGCCCGCCGACCGCTTCCGGATACAGCTGAAACGGTTGATCGGTCAGCTGACGGATCAGCGCCTGATGGCGGGTAAATTCAATCTGCCGGGACTCCGGACGGGAGGCCGTGGCCATGGGGTAACGGGTGGAATGGGTGTGCCAGCCTGCCGGGGCCGTGAGGGGAGCCTGAAAGGCTGGCCCCGACAGGGGGATGACCACCAGCAGCCCGGGCAGGATCAGCATGACCGGGTAACGACTGCACCCCATCAGCAGGGGAATGACCACCAGCAGCCCCACCCAGCCGGTGCCCGGCAGCAGCCAGCCGGTAGCCGTCAGGGGATTGCCCCAGCCGATCAGGCCGAAGGGCGGCAGGGTCCACAGCAGCAGCAGCACCGGTATTCGCCACTGGCGCTGGCGGGCATCCGGATGCCAGAGCAGGGCACCCAGCCCGGCATACAGGACAATCAGGGCCAGCCACAGGCCATAAGCGGTCAGGGGTGCCGGATCGGCATAATAAGTGATAACCGATGCCGGAATGCCCCGGGTCATGACAGCGGCATAGGTGGCCATGGTCAGGGCGGCCAGCCAGCGGGCCGGTGTCCATGCCACCAATACCGGCAGCAGCAGGATCAGCACCAGCCACCGGGATGCCTGCCCACTGAATGCCAGTGCCGCCACGACGGCGGCTCCGATGGGCAGCAGCGTATGGATCGGCTTCATGGCACGGGTTGCCCGTTGTCATCACGGGCCGTATTTTTGCAGGCCGGATACCCGGAACAACTCCACCAGTACTGGCCGGGTTCCTTCTTGCTCGGGCGGCGGATCAGGGGCTGCTGGCAGGCCGGGCACAAATGGTCGGACAGTACCGGCTTTTCGCGGGGCGTGGTATCCGGCTGGCCCGCCCGGTCCGGGCAGGTATACCCACAGGCTTCCCGTTCCGCACAGGCCCAGAAATGCCCTTTGGCAGACTTGCGGCGCAGCAGCGGGCTGTTGCAGGCCGGACAGGCCGGGCCGGTGGCCGCCGGCAAGGGAATGCCGGCCTGCCGGACCCGCTGCACTTCCCCGGCAATAGCCCGGTCTACCGCGTTAATCAGTTCGTGATAATCCAACTCCCCGGCCTCAATCTGCCGCTGCTGCTCACTCCAAAGGGCAGTGAGGTCAGGGCGGGTCACAAAGTCGGGCAAGGCGGTAATGAACTGGCGACCGAGATCGGTGGATACCAGCTGCTTCCCGTCCTCGCGGATAAAGCCGCGCTGAAACAGCTTGTCAATCATGCTGTCACGGGTGGCCGGGGTGCCGATGCCGCCAGACTCGGCCTGTTTGTCCGCATCCTTGTCCAGCAACAGTTTTTTGATGTGCGGATCTGTGACGTAGCGGGCCACCCGTGGCAGGTCCAGCAACAGGCTGGCCATGGTGTAGCGCGGCGGCGGCTGGGTGAACTGCTCCTGACAACGGGCTGCCGTCACCTCAGCCGGGGTATCGGCCTGCAGCCCTTCCAGTCCCTCGATGCGCGGCTCCGGCTCGTCGTTCCCGTCGTCTTTCAGTTCTTCCGGAGCCGCCTTGAACAACACGGTCCAGCCGGGAGCCACATCCACTCGTCCGTTGGCCTTGAAACGGCGGGCCGGGCCTTCAGAGCGCGGAACGTCAAACAGCAGGGTGGTGGTCCGCCATTGCTCGTCCGGGTAGAACTGGGCCAGATAGGCAATAACAATCAGCTCGTATACCTGCCGGGCCGGTTCGGGCAGGGTGGCAAGGTCCGGAACGGACAGGGTGGGAATAATGGCATGGTGCGCGGTTACTTTATTGGCGTTGAAGGCTTTGGATTTCAGGGCCGGGTCAGCAGCGGCTGCCTGACTGGCAAATGCTCCACTGAGCACCTGCAACAGGGCCGGGGCATCGGCATGGCGTTCGTCGTTGAGGTAACGGCAATCCGACCGGTTATAGGTGATGGCCCGGTATTCATCCCGCAACTGCTGGGTGATCGCCAGTACCTGTTTGGGACGGTAGCCATAGCGACGGGATGCCTCCGCCTGCAGGGACAGCAGGTGATGCGGCAAGGGGGCTGACCGGGAACGGGGTTGGGTGTCAACACTGACCAGCTGACCCTGAGCACCGTCCAGAGCGACCTGGATGGCTTCTGCCTCTGCTTTGTTCAACAGCCGGTTCTTGTCATCGACGGTATCCGGAGCTGCCGGTTGACAGGTTGCCGTGATGACCGGGCCGGGTTCCGGATGGGACAGATGGAAGTCTGCTGTCAGGGTGTAGTAGGGGGTTTTTCGGTGCTGTTCATGCGCCTGGTCACGCTGGACCACCAGCGCCAATATCGGGGTCTGTACGCGTCCAACGGAGAGCATGCCATCATGCCCCAGTGCGCGGGCGCTGAGGGTATACAGCCGGGTCAGGTTGAAGCCATAGCGCTGGTCGCAGACCGCACGCGCCAGTGCCGACAGGGACAGGCCCCGGTATTGGTCATTGGATTCCAGCTGGGTCAGTGCCTTTCGGATGGCTGCCGGGTTGTTGTCATTGATCAGGATGCGCTGGCAGGGCTTGTGCTCACACCCGGCATGCTCGATCACCTCATCCACCAGCCGCTGGCCCTCCGGGTCCGGATCACCGGCATGGACGATTTCAGTGGCTGTCCCGCACAGGTTGACCACCCGCTTCAGCTGGTTGATACCCTGTGGCTCGGCAACGTGCCGGATCGGCCACTGCATGGGCAGCTGGTCCAGCTGCCATGCCTGGTATTTTTCATCATGTTCTTCGGGGGTGGTCAGGCGCAACAGATGGCCGGACAGCCAGGTCACGGTGCCTTCCGGCGTTTCAAACGCCCCATTCTGAGGGTGGATGGCAGCACCGGCAAAGGCTTCGGCCATGGCAGCAGCCACTTCCTTTTTTTCAGCAATAAACAATCGCATGCGGGGTCTCCTGTTATTTTTCGAGGGGTGTTGGCGGTAGTGCCAGCAACCGGGGTGGCGGAATCCGGTGGCCAAACAGGGGACTGGCCGTCCCCAAAAGCCCCGTGATTGGGAGGGAGCCGAAATAACGGGAATCCCAGCTCCGGGGGGTGTAGTCCGACAACAGAAACAGCTGCCCGGCAGGAATGGTCAGGCGCTGCGGGTGCTGCAGGGGCCGGCCCGAGCTGTCGGCCACCCGGGGCCGGGACTGGCGTTGCAGGCGGCCATTGATCCGGATACCGGCAGGCAGCCATTCCACCGCATCCCCGGCCACCCCGGCCACCGGCTTGAGCAGGGCGGGGTAGTCGCCGGGACAGGCCATGCCGAAGGGCAGATAGCCGCGCTGTTTCGCCTGGCGGAACACGTCCGTATCCGGTGGACAGATGAAAACCGTCTGCCCCGGCAGGATGGTCTGGCCGGGTTCAAGGGGGTGGAACCACCAGAACAGGCCGGGCAGTGACTCGCTGCGATTCAGACGGATACCGGCCTGGTGGGCAACCGTTACCAATAGCCCCGCCACCACGGCCAGCAGGCTGAGCCGGGAAAAAAACCAGTGCCACCGTTTCATAAGGGCATTTCTTCCGTGGCTGGTGGTGCTGCCGGTGCCGGTTGAGTTGGCCTGGCTGCTGTCGGGGACTTTTCCGGTACCGGTGCTGCTTCATCGTCCGGATCAGTCCTGACCTGGGCCAGATTCTCGGTGCCACGGATGCGGTCACTCTCAACCACGGTCGGGATTTTGGCGCGGGCCATGAAAACGGGGTCCAGAAAATACAGAATCTGCACCCCGTAGATGCCGGCACTGCCGGCAGGAAAAATCAGCATGTCACCGGGCCGGGTCACGTTGCCGGCATTGTCCTTCTGTGCGCCCGGCAGGCGCATGGCTTCATCCGCCGTGATCAGCGGGCGCTGCACCTCCTGGTAGGTGATGCTGGTGGATTCCAGCATCAGCGCGTGCCGCTTGCCGGAGGTGGTGATGGCCTCTTTCTGGATGGTGGTGATGCCCGACATTTTGCTGAGCAGTTCGGCAGTTTCGATCTTGTTGGGGGCATAGGCAATGCGGATGTGGCAGTTGCCGATCAGCCCTTCTTCGCGGGTGTACAGCCGCACAATCTGCTGCAGGTCCTGGACGATCAGGTAAAACTTGATGCCGTAGCCGGCGGCATAGGCCAGTGCCCGTTCAATCACGGCCATGTTCTGCAGGCTGGCGAACTCGTCCAGCAGTACCAGCATCCGGTTTTTGTAACCGGCGACACTGGCCCCGTCCCTGAACTGCATGGATTCGGTCAGGCGATTCACAATCTGGCTGATCATGAGCCGGATCAGGGGCCGCAGCCGGTCGGCATCCGAGGGTTTGACCACCAGATACAGGGAGACCGGTTCCGGCTGGCCGTCATGCCCCATCAAATCTTCAATGGCCCAATGGGATTCACTCACGTTATCCCGGACAATCGGGTCTTTGTAGAGGCTCAGAAACGACAGGGCGGTGGAGATGATGGAGCCACGTTCCTTCTCGGGAGTTTGCATCATCTTGACCGCCCCGGCTTTCACCAGTGCATGGGGTTGGCCGTTTTTGTGCGGGTGTTTTGCCATGGCCTTGAAAATCCCCTCCACATCAGCCCCCTGGTCCGGGTCGACACGGGTCAGTACCGCCTCGATGTCGCTCAGGTTGGCCGTCCCGCCTTCTGACTGGCGGACATAACAGCAATGCAGGATCAGGGTGCTCATCAGGTCATAGGCGGTCCGGGACCAGTGATCCTCCATGCCCTTGCCGTTGGGGTCCACCAGCAGGGCGGCAATGTTCTGCACATCCCGGATTTCATCCGCCGTATTGATCCGGATTTCCGCCAGCGGGTTGTAACGGGCACAGCTGCCATCATCAGCGGTGGGGTCGAATTTCAGAATCCGGTTTTTGGCATGTTCCTTGCGCCAGCCGGAGGTCAGCGCATGGTTTTCCCCCTTGATGTCAAATACCATGCAGGAGTGCGGCCAGCTCAGCAGGGTGGGCAGGACCAGTCCCACCCCCTTGCCGGACCGGGTGGGCGCAAACGCGAGCACGTGTTCCGGCCCGTTGTGGCGTAGATATTCGGTTTTCCCGGTTTTCGGGTTTCGCCACCCGCCGACGTAGACGCCCTGATGATCCTGACCGGGTTTGCGCGGCAGTAACCCGGCGGTGACAATCTCGTTCCGGTCGGCCCAGTGGGCGGAACCGTGCAGGTTTTCGATGCCCCTGCCGGAGCGGCGCGCCATCAGCCGGCCAACGGCGAACAGCAGCAGCGCCAGGGTAGCCCCGGTCAGGAAAATGCCGAAGGTACTGGCCAGCACCGGACGAACCGGCGTGCCGTACTGGATCGCCCAGACGATCCATGACCATGGCAGGTACAGCCGGTATCCCGCCACCTCACCGATGGCGCCCAGCGCCGGATGGAACCCCAGCCGCCAGGCCATGTACTGGGTCGAGACGGCAGAAACGATCAGGAGCAAAAGGCTGAGGATCAGCAGGTTGAGCAGGATTCTGGCAGGGGTGCGGGCGGCTTTGCCGGTTGCCACCCCGATGGCCGGTTTTTTCATCGTTCGGTGTCCTGGTGCTGTGGTGGTGGGTGTTGTCTGCCGGGCTGGCGCGGGCTGGCGGGTGCGGAGGGGTGCAGGGCCGCCTGCAGTTGCTGGCGCTGCTGTTCCATGGCCGGATCGGCGAAGGTCACGGGCATGTTTTCAGTGGCCGCCGCCGTGATCACCTGCTGGCGAAACGCGGCTGATCCCTGGATCACCAGTCCCTGATCCCCGAACTGGTGCCGGGCCAGCCGCAGCATGGCCGTGATCGCCGTCGGGTCATTGGTGTCGGTCTGAAGCCGGTTGCCGGTATCCAGTATCCGGGCCTTGCCGACGCTGTAGCTCACGGTACCGTTGGTGCGGATCGCGGGCTTCAGGCCGGTCAGCAGGGCATTGACCTGTTCCGCCACCGGGCCGGACAGGGCATGGCGGGCCAGTACCTGTTTGCGGGTTTCGGGATGGCGCAGCGCTTTCAGGGCCGCGCTGTCGCCCTGGATGGCCTGCGCGACCAGATAGGTCTGCCAGTTGCGGGCCGGATGATCGCGGGTGATCTGCTGGCGCTCCCCGGCAGCCGCCGTACTGATGGCCCGCAGCCGCTGCTGATGGTTTTTCTTCAGACGCTGGTACGCTTCGCGTTTGTTGGGACCGGACAACAGCGGATTGACCCGGATGGCCAGCCGGCGTTGCTGGTAATCCGTCAGCTGTTCGGCCTTCTGGTTGGCCGTGGCCCGTTTCAGCACGGCCATGCGGTTTTTCTTCTGCTGCTGGTCCGCCTGGAAAGCCTCCCAAAGCCGGTTATCAGCCGGCTGGCGCGGGCCTTTGACATACTGTTTTTCCGGTGCGGCGGCGGGTTTTTCTGCGGCCTGAAACCGGCCCAGCCGTTTTTCCAGTTTTCCGGCGCTGTATTCCCGTCCCAGCGTGGACAGTTTGGCAAAGGCTTTTTCCGAACGGGATGAAAGCACCATGCCATTACCGCGTGGCCGGATTTGCAGGTCCAGTCGGGCCAGATTGGCCTGACAGGTTTTCCAGTCCGGTGCCGGGTCAATCAGGGCAGTAATTTCAGCCCGGTGTTGTTTGACCCATGCATCAAACGGTATCTGGTGGGTGTGGGCCTTGAGGGTTTCTGCGGGCGGGTTGGGTTTGTCCCGCTCCCCCCGCCGCCGTTTCTGCCGGGCGGCCTCCCAGTCAACCTGTTTGACCAGCCCGTGTTTGATTTCCAGCTGCTCTGCCGTTTCAATCAGTTTTATTTTGTCGCGGTACGGCTCAACCATGTTATGGGTAACCGGGTGAACTTTGTTGATGGCAACATGGACATGGTAATTGTCCGTATCATCATGAATGGCACTGATGCGCTGATGATCCCCCAAACCAATGGATTTGCACAGCTCGTGCTCAATGTCCGCCAGTATGTCACCCTTCGGTTTTTCGCCGGGCGGGAACGAAAACACCAGATGATAACAGGGGTCGGCGTTTGAACGTTTGTTTTGGCGCTGGGTCATGAGTATTTCATCCATGGCGAGATCAATGGCATTGTTGAACTGGCAGTTGCTGATTCTGTAGCCGACAATTTTTTCTTTTTCTGCGAACTGGTTGCTTCTCAGGATGTAATCAGTCAGCAGCTTGAAGCTGGATTTGGTTCTTTTTCTTTCCGGCTGCCGTTTTGCAATCATCATTGGCGGGTTGCCAGTTCTCTCGCCGTTTGAGCCAGCAAGCCCTGAGTGGATTTGATCTGGTTGATCAGGGTGGGGATTTCCAGTTTTCGTCCCTGTTGTTCCTTTCCCGGATCAGAAAGCCAGAGTTTCAGCAGCCCGCCCAGCCGACCGAGGTCGGCATTGATTTTGGCCAGCACCAGAAACTGCTGCGCCTGTTCATTGCTTTCTATTTTAATACCGGCCATTTGGCGCCGGATCAGTTCGGATACTGACAGGTTACATAATTCAGCCATTGCAACCAGTCGGCTCCACTCCTCACGTGTTAACCGGACCTTGACAACTTTTTCTTTTATCGGCCTTTCCGGTTGCAAACCAGACCTCCCTTTTTACCCGTGTTGCTGATGCCGCCACCCCGGCCCCCCGCAGGGGCAAGATGACGTTGAGCCGCAGGCGAATAAGTTGCAGTGTTTGTATCCGGTCATTCATGGCCGTGGTACAAACACCCATCTTGCCTCTGTTCATTCAGCTGTATTTTGTACCAGATAATGTGCAAATTCTGAAGAACATTGTGACAAGGTGCAATAGATTATTGTTTATTCAATAAAAAACCATAAAAAGACAACTAAAAATTGCTAAAAGCCAACTAAGCGGTTGTATCGAGTTGGGTCAATTATTATAGATTCTTATGTATAGAAGAAGTTTTGACTTGATCTTTATGATGAGGTACAAAGAAGCACTAAAAGTACAACAAGGGGCAGTGATGACCGACTTGCTGGAGATGCTGCGACAACGAGCCATGGACGGGGCAAATGGAAAACAACGCAAGGGTGCGGGTATTCGGTTCTTCCTTGCCAGTCAGGCAGAAATTGAGGCTGCCATTAACGAGAAGTGGCCATATAGGGATATTTACGATGCCTTGTTGGAAAGGGGGCAGGGAGATTTGCCGATCAGCTACAGGACATTTTGTGCCTATATTTGGAAGTACATTACCAGAAAAAGAAAAATCAAGAATAGCCGGATTCTACTATCTGAGGATAGTGGTGGTCTGAAGCCTCATAAAGATATTCAGGAAACAGGGCCGGTGAAAATGGATGCTGGTGTGAGGCCAAAAGGATTTTTTCATGATCCGGTTCCCGTGGAGGAGGATTTGCTTTGAATAACAACAATCACCGCTCAAGGCAGTTATTTGTGTTGGAGAATCTTTAACTTTCAATGAATTATTTTAAGGAGATTTAAGGTGACAACATTGCATATGGTGTTGCAGGGCAAGGGTGGGGTCGGTAAAAGCATGATTTCTGCCATGCTGGCACAATATTTTCATCCGTTTGATGAAGCAGTCCTGGGGGTTGATACTGATCCGGTGAATGCCACGTTCGCCGGATTCAAGGCACTGGACGTAAAAGCCGTCAAGTTCATGGATGGTACCAAAGTGGTGCCGTCCATGTTTGACCAGTTTACGGCACTGATCATGAATCATGACGGAATGGTTGTGAATGACAACGGGGCAACCAGTTTTTTACCGCTTGCAGATTATTTGATCAGTGAAGAGATATTTGATTTGTTTCTCGAAACCGGAATAAAGGCCGTTATTCATATGGTTGTTGTCGGTGGTCAGGCATTGATCGATACGGTGAGTGGCCTGAACTCGATTGCCCAACAGTTTCCGGAACATGTCGGGTTGGTGGTATGGAAGAATGAGCATTTCGGACCGGTTGAATCCGGGGGTAAAGCCTTTGAAAAACTGGCCGTTTATGAAAAAAATGCACACCGGATTAATGGCATTGTCACCCTGCATGAACAGACGGAGCTGGTCAGGCAGGCGGTCAGGGACATGCTGACAGGCAGGTTGACCTTCAGGGAGGTCGAGGATGCTTCTTTGGAGGAATACGATTTCATGAAAAAAAGACGCATTGACCGGTTCCGGCAGTCTGTTTTTGGGCAACTCGATGTTTTGCGGACGGGCGGGGTATTATGAGCCTGATTAATATTGATGCGGTACTGCAGAAGATAGCGGCGGAGTACGGGATTATTGTGGATCGAAAAGACCCGTTGTCTGTGGCGCTGATCATGCATGCCGAGGTTTTGCAGGGCTATGAAACGGCGACCCGGCAGTCACAGCTGGAGTTGCAGGCGGCGATTGCGGCCATCCATGAAGCGGAGGCCAGAGCCGGGCGGGTTTACACCCAGCAGCTGGCCAGCAAGACGGTGAATGCGGTGGAACTGGCACTGGCCAACGGCAACCGCAGTCTGGAGCACTGTTTCCAACAGCAGCGGGAGGCGCTGGATGCTTTGCTGGATGACCGGCTGGTGACGGTCAATGCCGGACGGAACATCGCCCTGGCCGGTGCGGCCCTGTCCGGATTGCTGGCCCTGGTCTGCGCCGGTTTGCTGCTGATCTGATACGACAAAAAAGAAGGGGGAACCCATGCGCCACTACCTGGGGCTGTCGGAATACCATTTCCGCCAGAAAAAACAGAATCTGCCACAGTTTTATGAGCCGGGCCGGCTGATCAATGGCCACCTGCTGCTGGCGGGCATGTCCGGTACCGGAAAAAGCTGGCAGTCCATGCGCTGGATGGAGTCAGCCGCTCAGGCCGGACTGGAACTGGACGTGTTTGATGTCCATGACGAACTGGACGGCATTGCCGGTGCCACGGCCTGCCGCTATTCGCAAGCGACCGGTTACGGCTTCAATCCGCTGGAGCTGGATACGGACCCCCATACCGGTGGTGTCAACCGGCAGGTGGATTACCTGCTGAATCTGCTGAAAAGTGTCACCAGACAGCTGGGCAGCAAGCAGGAAGCCTGCCTGCGGCATTTGTTGCAGGATACCTATGCGATGTCCGGCATCTGGCCGGACAATGCCAACAGCTGGCAGCGGGACAGGATCAACGAAACCCAACGCCGGCAGATGGTGGAAGCCCGCCAGTGGTCACAACTGCGGCAGTTTTATCCCACCCTGGATGACCTGATGAGCTTCGGACGGCGCAAGTTGCAGGTGTTGGTGATCGGTGGTGACAACAAGTCGGTATCGGCCCTGGATCAACTGCAGAAAGCCTTCAGGCGCCTGTCCGGCCTGCAGGGGCGTTTTGCACGCGGGGGGAGTGATGACGAGCGGGAGAAACTGCAGAAACAGATTGAAGGGGCCAAAACGCAATGCGTCGGCCAGTACACCGAATTTGTGGAAAACATGCAGTCGGGCCGGGAACTGGATGATGTGCTGAAGTATGATTCGGTGGATGTGCTGACCTCGGCCATGCAGCGGCTGGAACTGTTGAATGCCGCCGGCATCTTCCGGGCCAATCCGCCCCCGTTCGGGGACAGCAAGGTCCGGGTTCACCAGCTCAAGTCCCTGACTGCCGAACAACAGGTGATGTTCGTCAAACTGCGCCTGCAGGCCATCTTTGACCGGTGCAAGCGGGCCGGCGCCACCCGCTCCGGCACCGAATTGCGGCAGGTGGTGTTCCTGGATGAAGGCCACAAGTATTTCAGCAAAGAACCGGACGACATTATCAATGTCATTGCCAAAGAAGCCCGCAAGTTCGGGCTTGGCCTGTGGTGTGCGTCCCAGTCGCCCACCGAGTTCCCGGAAGCGTTTCTGACCAATGTCGGGGCCACGGCCCTGCTGGGGATTCATTCCCGCTACTGGCCGGATGCGCAGCGGATGCTGCGTTGCAGTGAAGACACCCTGCATTACACCAAACCCAAGGAGGTCATTACCGTGAAATTTCAACGGGAGGGGCAGGCGGACCCGCCCTGGCAGAACATCATTGTGCCGAATCCGGGCAATCCGGCAGGTGTGGCAGCTGCCGGGTTCAGGTAAACACGAGGAAGAAAACGATGGCAACCCATCCGGATGAACACGGAAACGCCCCGCCGGTCGCCCGACTGGACGGCGTGATTGAAACACCGGGGGAGCACGCGGCCTGCTCACTGGTTTTTGTGTTGCAAACCCGGACCGGATCACGATTCCATCTCCCTTACGGTTTGTTGCTGGAAGCCTTGCGGTTTGCGGAGGCAGAGGGGATGATGCCACCCTTATCCCCCCACTGGTGGGCAAGAGCAGGAAGCACGGATGGTTGCACATTACAAAGTCATCAGCCGGGATTCGGTTGAAAGCGTGTTGGCCGGTAACTGGCCCTGGTTTCAGAAAGCGCCCTTACGGGGGGATGATCACTATTTTGCAGTATGTCCCTGGTGCAATAACCCCATTCAGTTGAAAGGGCTGTATCGAAAGCAGGCCGGCAGCCCGCGTCCCTATGGCAGCCACACGGGAGAGCCTGTTGACGGTTTTCCGTATTTTAACATGACTGATCTGGTTTACTGTCCTTACCGCCTTAAGCAACGGTCGTACAAAAAGACTGACCGCCGTCCCGTGGGTGAAGCGGCCCGCCGGCTGGTGGAACGGGCAGTGAGCGAGTTTGACCGGATTATCCTGGTGCTGCGGGAAGACTTCGGGTTTCCCTTTTCCAGCCGGTTTGCAGAAAAGATGCTGGATTTGTGGTTTTCCTCACAGGGGTATTGCTACACGGGTGCACACTTGAGAAACCTGCCCTGGATGATTGCCTACTTTGGGCCGACAGAAAGTATTTACGGGCAATACATTGGCAGCGACACTGAACTGGTCAGGGCGATTATAAAACAGGTTTCAGGTGCAAGGATCACGCCGGAGGGCCAGCTGCGCCATGATGGAACCGGCTACTTCAATCTCAAGTTGCAGTGCCTGCACCATCGCATGACTGAAATCAGTGCCGAAGGCATGTTGTCTGAACGGATGACGCTCCGGGTCATGGATTTTTCGGCCACCAACTTTGCCGGAGAAGCACCCGCCCTTTATGAAAAGAAAATCCGGTTTGATCCCGAACGGTTTGAACGCCTGATTCACACCGCACCTGAACGTGCCCGGCGCAACCGGGCATTGCTCGACCTGGCCAGACAGGTGGCAGAAAAATGGAGGCCAACAACCCATGGCGATAACGCCTGAACCGGACCCGCCCTTGCTGGTGGAGCTGGACACCCTGTTTGAGTTTGAAGCGCCTGCAGGAGCGGGTGACGGTGCGACCTTTGTGGTGTCACTGGCCACCCTGCTGCAGTGCCTTTGCATTGCAGAGCAACGTTTTCTGGTTCCACCTCTGGACCCGGACTGGGAAGCCCGGACAATTCCGCCGACCCTTCGTGCCAGAAGCAGGGTTAACCCTGTCATCGGGTGACGAGCAACCAGATACCACGGGATGGAACAAGGTCGCAAATGTTGGTATGCTTGCCAACATGGCAAAAGCAGAATTGATTTTCAAACACCGCCGCGAGTTTGCTGATGGTGCAATTCTTGAAGGTGTTGCATGGCTATTGCCAAAACCCGTAGACGGTTCTGGGCATCTGTACAAATACCGGCTGTTTTACGGCTACCCTGACCAACGTGTGATCGGCTATGACAACGAACGAGGCAAGGGTGACCACAAACACTATCTGGATATGGAGGAGCCTTATACATTCAGCAGCCCCGAGCAGGTTTGGGCTGATTTTGTCACCGATGTACTTAAAGAAAGGAACCCGTCATGAGATACGCAGTAATCAAGATAGAACCCGACCTGGAGTCTGATCTGATGGAAACCGGCTCTGCCTTCACTGCTGCACTGAATAAGGGGATTTATCAGGGAGAGCGCTTCACGTTTGAAACACCGGGTGCTTTATTTTCTGCAATCACGCCTCGGCGCTGGGATGTCCTGAACTACCTGCAGGGCAAGCCGGCAATGAGCATCCGGGAACTCGCGAAATGCTTGAAACGGGACGTTAAAAATGTTCACTCTGATGTTACCCGGTTACTGGCTATTGGCCTGATCGAAAAAAATGAGGCCGGACAAGTACTTTCACCGTTTTCTGAGATCAGGACTGAATTTGTTTTAAAGGGGGCTGCTTGATGCATGATCACGGCTCCGCTCCCATGGATGTGGAGTAAAAGCTTTTGTGGCTGTGTAACCACGGATACCCAAAAAGCAGAAGCTGTTCCTGTTTCTCCTGACAGTAACGGAACTCGATGCGGTTCACTGCCCGGTCCGGGTTGATCCTGTAATGATCAACCCGCATTTGAACAAACTGTTCCGGTGTCCAGCCGGGAAAGCCTTCGCGGATCACATCTTCCGGGGTGATGGTGTTGAGGGGTTCCGAACGGGTGGAAACCACTTCGATGAGTTTGAGGCGGTTTATCTTTTCTCCTTTCTTTAACCCCATGGCTTTTTCCACGGCCTGAATCCGGTCGCCGGGTTTCAGGAACCACCAGCCGAAGCGGCGGGTGATGTCTTTGGTTTCAGCCATGACCTGCCGGGTGGTCATTGAAAAGCTCATGTTACGCATTAGTGAAACTTGAAGGCGGCCACAAAGGCCGCCGTAAAACTGCCGGCACTGGGCAGCTGGCCGACCAGCCAGCCCAGATAGGCATTGGCACCCTCCCGGGCGGCTGCCTGCAGTGTCTCGAATGCATTTCTCAGCCCGTCCATGTCGATCTGGATCAAGCCGACCCAGGCCAGTCCGAACAGGCCGGTCAGGAACAGGCCCGCAACAAACATCAATATTTTCAAACTTTTTTTGGCAGCAAAGCCCATGGTGTAGCCAACAATGGCTGAAAATCCCATGGTCAGGCCCAGGTCGTTTATTTCCATGCGAAGGCTCCTTTGAGCGCATTGAAGGTGGAAGGGGCCGGGGTGGCAATCGCCTCCCCCTGCCTGGCATAGGTGGAGACCCGGACCCGGTTGCCGTCCCGGTCGTCCTGACCATCTCGATACCATCTGACCGCCCGCATCCAGCCAAACTGGGTGGCTTTGAGGTAGCCGGTCAGGATGTGCTGGGGGCTGTCGTAGCGGATGGCCCCGGCGTTAACGCCCCACTGCAGGTGCTTGTTGAGCATGATACGGGCGGCTTTGTCCTGCAGGGCCGGGTTGCTCAGGAATGCCTGTTTGCCACCGGGCAGGGTCCAGTGACTGGCCGTGTTTAGAAAGCGGCAATGCTCCCTGCCTTTACCCTGTTGGGCTGCCAAGCTGGCACTGGCCAGTTTGTGGCGCTGGATCAGGCCAACTTCCACCAGCGTGGCGGCACTCATCTGGTAAGCACCTTGCATGCAGTTATCCGGATTTTCGATGCCATAGTGGCCGCCGGATGATTCCGTGCGCTTGATCTCATCCAGCAATGCCTGTTGGTTTTTTGTGGTCAGAGTCGGCAATGGGGCGGTTGAGGTGGTGCTGGCCGTCGGTTTGGGAGTACGGGTAACTGTGGCGGTGCTGGCCTTGGGGTACTTTGCCCAGGGCAGCTGGAAATGGTAGCCGTCCTTGAAGGTCTGCCAGTCGCCACCCCATTCGTAGGGGATGCCGGTGTCCTGACTGGCCTGCTGCATGACGCCATTGATGCGGCGGACCCAGTACCAGTCGGTTTTGTTACTTTGGGGGCCGGGGTATTTGACCTCAAGGTCCAACGCATGGCTGATGCCGTTGGCATCCGGCAGGTGGCGGCTGTTGAGGGTTTTGGATGCCCCTTTTTTGACATATTCAGCCTGTTTTTCCGGGGTGCGGTCAGCTTCCCGGATGCTGATACGGAAACCGTCTGCCCGGGCCAGTGCCTGGGCACGGTCATACAGCGTTTTCAGGTCCGGGTGGGTGCCGGTGCGGGGGTGCAGGGCCGGGCGGGTGCTGCCGGTCAGCCAGCTGACGAGCCGGTCAGCCTGCTGCTGTTCCCATGCCAGCACGGTATTGGTTTTTGTCGTGACAAACGGGATGCCGGAGGCCTGCAGGGCAGGCAGGGCGGCATAATGGAGGCCCGCAGCGATAACGGCAGCCATGAGCCAGCTCATGCCGGAGGCCGGGGCGGTATGGGCTTCCAGCTGATCCAGACGCTGGTGCAGCTGGATCAGGAGTTGAAGTTCGTCGCTGGGGGTGTTGGTCGTCATGGCTGTCCTGTCATGCCGTCCATGACATTTTGTGCCATGGTCATGAGCCGGGTCAGCCCGTCGGGCCGGCCTTCCTGCAGGGCTGCCGTGGTGACAGCCTGCAGGATGCCCTGATCCAGCAGGTGGATGATCAGGAAACAGAGGGCGATTTTCAGCAGGCTGTTCATCACTGATTCCAGACGTAGCCCGTGATGCAATTGCCCTGGGCTTTGAGGTCGTTGTAGCGGTTGGCCCTGCCGGTGGTCGCGTTAATCCGGTCACACCAGTCCCGCCCGGCGGCGGATACCGGGCCGCCACGGGTGTATCCGGCTTCGGTCATTTTGCGCATCCATTGCCGGGCTTCAGTGTTTGCCGCTGGTGCGGCTGTTGGTGCCTGACGCTGAAATCCGGCCTGTTGCACCTGGGGTCGGGTCTGTACCTGGCCACCAGCCAGTGGCTGCATGCGGGCGACCTGAAACTGGCTGCTGACCGGGGCGGTGTAATGGACAAAGGTGCCGTAATTGCCGGCGATGTGCATGACCCCCAGTACCGCCACTACCGGCAGGATCAGGGACAGGCGGCGGGTCAGCAGTACCCCGGCCACCACGGCAATGCCAGCGTAAAAGCGGAACAGGGCCATGGGGTCGCGGGTGTTGTGGCTGATGCCCACGACCGACAGCAGGTGGCGGGGCTGGTCCTGCAACAGGTAGTAACATTCGGCCCCGGCGGCCAGCAGCGCGGCGCCGGCTCCCAGCAGGATCAGGTTGTTGCTCCAGGTACTGGTGCGTTCGTAGCTCATGTGCATGTTTGACTCCAATAAAAATGAATAACGGTCAGAAGGCGAATGGAATGGGCAGGGTGGTCATGCTGCATCCTCCGCTTTCAGGTAAGCGCCCCGGCCCATGACCTGGGTGCGCCCGGTTTTGAAAATGAATCCCCCCTGCATCGGCAGACCGACAGCCGCTCCGGCTCCAGCCGTCTGGGCGGCATTGGCATCAGCCGTCGCAAAAATCAGTCTGGCCCCGAAGTTATCGCGCACATCGGTCGGGATATTGGTGGCCTTGCTGGTCTGCACCCCCCCTGTGACAAACAGGCCGGATGACCGAATCTGTTCCATGGCCGTGGTCATGATGTTGAAAGCACGGGCATGACGCGGTTTTTCTCCGGCCTCCAGCTCCTCGGTCAAATCCCGGCGCAGAAAGGCGGCAATTTCATCGATATAAATGAAAACCGGCTGCTCGGTGGCGTCCATTTTCTCCCGGTACTCGAAAAAGTTGTCACATCCGGCCCGGCTGTAGCGCTCCATGCGCTCTTGAGCGATGGCATACAGGCGTTCCATTTCAGCCACCCCGGCTTTAATGTCGTTGGTGTAGTAATCGGCCTGCTCGCGCTTGAGCTGGGCGGTGTTTTTCGGATCAATGATGATGATGCGCGGGTTCATGCCGGAGGCCCGCACGGACGCAATCGAGGCCACAAAGGCTTCGGTTTTCCCGGCTCCGGTCATACCCGTGACCAGCAGGTGCGGGTACTGGCGACGGTTGAGCAGCACTGGATCACCGGTAATGCTGGTGCCGATGAACTCCAACAGCTCCCCGGCCTGGCAATGCTCGGTGGTGAACGGCACCGGTAGCCAGTCTGCCGGGTTGTCCATGGGGACCAGAATGGCGGACAGGCCCGGCCCGAAGTTCTGTATCCAGGTCAGCTGTGCTTCCGCCACTCCCAGCTGCATGCTGATGGCGGGCAGCTGTTTACGGATCAGTTCCGGCTCCAGATTGGCCACGGTCAGGATGCGGTACTGGTGGGAACGGGTTTCGTTTACGGTCAGTTCCAGCCCGGTGCGGGTGCGCAGCAGGTCGGTGATGTCGCGGTTGATGCCTCCCTCAGTCGGCCCGATGGAGGCCGGACGGCGCAGCTGCAGCGGTTCATCGAGTATCCAGCCGTTGCGTTGGCGCCGGGTTTCAAAACGGTGGGCCAGCCAGCCGGTCAGCAGGGCGGTTGCCGTACCGACGGCTGCGGCTGCCGGGGTGGCTCCCAGTGCGGACAGGATGGACAGGCTGGAATAGATACCCGTTCCCAGCAGCAACCAGCCGGAGCCGGTGGCGGGGGCAAAGGCATCCACCTCCACCATGTCGCCCCATTGTATTTTTTGCAGTGCTGACCGGATCATGGTTGTAGCTCCAGCGTAAAATGCCGTTTGCAGGTTGTGGCCGGGGCCGGGGGTTGGAGCTGGAGCTGGCCTTGATGGGCAGCGAGCCAGTCCAGCGCCTGCAATTCGGCTTCGTCTACGCCATAGTCCAGCACCAGAATGGCGTCCGCCAGAGCGTCGGTGTCCGGGATGGCATACCCGAATTTGCTGGCTATTCTTTTTTGTAGTGCTGACCGGAACCCGGCCAGATTTTCGATGGGGTGGCTCATTGGTCCATTTCTCCTTGTACAGGTGGGTAATCCTCCGGATCGGATGCGTGGGTTGTGGCCGGGGCCAGGGTGGCCATTTCCAGTGTCAGGGGCTGGCGCTGGCCTTGATGGACAGCGAGCCAGTAAAACCCGCTGGCAATGGCCAGTGTGAAAACATAGGGCAGGTACCCGGCCAGTTTGGCATTGCGCACGGCATGGCGGCCCCGGACTTCGGTGGCGGCCAGCAGGTAGTCTCTGGCGACCCGGCTTTTTTCCAGCTGGGCATCCAGCTCACTTTGTTGCAGTTGTTGCAGCAGGGTTTTGTTTTGGGCATGGGCAATCTTGAGCTTGAGCTTGCCTTCGGCTTCGGCATAGGCGGCTTCCCGCAACAGCTTTTTTTCGGCTTCGGTCAGATTGCCTTCAAAGGGACGACTGAGGTATTCGATGCTGCCGTCCGGATGGACTTTGGCCCATGCCGATTGTTTGGCGTTTGCCAGTCGCCTGCCTTGCTGCCGGCCCCGCAGAGCGGCAAAGGGCCAGTTGCAGGTGTTGGCAAAGGCATGTGCAGCTTTGTGCAGGCCATTGGCTGGTGACTTGCAGGGGACTTGCAGGTCAGTTGCCGTTTTTTCGGGGTAAAGGTCGGCATGACGGGCTTGCAGTTCGTCCATTGAGGCCCACCGGAAGGTGTTGTCATCACGCTTGATGAGCAGCTCAAAATTAACAAGGGCATCTTTTACCTGGTCACGCAAAAACCGGGCTGCCAGATTGTCAGAGGCGGATTTATCAGCCAAATCGCCAGTTTTGACTGCGGCACCAGCATCGAAGTGACCCAGCAAAGCATCAATGCCTTGAGCGTAGCGGGAGAAGGTGTTTGTTGAGTCACTGGACCGGACATACTCAAGCAACCCGGTGGCAACTTGCTTGCTTGTCAAAATTGACTGGATCAGTTCCCGGCCTTTTTGGTTGATTTCATCCCGCTGGAGGGTGATGGAGTACAGGACATTTTCCAGTGCAGGCCCCAGCGCGACGGTGTTTTTTGATGAAGCTGAGCCGGCATCCATCCTTTCATTTTCACCGCGTCGGGGGTCTGAAACCCCACCGCGACGGTCATTTGGGCTGTGTTCCGGGGAAAACGTCTGTTCCTGGACTTTTTTCATCGGGATAACGTTGATGGCTTTGGCTTCCATATCAGTGGCTCCGTGCTGTGGGCAACCTGACGATTTTGCCGGGGCGGCTTTGGTGGTCAGCATCCGGTGTTTCCGGGTAGCTGTACTGATAACCGCGCCCGGTCTCATGACGTGCCAGCAAACCGGATTCCCATGCCGTTTTCAGCAGGTTTTCCGCCCTGATCCGGCCCCAGCCGGTGGCATCCTTGATGCTGCTGGTGGTCAGGGCTCCGGTGGGTCCGGGGTCCAGCTGTCTGGCCGCAATCAGGGTCAGTGCTTCGTCTTCGGCCAGCTCATTCAGCTTTTGGGCACTTGCAGGTGGACTTGCAGGTGCATTTGCCGCTGCAAGTGCTGTTGTCGCAGCAGCAATGCTCTTGCTGCATTTCAGGTGTGCCGCCTGCAAGTCCCCGGTAACGGCCTGTGCCGCTGCAATGCCTTGCTGCAGGTCAGCGGTTGCCGGGCCGGCACCGGCCAGCAAGCCCGCCATTTGGTGCCGTTGTTGCATGACCTGTTCCAGCACGGCCTGCAGCTCCCCTGCCGTCTGCAGCAGCCGCCGCTGGTGCTGACCGGCATCAGCCGAGGCCGTCTCCAGTGCTGCCGTACTTTCGGCGGCGGTGTGGGCCGCACCGGTGAGTTGCTCCCCGGTTTTCCCGGCCAGCCGGATCGTTTGTTGCAGACGATCCTGCAGGTCAGCAATGACGACGGTTTCCTGAGTCGCCTGGGTGACTGCTGCCTGTAACGTGGCCATTTCCCGGCTTTCCTGCGCCTGTCGGCTGTGGCGGTAGAAACCGGCGAACAGGATGAATATGAGCGTCGACAGGTCGTAGATGCTGGCCCGTGCCAGCATGGCCGGATCAACAGCCACCCGTGCCGCCACCGGGACGGGTTGAACGGGTTGATCCTCAATGGCTGGCTGGGCCAGCAGCCGGTTGGTGTAATCGGTGTTCTGCCCCTGCAGGACCACAATTTTTTCGGTTCGTTGTGAGATGCTTTTGCGGGTGACGGCGATATTGGCAGCGTTATTCGTGGGTCGAATGCCCCGGTTGACCAGTTTTTGCAGGTCGCTGATCTGATCCGCATCGGTTTTATTCAGCGTTTCCAGTTCTGCAATCCGCTGGCGGTTGGCCTGAATCTGGGCCTCAATGAGCTGCCGGTCCGCTGCCAGCCGGGCCTGCTGATCATGGTGCTGTTGCCGGTCCACTGCCAACCGGGCCTGCAAAACGGGCAGCTGGTTATGCTGGTAGAGGGTGGTAATGCTGGCGCCGGTCGCCAGCCCGGCAATCAGCAGTGCCGGGAGGCGCTTCCAGCCGTTGTGGTTGAAGGTCACGTCCCAGCCGACATACAGGGTCAGCCCCAGAATACCGGCCCCGGCTCCCGAGAGGATAATGTCCCCGGCGGTTTCGTGCAGCAGGTAGGTATAGGTGCCTGCCATGCTGGCGGCACTACCGGCAAAACTGGCCGTGCGCAGCATCAGGGTGACGGGATGGATTTTCATGATTGGGCGTTGTTGATAATGACAAACAGGCTCTGGGCGATTGAGCCACAGGCCAGTACTGCGATGAACAGCAGCAGGATTTCCCAGTATTCCTGGGGTTTGGATTTTTGATTCATGCGATGCCTCCAAAATCGACAATAAAGTCCTGTTTTTCCTGTTCAACGGAAAATGTCATTTCCCGTTGAACGGCATTCATTACTGCACGGACGCGGTAATGTCCTGCCGGCAACAGGTCACTCCATGACCACCGGTCTGCAATTTTTCTGATCAACCCCTTCTGCTCCAATGACCAGACTTCCCAGTCGACGGGCCGGTAAGCCGGATTCTGGTCGACGGTTGCCGTAAAGCGCACGGTAAACCGTGTTTCTGCCTGGATGGGCAGTGTCAGCAAACAGGTGATCAACAGCAGGCATTTCATTCATCCTCCTCCCCGGATGGGCTGATTGCCGTTTTTACGGCCTCCAGTGCTTTTGCCTGCCATGACGCTGCCGCATGCGATGGTGGCCGTTGATCTTTTGCCTCTCTCAGAAAAGGCTGCCCGGCCATGGAGGGGATTGGCCGGGCAGAATCGCCGTGAACCGTCGCTTGTACCTGTCCCTGCAAGGTGAAAAATGCGAGAACGAGAACTGGAATTGGTTGTTTCATTTCAAGCCCCTGTAAAAAAGGGTGCCAGTGCATCAGGGCAAAAGCACCCAACAGGCCGGGACATGCCCGGCGTCGGAGGTATCGGGTTGTTCAAAAGAACAGCAGCGCGTGTTAAGCTGTGGTTCTGGTTAAAACGTGTTGGTAGCTGATTATGGTAACAAAATAGTTACCATGTCAACAAATTTTATAACTATTTTGTTTGTTTGGGGTTTCTATCTATGGATACCATGACTCTTGAGGATGCAGTGACGCTTTTGGAAATTAGTGATTTACAATCATTGGAAGAAAGTGATTTGAAGCTAATTAGAAATAGGGCCAAGAGACGATGGCACTTTGATAAAATTGCTCACACTAATCCATCGGAGAGTGAGATTAAGAGGTACAACGACAACACCTATAAAATTGATATTGCTGTTGATGTTATAAAGTCTTATCTTCAAGGAAATATTAACCTTGGGAGTAGTTCAAACAATGAAAGAGTTGATGAAAAGGAACCAATCGACATCATCAGGGAAAATGCAGCCAGAATGCAAGATGTGTTGTCGAAAAAATGGAATGACATAAAAAATAAGTCGTATAAGAAAAATATAGAAACTGTTTTTGTTAGTGAAGGAATTTCTATCAAGGAGGCATTAAGAATTGATTTGGAAGATCAAGTTTTTGTTAAATGTGTGCTATCTTTGATCGGCAGTACTATAACAATGCTTTTGATCGCATTGTTAAGCTCATTGTTTTCTAAGATTCTGGGAGAGGCTATTTTTTATATTTTGATGGCTTTGAATTGGATTTGTTTGATTGCCATGCTGCCATTGGCTAGAATTTGGCTGCCAAAATTTTTATATATTATAGTATATTCCGTTGTTGATTTTGGTATATACAATTTTAATTTTTACAATAATTTTTTTATGATTTTGTCATCTACATGGCGTCATAAAAAAACAGGTATTTCATCTTTGTTTTGGATTTTACTTAATATCCCTGTGTTTCTCAGTAAGGTTATATCGTTTGTATTAATATATCCGGTTTATTTCGTTGCCGGGGAAATTTTTAAAAATAAGAAAATTTTTAAAGTTGAGGGGCAAGTAAATTATTATGCTGGATTGGCCGAGTGGTATATAGATAATCTTTTAAGTAAAAATATTAAAGACATGACGGAAGATGAGTTTTTTTCTCTTAGTCATGCTTACAATGAATTGACGACTGTTTGATTTCTATGCAAAGTTGAAAGCCAAGTTTGCAAACTTGGCTAAATTTACCGACTTTTTAAGGCTAAAGACTTAACTATTAGCTTGATTGCTTGATTTTCATCTTCCGATAGATTAGATAAATAATGATCAACTTTTGAATGGTGATCGGAACTATTTGTTAAAATGTAAAGAATGTCTACTCCTAGACTTGCATTATGAATAGCCTCAAAATAGCCAGCCTTAGGCTGTGTTTTATCAGTTTCATAGTCAATTTGACTTTTTTTTGTTGTTCCAGCAATCGACGCGAACCTCTCTTGGCTTAGCCCTGTCTTAAGTCGTTCCTCTTTCAAGCGTTGTCCAATACTCACACTAGCGCACCATTTGGTTATTTATTTCCTTGACATGGTAACAAATTTGTTACCATAATCAGCTACCAACACGTTTTAACCAACTCTAGCACAGGAGCGCTGGATGCAGAACCTCATACCCATCGCTGCCGGCAGGGACGTAAACACCAGGGAAGACGTGAAAGCTTACTTCCAAGCGCACGGTATAACGGTTCACGGTTGGGCCAAACGTAACCAGTTTAGCCGAAATGTGGTGAAGGAGCTGATCTACGGGCGAGGGAAGGGGCACCACGGCCAGTCTCACCATGTAGCCATTGCATTGGGGATGAAGCTGCCACCTTCTGAGGAAGCGCCTGATGTAATGTTGCCCCGCCATAAATAGTGAAAAATTGCAAGTATTTGATTTTTTGAGACAGCTTGCAAACCCGATTGTTTGACGATCCGGTCAGCAGCACCAAGAATCTGAATCTTCCAGTCCTCCACGAGGCAATGAAATGCATGAATTTTGTTCAGTCACGTTGATTCGTGACAGGCGCCCGGCTGCGCCCAAAAAACTGGCGTGTTCTTCCGGATGGCTACTGGCCCTGACGGGGATGCCGTTAGCCGTTTTGGCTGCCGGTCTGGATGAAATCCAGAGCGGGGGAGTGGAGCTGGTCCTGAAGCCGGGCGGTGGCTACTGGATCGACCGGCAGGTATTCCTGCAGCTGCTGCAGGTGCCAGCGGTGCTTGAACACCTGAGCACGGACCATCAACGCCATGTCGGCACCATTCTGGGCGTCCCGTCATGACCGCAGAATCCCTGAATGACAGGGTTGACCGGCTCACTGCCGAGGCCACCTGCTTTGAGTCCGCCCTGGAGCGGTTTGAGCGGTTTCTGGCAGAACGCCAGCAGTTACAGGTCGGGGATTGCTCCTGGTGCTATCGCCTGCCGACCTGTCGGCGCTGGCGGCATTTCCCGGACCGGGCCGATTGTCCGCTGTTTACCATTGAACAACCCAAAAAGAGGGCCGAACCATGATCCGACGAGCCAAACGGGCAGGGGGGTTCACCGTCATCAGCAACGTTGTATTTGCCAGCCATCAGTTGTCCTGGCGTGCCATGGGATTGTTGGCGTACATCCTGTCCAAACCGGATGACTGGACCATCATGCCGGCTGAAGAACAGGGTTATAAGTAGTTCAGTGAAAGCGTTATAAGCGGGAAGTTCCGGGATGACATGGGAACAA
>JAGRJD010000118.1:0-891 GCA_020442915.1 Thiothrix sp. | reverse complement strand
GGGACAAAAAACTTAAACACGGTTTGAATTTTTCCAGTTGCCAGAAGGCCCAAGCCAAACGGGGCTGACAAAGTAAAAGGCCTCACCGTGTAACAGCACGGCAAGGCCATAGCAAGCGACTGAGGTGCATCCCCACCAACAAGCCAAAACTGACACCTTTGGGAAGAACATCAGTAGGCATTAGGAACGCTTGTGGTTGCCAGAGATTCAATAATTGCTGATGAAAAGCTCCTTTGCCCTTGGTCTTGAGGTTCTTGAGCTTGAGTACGTTACCTGGACTTCTTCAAACAGGAAGCCACTGAAGATTGCCCGGATTTCGGGCGTATCATTCAGGCTCAACAGGAACCTGCCCTGCAGGCCCCGGAGCAGCTCCGCCAATCGCCCAAAATCTGCCTTGCAGAATATGCCCTTTCCGTAGTCCTCCTCGCAGTCCCAATATGGAGGGTCGATATAAAAAAAAGTCCCTGGTCTATCGTACCGGTGTATCAGTTCCGCATATGGCAGATTCTCGATATACACGTCAGCCAGCCTGATGTGTACCTCGCTCAAGGTCTCGGTCAGGTGCAGCAGATTGATGCGGGGCCTGCGCTTTGCACTGACCCCGAAAGCCGGTGTCCGATCCACGTGTCCTGCAAATGCATTTTGATGCAGGTACAGAAAACGGGCGGCACGCTGAATGTCGGTCATTACCTCCGGGCTCTCCGCCAGCTTGCGCCGAAACTCATCCCTGGCCACCAGCTGAAACTTGAAGTGCCGGCCCAGCTCATCCAGATGCTGTTGTACACACCGATACAGTGTCACGATGTCCCGGTTGATATCGTTTAGCACTTCGCTCTGGCTGGGGGGTTTGCGGAACAGTACCCAGGCAGGTAAATGTTCACGCCACTGCAT
>JAGRJD010000117.1 GCA_020442915.1 Thiothrix sp. | reverse complement strand
GGTTCCAGACCTGTACCCCTTCCAGTCCCGCCATAATCCCCAGCGTGATGAGGGCGAAAACGGCTGCCGTGCGCCAGCGTTTCCACTGGCGTGCGAAGCTGGACATGCTTTCATCCTGATAGCCCTGCATCAGGTTGAGCGGCAGGCCTTCCTGAATGCTGTGGCGTAACAGGTGATTGGGCTGGGATTCCGCGATCTGGGTAAAGGTATCGTGCCAGCCGGCATCATCGGTATCGGCATAAAACCGGGCTTTGCGCTCTTCCTCGCCGGCATCTTCCGGGAAGGCGTTGTCGATCAGCAATGGGGCCATGGATTCCGGGCAGCTGAAGCCACTCAGGGGACCGGTACGCACAAAGACCTGTGCAGCCCGGTGCCAGATGGTGGGGATACCTTCCACAACCGGCAGGATGAACAGGTCCGGCAGAATGGCCTTGGCCCGCAGTTTGTGCTGTTTCAGCATTTCCAGCCACTGTTTCAGGCGCGGGCGCTCAATCACGGCAACATCCAGTTCGCCGGCCCTGCGGTCGTGCCAGACGAAATGCTGTTCTTCCAGATCACCGATCAGCTGCTCTTCCAGTGCAAAGGGCAGGGCCTGACGCAACTGGCGGGCGTTGCTGGTGGTCAGGGTGGTATGGGTCAGCAGCACGTCACGGGCTGGAATCAGCAGTACCAGCGGCTGCCCCTTGATCAGGGTGGACAGGTCTTTCCACTGCCCCCGACGCCACTCGGCTGATGGAGCACTGTTACCCAAATTGGCAAAGGAAAATTCCTGGTCATCCGGTAACTGCAGATAGAGGATAAACATGGCTCAGGTACTTTCTTGTTGTTTACGGGGGGCGGGAATGGGTGAAAACTGGCGCATTATAACATGGACCTCGCCTTCCGGGGAGCGGAACAGGATGCTGTTCAGGAACAGGCGGGTTTTGCCATAGCGCAGCTCGCCACCCAGGCGGAAATAGTTGGAACTGAATTTCAGGGCATTATCGATATTACTGTCCAGACCCTGCAATACGCTGGATACGGTGCCCAGGTCTTCGATCGGAGCGGTCTTGCGGATGTTGTCAATGGCGGTTACCTGTTCGGTATTCAGCCCCATGGCCAGCAGCACTTCCGGCAGGGCGGTATTGATGTTGATGGCGGTCGGCGTCGGCAGGGCGGTGACATAGGGCATGATGCCGGCCAGCAGCCGGGCCTTTTCACCCGACTGTTCGTCCACTCCCTCCATTTTGATCATGCCCAGCTCGTTCGGGTCCACCAGATAGGCATTGCGGGTGCGGTACGGATGCGCCAGGGTCAGGTAATAATCCGATTCGGCGCTGTCGGGGCTGAACTGCAGGTCATCCGGGTCGATCCAGTCCAGCACGCTGCTGGAGAAGGACGGTGGAATTTCGTGATTCTGGAGCAGATTCCGGAATACGGTCAGCATGGCCTCATGCGGTTCCGGCGGCTCGGGTTCCTGAGTGGTATCCGGCTGGGGTTGGGGCAGGGTCAGGATGTCATTGAGGTTGAAATAACCCTGCAAATCTTCAATCCGCAGGATCAGTTCGCCGACCTGTTCGCCGGCGTCATCGTCGATTCTCAGTGGCTCTTCGCTGGCCAGGGCCCAGACATCATGCAGGGAGTCGGTCTGGTTCTGTTTCAGGTCACGCTTGAGGTAAACAGTGGCCATGTCCTCGGCAGCCTGTACGTACTGGTAGGCCTGTTCCAGCTGCTGGAAATTGGTGGCCAGCCGGATGCTGTAACGCTGCTGCACGAACAGGGCCGTCACCAGGATCACGGCCAGTGCCGTCAGCAGCAGTGCCGTAATCAGTGCGATTCCCCGTTGTCGATGCAGGTGGGCTGGCGGCATGCGTTACTCCGGATGCACGGGTTTGAGGTGGCTGGAAAGCCGGTTGTCCGTATCGGGCTGGAGCTTGTGTTCGTAGATGGTGGTATAGGCCATCACGGCCCGCACATAGCGCCGGGTCTCGCGGTAGGGAATGCTTTCCACCCACTGGTCGGCGTCGATGGTTTTATCCGGTGCCCACTGGGGAATGCGGCCGGGGCCGGCATTGTAGGCAGCGGTGGCCTGGGCATAGTTGCCGCCGAAGCGGTTCAGCATCTGGCTCAGGTAGGCACTGCCGAGCTGGACATTGGTTTCCGGCTTCAGGATGTCGGCCTTGCCGCCCACCGGGATGCCGAGCAGTTTGCCCACATGGCGTGCCGTAGCCGGCATGAGCTGCATCAGACCCAAAGCCTTGGCGCTGGATTCGGCATCGGCGTTGAAGGCACTTTCCCGGCGCATGATGCCAAGTACCCATTCCGGACGGATACCCTGATTGCGTGACTGTTCCATGATCAGGTCGGTATAGAGCATGGGGAAACGCAGGTCGACCACATTCCAGTCCCTGGTGCGTGATACGGTCCAGATGGCCAGATTGGCATCCCCGAAACTGCTGGCAAGTTCGGCGGCAGCCAGCATGCCTTCCTTGTCCATTTCGTGCAGGAGCCGGAACCACTCCTTGCGTGCCATGTCCGGCTCACCCAGAGCAATCCATTCCTGCCAGCGCTGGATGACTGCCAGTTTTTTCAGCCCGGCGATACGCTGGCTGCGGTCGGGCGGCGGTTCCTTGAGGCGGGCATAATCCTGATTCAGGCGATCGGCAGCGAGAAAACCATAGAACGTGGTATCCTGCGCCAGCGCTTCGTAGGTCTGGCGTGCTTCATCAGCGCGCCCCAGTGCACTCAGTGCCCGCGCCTTCCAGTACTGCCAGATATCGCGTCCGGATTCCTCGTCATCGGTATCCGGGTTGTTTTCCAGCGCGGTAATGGCATCCAGTACACTCTGCCATTTGTCACTGCGCAGGGCCAGACGCGCCATCCAGATATTGCCGTCGGTGGTACGGTATTGCGGGGCGATGGCCTCCAGCCGACGCAGGCCGCGATCATCATGCCGCCAGGCTTCCCACATGCCGAAATTGCTCTCCACCTGGCCTTTTTCCGCCGGGGTGAAGCTGAAGGTTTTCCGGGCCCTGGCCCAGAGCGGAATGGCGGTATCCAGCTTCTTGTCCGCTGCCCGCTGGATGCCGTATACGATGATTTCACGCAGCCTAGGGGATTCGGTCTGTTTGAAGGCCTGCTCCAGATTGCGCTTGGGGTCGCTGCGCACACGGGTCCACAGGTCGACCAGCCCCTGCTCGTCTGCCGACAGCTTGCCGGCAAGGTTGCGGGCCGCCGTGACCTGGTTGTTGCGGATCAGAAGGCCGATGTGCTGCCAGTAGTCCTCTGCCGTCAGCAGCCCCTGCTGTTCCAGCAGGGCCACCATGCCGTTGCATTCCGCCGGCAGGGCGGCATCAGCGGCACGCCAGAATGCTCTGGCCTGTTGCAATGTGGCGGTGGCATTGCCGGCTGCCTGCTCACGGTTGATGCCGGCCTCCAGCCGGATGCACTGCAGGCTGGTCAGCGGGGTATGGTCCGGCAGGGTATCCAGAATCCTGCTCCACGCCTGTTTGGCCACCATGCGACCGGCCAGCTTTTCGTAAATGCCGTCGCTCATGACTGATCCGGGGTTGCGGGCTGCGAAATCCAGCAGGGTCAGGTCGGTGGTTTCTTCATTGTTGCGGATGAAGAATTCGTATTCCAGCCAGGGATAGAGCGGATAGTTGGTCAGGGCGCCGAAGTGGGGTCTGGCCTTGTCTGTCCTGCCCTGTTTCATCAGGGCATAGGTGCTGCGAAACAGTTCCCGCTGTTCCGGGTCTGGGGTATTGGCCTGAACGTTGCCGCTCAACGTGATCCCAAGGACGAAGCACAGTGGCAGGGAGAAAAACGGTTTGTTGATTGCTTGGTTCATTCTGAAGTCCATCATCCATGATCGCCTTATTGCATTATGACTTTTGGCGGCCCAGCAAACCCAGATAACGCAGGTAGCGTTGCGCTGGCAGCTGACCGGCGGACACGGCTTTCTTGACCTGACATCCCGGTTCGTGATGATGGGTACAGTTGTTGAACCTGCAGCTGCCGTCCAGTGCCAGAAACTCCGGGTATCCAGCCTGTAATTCTGCCAGAGACAGGGGGGGCAAGGCAAAGTCCCTGACGCCCGGAGAGTCGATCAGGGCCCCACCCTGCGGCAGGTGATAGAGCCGGGACGCTGTGGTGGTATGCCGGCCTTCACCGGTTTCGGCAATGGCACCGATGCGGATGTCCTGCTCCGGCAGCAACCCGTTTGCGAGTGAGGATTTGCCGACCCCGGACTGGCCGGTCATGATGGCGGTTCTGCCGGCAATCTGGCCATACAGCTGCTCCAGCCCTTCCCGGGTGCGGGCGGAGGTGAACAGCACCGGATAGCCGACCTGGCGGTATTCGTTCAGGGCATCCAGTGCCTGGGTATCGCGCACCGGGTCGAACAGGTCATGCTTGTTGAGGACGATCAGGGCGGCACTGGACAGCTGACCGGCAGCAATCAGGTAACGGTCCAGCATTTCCCAGTTGGGGGCCGGCTGCCAGCTGTTGACCACCAGCAGCAGGTCGATGTTGGCAGCTACCGGGCGGGGGCGGCCCCGGAAGTCGGGGCGGGTCAGGACGTTGTGGCGTGGCAGTATTTCGGTCACTGCAGCATTGCCCTGCTCCTGTTTTTCCCAGCGCACGTAATCACCGCAGGCCACGTGCTCCAGCTTGCGGCGTGCGGTGCAGCGCAGGGTCTCCCCTGCGGGTGTTTCCAGTGTCAGTTCCGCACCGTAGCGGACTGAAACCCGTCCGGTATTTTGCTCCATCATAAGCGGGTGATAATAACCCGGAATTGTGAAGCAAAAAGGGAGGGTAAGGCGTTTTTCCGCTTATTCCGCAAGTGGTTGTAAAGGCGGTTGTAACGCATCCCTTGTGCTGCTGGTCAGGCTGGCAGTGCCGGTATGCGGAGGGGGGGCTGTGGAACGGGTGGCAGGGGTATCAAACTGATAGAACATCTGGTTCAGGTAGGCCACCACATCCAGAATCTGGTCATCAAACCAGTTGGTACTGAGGTTGGCATCACAGCTTCTGACCCGGCTTTCCAGCTGCTGCAGGTTTTTGACCTTGCGGTTGGTGCGTGTGAAGACGTCGGTGCCATGACAGCTGAGGCAGCGGGATTCGCTGAACAGCTTGCGACCGTTTTCAGGGTCGGGCTGCGCTGCCAGCACCGTGGTTGACAGGAGCAGGCCAGATACCAGAACAACTATGGCTTTCATGCTATTTTTTCACCCATTTTTAGTTCTTGATCAAGTACATCCACCCTTTGCCCATTTCAGTCAGATCGTTCAGTGCAGCATTTATGCGCAATGCTGTAAATGTGCTATCCGGATCGCTGCCGGTGGATGTGAGTCGTAAAATGCCGAATACAGCGGATCAGGTGTCAAAGTACTGGCATTTTCCCTGTAGAGACCGACAAGAGCCGCGATGAGTTCCGTGGCACTGGACTGGCGGGCGGCAAATTCGTCCGCTTCAAACTCGTGCCTGCGTGACAGGCGTGCCATGAGCGGGGCGATGAAGAAGGTGAACACCGGGCTGGCGATCATGAACAGGATCAGGGCCATCCAGGTGGAGGGTGTGGACACACCGAGGGCAGTGTAGAACCAGCCCTGCTGCATCAGCCAGGCCAGAATGGCAAAACCGGCGAAGGTCATGGCCATGGACAGCAGCATGCCCTTGAGGATGTGCCTGCGCTTGAAGTGTCCCAGCTCATGGGCCAGTACCGCTTCAATCTGGGCCGGGGTCAGGTGCTTGAGCAGGGTGTCGAAGAACACGATGCGCTTGTTGCGCCCGAAGCCGGTGAAATAGGCATTGCCGTGTGCCGAGCGTCTGGAGCCATCCATGACAAATACGCCTTTGCTGTTGAAGCCGGTGCGCTTGAGCAGGGCATCAATGCGGTTGGCCACCTCGCCTTCCTGCAGGGGTTCAAACCTGTTGAACAGCGGGGCGATGAATTTGGGATAGGCCCAGGTCATGAGCAGTGAAAAGGTGGTGAGGCCGACCCAGGCATAAAGCCACCAGATACGGCCCGCCGACTCCATCAGCCAGAGGATGAACAGGATCAGGGGGACACCGATGATCAGGCCCAGCAGGGCTCCCTTGGCCCGGTCGGCAATGAAGGTTTGCAGGCTGGTCTGGTTGAAGCCGAAGCGGGTTTCGAGCACAAAGGTACGGTACAGGGCGGATGGCAGGTCAATCAGCCCGGCAATCAGGGTCATGCTCAGGATGACGGCAGTACCGGTCCAGAGTGGTCCCCAGCCCATGGCACGCCAGCCCTGATCCAGCCACTCCAGTCCGCCTCCCAGCGTCCATGCCAGCAGGACGGCCAGTCCGATGCACAGCTCCACACGTCCGAAGCGTCCGCGGGCAAGGGTGTAGTCGGCGGCTTTCTGGTGCTGTTCCAGGGTGATCCTGTCCCGGAAGGCATCAGGAACGGCAGTGCGATGCTGTTGTACCGACTGCTTCTGGCGCAGGGAAAGCCAGACCTGTACCAGCGTGGAGGCCATCAGGAACAGCAGGAAAACCAAGGTGAATGTCTGCATGATATTGCTTGTCTGTTGAAAGGATACGATGCCGACAGTCTAAGCAATTCACCCGCCCTGCGCCAAATTGTCTGGTACCCGGCTGGTGATTGGGGCTGTTGTGCCGGGTCGGTGAGTGGTCAGCCGGTCTGGAAAATCTCGTTGATGAGAATGTCTTCCGCTCCCGGAATCTGGATCCGGATACGGCTGAACTGGTCCGGAATGGCCGATTGCCGGTACTGGGGGCTGTATACGCCGGCCTGACCCTGTTCGGACTCCTGCAGGATCAGTTCCAGAACCAGAATGGAGGGATTGATGTCCTGCAGCACGGCGGCATCCAGTTTCAGCTGGAAACCTGGTACCGGAATTTCCACCTCTCCCCTGACGTGCAGAATATTGGCAGGCAGTGCCGGTGCCGGCGTACTGTCGACCCAGGCTTGCCAGGTTGTGAAAGAGGTGATCAGGTCAGGTGTGTCCATGACACCGGTGTCGTCCGGTTGCGCCGGAGAGTTTGTGTATGACATGGTTTGCTTGCTCCTCGCCTTAAATGGGCACTGGCAGATCAAGAGTGCGTTGAGGCAGGATGGATGATGCCGGTTGTCCGACCGGCCGGAAGTTATAATGATGAGACCCTGCAAACGCTCAGGAATCAGTCAAGCAGAATCAGCGGCTTTTTGCAAATTGACATTTTTGATGATCAGCCACACCAGCCCGATGGCAGCGGCGACCAGGAACGGTGGCATGGCCAGCTGTACTGCCGCCCAGCCTGACCAGTTGAGCAGGCCACCGGAACTGAACGAGGCCACCGTCACCAGTCCGAAGACACAGAAATCATTAAAACCCTGCACCCGTGAACGCTCTTCCGGCTTGACGGCGCTGGCCAGCAGGGTGGTTGCGCCGATAAAGCCGAAATTCCAGCCGGCCCCGAGCAGCATCAGGGCTATATAGAAATTAGGCAGCCTGACATCCAGCAGGGCAATGACACCGGACAGGGCCAGCAGGCCCAGACCGATGGCAATGATGCGCAGGTTGCCGAAACGGCGGATCAGGTCACCGGTGATGAAGCTGGGAGCAAACATGGCGATCACGTGCCAGCGGACCACGTCGGCTGCGGTTTCGGTGGCAAAACCACAGCCCTGCATGGCCAGCGGTGTGGCTGTCATCATCAGTGTCATCAGGGCATAGGACACCATGCCGCACAGGATGGCCACTGCGACCGGGGGCCGGCGCAGGGCCTGCAGCAGCGGGGAGCGGGCCGGGCCGGCTGTAGCGTCGGTTTGTGGGCACGGAATATTGAGCAGCAGCAGGATCGGCGCGAATACGATGTTGAGGGCCGCGATAGCCAGATAGGCACCGGCGAAGGGCGTCAGCGGGATGGCATCATGCAGGCGTGCACCCAGCTCCGGCCCCAGCAGGGCGGCGCCGAGCCCGCCGGCCAGTACCCAGGAAATGGCTCGTGGACGAAAGGTGTCAGATGCGGTGTCGGCAGCTGCAAAGCGGTAAAAGCCGTGGCAGGACTGGTAGATGCCGGAAAACAGGGCCGCCACCAGCAGCAGCCAGAATGCGCGTTCATACAGGGCCAGGGCACCCAGCAGGCCACCGGCTGCACCGGCACTGATGCCGATCAGAAAGCCGGCCCTGCGCCCGTAGCGCCCCATGAACAGGGAGATCGGGGTGGCCATGAACATGGTCATCAGCATCATGATCGAGATCGGCAGGGTGGCCAGGGCCTTGTTGTCGGCCAGAAAGGAGCCGGCCAGCCCGCCGAAAATGATCAGCATGGGCATCTGGGCCCCGAACAGGGTCTGGGCCATCACCAGCACCGCCACATTGCGGCGTGCAATTCTGTCGTCAGTCATGGAAAACCTGCCGGAAACCCGCAAAGGCGGCCAAGCATAGCACAGGCAGGGTCGGAAAGGGCCTGCCCGGTCGGAATAGTCAGCCGGGCGGCAGGTGTGTGCGTACTGCCCGGAGTTCCCGGTAAAGTGGCTCAGCCTGCTGATAAACCGCCTGCGTGGTGGCATCCAGCTCACCCCGGCGCTCGCGCCAGGAACCGAAACCGGTGGATTGCCACACCGAATCATACCAGTGGCTGGCCCAGATGCCATCACTGTTGCGCGGACCTGCCGGCCAGTTGAGCATGGCGGGGTAGAACGGAATCTGCAGACGCTGGCACATCAGGCGCAGCCAGGCTTCCGGCTGCTGCAGGAAGTCTTTGGCATCTACCACCAGCGGTTCAGCATCGACATGTGCTTTCACCCACCGATAAAGGCGCAGCTGCTGCGGCAGGCCGATGTCCTCCAGCGTGACCTGTTCACGCTTTTGGGCGTAGGACAGCAGTACCTCGTGCGGATCACGCAGCAGGAAGCAGTGTGACAGCTGTGCCAGCCAGTCCAGTGGATAGTCCGGCAGCAGGTGGTGGGTCATGTGTTTCTGGTAGAACACGCCACCGGTATACGGTGTGGTACAGGCCCGGATCACCTGTGCCGGGTCGGCCTCGTGGTGGGTGATGATGGCCTTGCGCATTGGGTGTTCCAGTCCGGTGCGGGCCAGATAGGCGGCATAGAACGGCTCGTCCCAGACCCGGCTGTCCGGGCGGTTTTCCCAGGCCCGCATCATGGCGGTAGAGAGATTGCGTGGTCCTGACCACATGGCGAAAATGGGATTCATGGCATGCTTTCACTGGCTGACAGGTGGCTTGGTGTCATCAGGGCGGGCACTCGCGGGCGATCCAGTCTTTGTAACATTGACGGATGTGCCGGAATACCGGACCGGCTCTGGCGGCACCGATACGGCGTCCGTCAATTTCAAACACCGGGGTCTGGGCACCGAAAGTACCGGTCAGGAAGGCTTCATCCGCACTCCAGGTTTCCAGCAGGGAAAAGTTCTTCTGGTACACC
Source organism: Thiothrix sp. (assembly GCA_020442915.1). Classification (GTDB taxonomy): domain Bacteria; phylum Pseudomonadota; class Gammaproteobacteria; order Thiotrichales; family Thiotrichaceae; genus Thiolinea. The sequence continues at coordinate 134 of JAGRJD010000117.1, read as the reverse complement.
GGTATGCCTTCAGCCCGGCAGATTTCAATCACCTTGGCGCGGGTGATGCCGTTCATGCAGTAATCCCCGGTCGAAGTCCAGACCTCGCCTTTGCGCACGATGAAAAAGTTGCAGGCATTGGTGGTGTTCACGAA
>JAGRJD010000020.1 GCA_020442915.1 Thiothrix sp. | reverse complement strand
AGAAGATCGTAAACAGGCTCTAAGACAACTCCGCTCTGCTCAGCGTGTTTCCCTGAACAGCTCACGCCCGATCAGCAGACGCCGGATTTCTGAAGTGCCGGCTCCGATCTCGTACAGCTTGGCATCGCGCAGCAGACGCCCGGCCGGATAGGCATTCATGTAGCCATTGCCGCCCAGCATCTGCATCGCATCCAGCGCCATCTGTGTCGCCTGTTCCGCTGCATACAGAATGGCACCGGCAGCATCCTTGCGCGTGGTCTCACCCCGGTCACAGGCCGCCCCCACCGCATAGACATAGGCCCTGCTGGCACTGAGGCGGGTATACATGTCTGCAAGCCGGCCCTGCATGAGCTGGAACTCGCCGATGCGCTGGCCGAACTGTCTGCGTTCATGCAGGTAGGGCACCACCATGTCCATGCAGGCCTGCATGATACCCAGGGGGCCGCCGGACAACACCGCGCGCTCGTAATCCAGTCCGCTCATCAGCACCTGCACCCCCCGGTTGAGTGGCCCGAGCAGGTTTGCCTCCGGAACGACCACATCCTCGAATATCATCTCCCCGGTATTGGAGCCCCGCATGCCGAGCTTGTCCAGCTTGCGGGCTGTCCGGTAGCCGAAGGCCTTTTCCACCAGAAAGGCACTGATGCCTTTGGAGCCGGCTGCCGGCTCGGTTTTGGCGTAAACCACAATCAGGTCGGCATCCGGTCCGTTGGTGATCCACATCTTGGTGCCGTTGAGTACATAACGGTCCCCCCGGCGCTCGGCGTGCAGGCGCATGCTGACCACATCCGACCCGGCCTCCGGTTCGGACATCGCCAGCGCCCCGACCCACTCACCACTGATCAGGAGCGGCAGGTAGCGACGTTTCTGCACATCCGTACCGTTACGCCGGAGCTGGTTCACACACAGGTTGGAATGTGCCCCGTAACTCAGCCCCACCGAAGCCGAAGCACGGCTGATTTCCTCCATGGCGACAATATGCGCCAGATACCCCAGGTCCGTGCCGCCATACGCCTCCGGTACCGTGACCCCCAGCAGACCCAGCTCGCCCATCTTGCGCCACAGGTCGGACGGAAAATCATTATTGCGGTCAATCTCTGCCGCACGCGGGGCAATCTCGGCAGTGGCAAAATTCTGTACGGTTGCACGCAGCAGGTCAATTTCATGACCATGATTGAAGTTCAGGGCAGGCCAGCCGGACATGATGATTCCTCAGGCAGTCAGTCATGAAAAGATGATAGGTTTCGTTTACGTAAACATCAACTTGATGACGCACAGCCAGCCTGCGGGTCACGGTCCAGCTGCTGCAGCAACCAGGCACTCATTTCCGCATACAGCGGCATCCCGGTCGCCAGTACATTCGCATGTCCGCCACCGGGAACCGTCAGCCAGCGTTTGCAGGGACTGGCCAGCGCGGCATACAGCGCCTGTCCCTGCTGCAACGGCACATAACGGTCCCGCTCGCCATGCACCACCAAGGTCGGTTGCCGCACCTGTGCTGCCCAGTGTTCCGGCATCATGCGGCTGATGCCCGGTGCATTCAGCAGCCATTGATCCAGGTCCAGAAACGGCAGCAGCAGGGACGCCGGTGTACGCCACTCCGGTGCCAGCTGGCCCAGCATCACCTGATCCAGACGGGCAAAACTGCTGGTGACAATGAGCGCCTGAAACGTGCGCGGGTCAGCACTGGCGGCACTGACGGCCACCGCCCCGCCCATGGACAGCCCCCACAAGGCAGCCGGCTCCGGCGGCAGACGGAAACGGTTGCGGGCATCGGCCAGTATCCGCTGCGGCAGGGTACGCTCAAAAGCACTGCTGCCGAAACTCATGGCCGGCAACGGGCTGTCACCGTGTCCCGGCAAGTCAGGAATCAGACTGCGGAACCCGGCTGCCGCAAAACGCTCTGCCACCGCCAGCAGGCTTTCCTTGCGCCCGTTTCGCCCGTGCAACAGCACCAGCGTCCCCCGGACCCTGCCATAACCGGGCAACCGGATACCCCGGTCCGCCAGTTGCCGGCGCAGGATACGTCCCCGCTCGCCGGGACCGGTGGATGCCTCCGGCTCCACCAGCAGACAGGGTACCTGCCCCTGCAGACAGCCATGGACACGAATCCGGAGTCCGAAAGCCTGCGGCTGCTGCAACCGCTCCAGCTGATAGACCTGCAGGGCGCGCCGGGGTGGGGACAAAGTGGAACGGTTGATGTGATCCGCCACCAGCAGGGCTGCCAGACCGGCCAGCAGGGCCGGTGCCGCCAGCAGCTTCAGCAACCGCCAGCTCAGACGCAGCGGCAGGGTCAGGGCATTCATAAGGACTCCCGTGAGTGTTCTCTTGGCAGTGATGTGTATTCCACCCAGCTTAGCCCCGGTTTATGCAGCCTGCGTGCAGATGATACGAATTTAATGCCATCCGGCATCACTCAAGGTAACGCGCATAGTCTTCAATCCGTGCCTGCAGACGTTGCGCCAGCCCGGCATGTGCCGCCCCCAGACGGGTCAGGATCAGTCGGGCTTCCCCCCGGTACTCGCGTCGTTTGGCACCATTCCAGTGGCAGGGGGGCTCGGACAGGTTGTTGATGCGGTCCGCCAGCTTCACCATCCAGACTTCGCGTGGCTGCAAGCGGATGCGCTCCAGTGAGTCGGCCATCCGGCCCTGCTTGGAGCGAATGGCCGGGCTTTTGCTCAGGGCGGAGACACCATCGGCCACCGCCGTTCCGAACAGGTCCGCCACCTCCTGCCAGGTGCTGGCGGTATCTTCAATGGTATCGTGCAGCAGTGCACACTGCACCGCCAGATCACCATCATAGGCATCACCGTCCTCCATGGCCCGGATCACCTCCAGGGTGACACCGGCAATATGGGTGATATAAGGCAGTGTCACCCCCCTGCTGGGGCTGGAATAGGTTTGTCCGGCGTGTGCGGCAGCGGCGTATTGCCAAGCCTGCTGATAGGCTTTCTGGGTCCATTGGGTCATGACCGTCTCCTTGGAAGCTGTTTTTATGATTCTGCCCTGAACGGGGTTAATCCACCCTGATTGCACGGCAATTAACAGGCTGTTCAAGTCACTGTTTCAGTAATGGAATCCGCTCCCGACAGAAGGTTCCGTCCCGGCATGCACCCGTCGGATGAACCCGGTCTTTCCGGTACTGGCCGGTCACACACCACCGCACCTATCCCGAATGGGGTAGAGGCGTAATTTTTACTTTACATTAGAATTTGCTAATATTATTATTTTCACACATACAAGATTGTTGCACTTCAACAAGTTGCCAGGAGATTTACCATGAAATTGCAAACCATCACTTTTGCCACCCTGATCGCCCTTTCCGGTGCTGCTTCCGCCGAGTTCTTCGACAATGGCCAGGGTTCTGCCCAGGGCTACACCAATGGCACCGCCTACACCAACGGTTATGGCCAGGGCTACGGCACCGGTCGCGGCGACATGAACGGCTGGGGCCGTGGCAATGGCAATGCCGACGGTGAGGTCGAATTCCAGATCACCTTCAAGGGCAAGGGCAAAACCGACATGAACGCCGACAGCGCCTGGAACGGCAGGGGCGACGGTAACTGGTACGGCACAGCCCAGGGCAACGGTTACGGCAATGGCTACGGAAACGGCTACGGCTGGAACAATCTGGCCAACAACAATTACGGTTATGGCTACTCCCCGTATCCACAGTTCCAGATGCCACAGGCACCGGTACAGGCTCCAGCCGCCCAGGCCCAGGTTCAGACACCAGCCACTCCGGCAGTCAGTGCTGAAGTTCAGGCTCCCGCTGCTGAAGCCAAGGCTCAGTAACAGGCCCGACACGGGTTTGATGACTTGAGGAAAACGGGTCATGGGTTCGCTCATGGCCTGTTTTTATTTATCGATTTTAAAGATATAAATATCAATTTTTATCACTAAAAAGAAAATCTGATTTACCCCATACTCTGGCCCATCACGAATTGACCGATGAGGCCGTCATGAGTCTGTTAAATGCACAACAACTGGAACGGGTGTCCCATGCAGTTCAGGACCTGACCCCGGCCCAGCTGGCCTGGGTAGGGGGCTATCTTTCCGGCCTGTCACTGGGCGGAAACAATGTCATCCCCTTCCCGCAGGCACTGCAGGTCTCCGCTCCCGGCCAGCAGCACGGCATCAGCACCACCATCCTGTACGGCAGCCAGACCGGCAACAGCAAAAACATCGCCCGGAAACTGGAACAGGAACTCAAGGCCGCAGGCACCACAGTCAGCATCAAAAGCCTGCGCGATTACCGCCCGCAGCAGCTCAAAAAAGAACAACGCATCCTTGTCGTGATCAGCACCCACGGTAATGGTGAGCCACCGGATGATGCGCGAGCCTTCTTCCAGTTCATCCACAGCCATCGTGCCCCCGGACTCGAAGGGCTGGAATTTGCCGTGCTGGCCCTGGGCGATTCCAGCTATGAGGAGTTCTGTCAAACCGGACGCGAACTGGATCTGCGCTTGGAACAGCTGGGTGCCTCCCGCTGGCTGGCACGTATCGACTGTGATGTCGATTTTGGTGAAGACGCAGCCGGCTGGCGTCAGCAGGTACTGGAAAAGGCCGGCAGAGACACCCCTCAAGCGGGTGGCAATGCCATTCTGTTCAACCAGCCCGTCTCCGGCAGCACCGTGCAACAGGAACAGGCACTGGGGACTCAGGAAGCTCCCTATGCTGCCGAACTGCTGGCACTGACCCCGGTGACTGACGCCGCTTCGGACAAGGAAGTCCTGCATGCCGAATTTTCCCTGGCCGGCAGCGGCATCCGCTACCAGCCCGGAGACATTCTGGCACTGCAGGTCCGCAATGATTCGGCACTGGTGGATGCCATCCTGAGCCACACCGGCCTTGACGGGGAAACAGCCGTCACGCTCAAGGGCAAAACCTTCACCCTGCGAACAGCTCTGCAGGAGCGGCTGGAGATTACCAGCCTGACCCGCAAGCAGTATGAAAACTTCACTGGCAGCAGCGACGGTTATCAGGCCGATGCTGACTGGCTGGATGTGCTGGAACAGCACCCCAAAGCACTGGATGCCCAGACGCTGGTGGAACTGCTGCGGCCACTGAAAGCACGGGAATATTCGATTGCCTCTAGCCTGGAAGCCCATCCGGAGGAAGTACACCTGCTGGTCAAGCGGGTAGATTACCCGCATAACAGGCGCCGTCACCTGGGGGCCGGTTCCAACTGGCTGGCACGCCTGCAGACCGGGGACAGTGCCCGAATCCACATCAAACCCAATGAGCGCTTCAAGCTGCCGGCGGATGACCAGACCCGCATCATCATGATCGGAGCCGGTACCGGCGTGGCACCGTTCCGCAGCTTCATCGCCGAGCGTGAAGCCCGTGATGTGCAGGGTGGCAGCTGGCTGTTCTTTGGCGAACAGCATTTCCGTACCGACTTTTTGTATCAGTCTGAATGGCTGCAGTACCTGCAGAGTGGAGCGCTGGAACGCATGAGTGTGGCATTCTCGCGTGATCAACCGGAGAAAATCTATGTCCAGCAGCGCCTGCTGGAACAGGCTGCAGCAGTCTGGGACTGGCTGCAGCAGGGGGCGCATGTGTATGTCTGTGGTGACATGCACAAGATGGCCAAAGACGTGCATCAGGCCCTGACACAGATCATCACCCAGCAGGGCGGCAGAACGCCGGAACAGGCCGAAGCCCAGCTGGAACAGTGGATCAGTGCAGGCCGCTACCAGCGTGATGTTTACTGATTCTGTTCACAACCCCGACTCCCCGTCTGCACTTGTTTAAACCTGATAATTTCAACAGAGATTTTGTGATGAGCACCCTGAATGAACTCAACCTGCAATACAACGGCCTTGGCCTGAGTGAAGCCCTGATCCGGCTGCGTGCACAGTTTGATGGCCGAATTGTGTTTTCCACCAGTCTGGGACTGGAGGATCAGGCCATTACCGATGCGATCTTCCGCAATGACCTGGCCATTGAGGTTTTCACGCTTGATACCGGACGTAATTTCCCGGAAACCTATGCCACGCTGGATGAAACCCGCAGAAAGTATGGCAAAACCATTAGCGCCTACTACCCGCAGACCGAGGTCATCCAGTCCTATGTGAACCGCAATGGCATCAATGCCATGTATGACTCCCTGGCACTGCGCAAGGAATGCTGCCACATCCGCAAGATCGAACCGCTCAAACGTGCTCTGCGGGGAGCACAGCTCTGGATCACCGGCCTGCGCGCGGCCCAATCCAGCTACCGGGCCGCCAACATGAGCCTGTTCGAGGATGACACCCACTTTGGCCTGCTGAAATTCAACCCGATCCTGAGCTGGTCCGGCGAGAAGCTGTGGGCCTATATCCGCCAGTATGAAGTGCCTTACAACGCCCTGCATGAACAGGGTTTCCCGAGCATCGGCTGTGCCCCCTGCACCCGCGCCATTGCAGCGGGTGAGGATGAGCGGGCCGGACGCTGGTGGTGGGAACAGAACAGCGGCGCACAGGAATGCGGGCTGCATTTCAAGGATGGCCAACTGGAACGGAGAAAAGTGGCATGAGTACCCATACCTTTTACAAGGTACTGAAACCGCGCCAGGTCTGCGATACCGAGCTGTTGCTGAATGGCGGTTTTGCTCCGCTGCAGGGTTTCCTGAACCAGGCCGACTATCACAGCGTGCTGGACAACATGCGCCTGAGTACCGGCGAGCTGTGGCCGATCCCGGTCAATCTGGTGTTTTCACCCGAAGAAGTGGCCCAGGTCCGTCAGGCCGGTCGGGTGGTATTGACGATGCCGGACGGCCTGGAGCTGGCCGAGCTGCAGGTGGAAGACATCTATGAACCGGACCTGCACCGGGAAGCCGTACAGACTTTCGGGGCGGATGATGCCAACCACCCGTTTGTACCGATACTGCATGCACGTCAGGGCATGTATTACATTGGCGGCAGGCTGAAAAAGCTGCATGAGGTACCCCACAAACGCTTCCCGGATATCCGCCACTCCCCGGCAGCACTGAAACGTATTTTCAAGGCGCTGGGCTGGGAGAAGGTTGTGGCCTTCCAGACCCGCAATCCGATGCACAAGTCGCATTATCACCTGACCCTGAAAGCGCTGGAAGAAGCCGGGCCGGATGCCAACCTGCTGATTCATCCGGTGGTGGGCGTGACCCAGGAGGTGGATATCCATTACGACCTGCGCGTGCGCTGTTACCAGAAGCTGCTGAAACAGTATCCGGAAGGCCGGGTGTTTCTGTCGCTGCTGCCGCTGTCCATGCGCATGGCCGGCCCCCGTGAGGCGGTGTGGCATGCCCTGATCCGCAAAAACTACGGTGCCACCCATTTTGTGATCGGACGCGACCATGCCGGTCCTTCGTACAAAAAACAGGATGGCAGTGATTTCTACGGACCCTATGACGCTCAGGACCTGCTGCTGCAGCATGCGGATGAGATCGGAGTCCAGATCATCAAATCCAGGCGCATTGCCTATGTGGAAGACGTGCAGCAATACCTGACCGATGACGAGATTCAGCCCCACCACAAAGTGCTGAACATTTCCGGCACCCAGCAGCGTGAACTGCTGCGCACCGGCAAACCACTGCATGACTGGTTCACCTTTCCGGACATCCGTGATGAGCTTGAGCGGGAGTTCAGGGAGAAAGCAGCATGACCCGGCCCAGCCCCAAACCACTGGACGTGCTGGCTCAAAACGGGTCGGAGGTCGAGCGCATCAAGGACCAGAGCCATTACCTGCGCGGGACGCTGGTGGAGAGCTTCGCCAATCCGCTCACCGGCTCCATTTCAGCGGATGATCATCAGCTGATCAAGTTTCACGGCACCTACGAACAGGACGATCGTGACAGGCGTCTGGAACGCCAGGAACGCAAGCTGGAACCGGCGTATGCCTTCATGATCCGCCTGCGGCTGCCGGGCGGCGACCTGACAGCGCAGCAGTGGCAGACCTGCCATGCCATCAGCGAGCAGTACGGCGATAAAAGTTTCCGCCTCACCACCCGTCAGGCCATCCAGTTTCATGGCATCATCAAGTTTGACCTGAAAAAAACCATTCAGGCCATGCATCAGTCCCTGCTCGACAGCATTGCCGGCTGTGGCGATGTCAACCGCAACGTGGTGTGTGCACCGGACCCGGCATTGTCGTCCCTCCATGCCCAAGTGTATCCGTGGGCCAGCAAGGTCAGTGAACACCTGTTGCCACAATCACGGGCCTATCATGAAATCTGGCTGGATGAACCCCGGGGCCAGGGCAGAACCCGGGTAGCCGGGGGTGATGAGGCGATCGTGGAACCGCTGTATGGCAGGCATTACCTGCCCCGCAAGTTCAAGGTCGGAATAGCCATCCCGCCGCATAACGAAGTCGATGTGCACAGCAACGATGTGGGTGTGATTGCCATTGCCGACGGGGAAAAGCTGGCCGGTTTCAATATTGTGGTCGGGGGCGGGCTGGGCATGACCTTCGGGCGCGAGGACACCTATGCCCGTCTGGCCAGTGACATCGGTTTCTGCACCCCGGAGCAGCTGCTGGATACGGTTTACCACATTGTTGCCATTCAGCGCGATTTTGGCAACCGTCAGGACCGCAGGCTGTCCCGGCTCAAGTACACCATCGACCAATATGGGCTGGACTGGCTCCGGCAGGAACTGACCGAACGCTGCGGCTTTGAGCTGCAACCCGCCCGTGCAGTGATCTTCACCACGACCGGTGACCGCTTCGGCTGGAGCCAGACCCTGGATGGCCGCTGGCATCTGGGGCTGCGACTGGAATACGGGCGCGTGGTCGACACCGGAAACCAGCGTATCAAGACCGCCCTGCTGGAAATTGCACAGACAGCCGTGTGCGGCTTCCGGGTCACGCCGAACCAGAACCTGCTGCTGACCGGGGTGGAGGAGACTGACAAAGCCGGAATCGAAGCCATTCTCAAGGCCCATGGCTATGCCGTGGATGCCAGCCACCTGTCCGGCCTGCGGCGCAATTCAATTGCCTGTGTGGCCCTGAACACCTGCCCGCAGGCCATGGCTGAGGCTGAACGTTACCTGCCGACGCTGATCAACAGACTGGAACCGATACTGGACCGATACGGCCTGTTGCAGGACGAGATCAAAATCCGCATGACCGGCTGCCCGAATGGCTGCGGGCGTTCGGTGATGGCCGAAATCGGCCTGATCGGTAAATCACCGGGACGCTATAACCTGTACCTGGGGGGAGCCTTCAATGGTGAACGCCTGAATACGCTGTACCGGGAGAATCTGGATGAAGCCGGGATTCTGGCGGCACTGGAACCGGTGCTGGCGGATTATGCCGACCAGCGCAAAAAAGGGGAAAGCTTCGGGGATTTTGCAAGGCGGCGTGAATACGTTCAGCGAGACGCTGGCGGGATTGAGTACGTTCCGACAACGTGAGCGACGGGCTGGTCACTGCCTTCCGAGTAGAGGCTGACCTCACCAACAGCAAGCGTCCTGCCGAGTTTGAGCAGGCGGCACACACCGATAATGGCAGCCTCGCCGGACGGTTTGCGCAGAAAATTGATGTTCAGGCTGGTTGTGACCGTCAGGGGGACGATACCAATCTCGCCCAGAATGGCAACGTACAGCGCGACATCAGCAACCGCCATGAGTACCGGGCCAGCCACCGTGCCGCCAGGGCGCCACTCTGCAACGCCAACTTCATGCCTGACTGTGGCGCCGAAGTTTCCCGCCGCTTCGACGGTACACTTGGTCTGCGGGAATTCCCGTGCAAGGAAGGTGGCAATTTCGGCTGTAGTGGTCATGGTGGTGGTTGCGACTCCCGATTTGACCTGGTTAATCATGGGTGGATAGTATCGTCTGCAGGATAACTTTGCACCCGGCAGGATGCCCGTACCCTGCCAAGTCCTGCTGTCTGCAGGGTTCAACTGTCTCCCTGTCAAAAGGGTAAAGGCAATACCTGGGTTCAGTGAAAGTTGCACAGACTAGGCACCCAGACTGCGCCGCACCCGATGCTGCATCAGCAGACGGTTGAGCAGCACCGACAGCACGTAAGTCCCGCCAGCCAGCAGAATGATGGTCGGACCGGCAGGCAGGTCAGGACCATAGGACAACGCCAGCCCGCCAGTTGTGAACACGCCGCCCAGCAGGGTCGCAATCACCATCATGCCCCCCAGCGAATGCACGTAATGCCCGGCAATGGCTGCCGGCAGGGTCAGCAGTGCAATCACCAGAATCAGCCCCACCACATGAATCATCAGTACCACGGTCACGGCAATCAGGCACAGCAGCAGTAAATAGAAGAACGTCACCGGCACCCCACGCAGGCGTGCAGATTCCTCATCAAAAATCACGGCCAGAAACTGGCGGAAAAACAGCACCACCACCACCAGCAGCAGCAGGTCAAGCACCCCCATGAACCAGAGATCGCGTATCGGGACCAGCAGAATGTTACCAAACAGGTAACTGACCAGATTGGTGTTGTAGCCCGGGGTACGGGAAATAAACAGCAGGCCGACCGCCATTCCAATCGCCCACAATGCCCCGATCAGGGTATCTTCCTGCGTGCGCCAGTTGAGATGTATCCAGCCGATCAGCAGGGCGGATACCACAGCCGCAACCAGCGCGCCCATGAGCGGATCAAACCCGTAATAAGCCGCAGCCCCCATACCGGCCAGTACGGAGTGGGCGATGCCGCCCGCCAGAAAAGTGATACGCTTGACCACCACAAAGGTTCCGACCAGCCCACAGCCGACACTGGCCAGCAAACCGGACAGCAGCGCCATCTGCAGGAAGTGCTGCTGCCCCAGAGCAATAAAAAATTCATTCATGGATAACCGCCATCATCAGGAAAGGGAAACCGGATGTGCGCAGGCATGATGATGCTCCACCCGACGCACCTCGCCCCCGTAAAGCGCCTGTACCATATCGCCCTGAATGGTGCTGGTTTCATGGCAGACCAGGGTACGGTTCAGGCACGCAACCCGGTGCACATAGCTGGAAATGAAGGCGATGTCATGGGACACCACCAGAATGGTCATGCGCTGGTTCAGCCGCTTGAGTTCATCAAAAATATCGCTTTCCAGCCGCATGTCGATATTGGCCGTGGGCTCGTCCAGAATCAGTATCTCCGGCTGTGCCACCAGCGCCCGTGCCAGCAATACACGCTGCAGCTGCCCACCGGACAGGGCTCCGATCTGGCGGTGTGCCAGATCATCCGCCTCCACTTCCTGCAACGCCTGATACGCCGCGCTGCGGTCTGCACTACTGAAAAAGCCCGGCATGCGTCCGCGCCCGGCCCCGAGCCGCCCCAGCAATACCACCTGCTCCACACTGATCGGGAAATCACGGGCAAAACCCGGATATTGCGGGACATACCCGATGCGCCGACGAGCCTGTGCCGGCCTCCTCCCCAGCACCTGCACCCGGCCACGCTGCGGCCTGAGCAGGCCCAGCACCAGCTTGAGCAGGGTACTCTTGCCCCCGGCATTCGGTCCGACCAGTCCCAGAAACTCCCCCGTTGCCACCTGCAGGGAAACATTCTGCAACACCGGCACCAGACCATAGGAGAAACTGACCTGGCTGAGTTCAATCGCAGGGCTCATGGTACGGTGCCGGCAATCAGGTTCGCCGCCTTGTGCATCATGTCGAAATACGCATATTCCAGCGGATCAATCGCCTCGACCCGCCCCCCAATGGCTTCTGCCACCTGTTCAGCCATGCGACGGTCAAACTGGGGCTGGACAAAAATGCTTTTGATGCCCTCGGCCCTGGCAGTATCAATCAGCTGCGCCAGTGCCCTGGCTCCCGGCTCTTTGCCATCCGCCTCAATCGCCACCTGGGTCAGGCCGTAGGCATCCGCCAGATAACCCCAGGAAGGATGAAAAACCATGAAACGTTTGCCGGGAGCTGCAGCAAACTGCCTGGCCAGCGCCTGATCCAGTGCCTGCAGCTCGGCAACAAACTGCTGCCGGTTCTGCTCCAGCACCACCTTGTGCTGCGGCAGCAATTTCGCCAGAGCGTCCAGCATCGGTTCTGACATCTGCTCCACCAGACGCGGGCTGGTCCAGACATGCGGATCGAACTGGTTTTCGTGCCGATGGCCATGCTCATCACCACCTTCCTGCTCTGCCATCGGCAGCAGTTTCAGTCCGGTCCGGGCATCCAGCACCGGCATGTCCGGATTGACTCCCTGAATGCGCCGCATCCAGCTGTCTTCAAACGGCACCCCGATGCGGATATAAAGATCGGCACGGGCCAGCTGGCTGATCTGGCGTGGTGTAGGCTCGTAGGTATGCGGGCTGAAGCCGGGCTGCACCATCGCCTGCACCTCCACCAGCCCGCCTGCGATGCGCTCGACAAAATACTGCTGCGGCACCACGCTTACAAAAACCAGCGGGCGCTCCTGTGCCAGCACGGACAGACCCGCTCCCAGCCATAATGACATCCCCAGCAGCAGACGAAATATTAAACCCATCGGACACGGTCCCTGAATGCCAACAAACGCGGAATTTTACCCCAAAGTATGGGGGTGGTTTGCAGCTTTTTAAAGCATGAGGGCATTCCTGCCGGATGGAAACCGGACCGGCTCCCGCTGTCGGGGATAGATGGCAGGTAAAAACCGGCCCCCTCGGAGGTATGGGAAGCCCGGCAGCCAGCAGCTATCCTGCAGAACACTTTTAAAGTCTGCAGGTTCGGCCCATGGTCAAAAACTACTTTGGCAAAATGCGCGGCGGCGGTAACAGTCCACCCCAGCCGATCCACTGGCGTCAGGCCCTGTGCTCCTGGATCGGGAGCTTCCTGAGTATTGCCCTGATCGGCTGGCTGGCCGGCCAGCGTGGACTGAGCGGCTCCGACCAGTTATTCCTGATCGGCTCATTCGGTGCCACGGCGGTACTGCTTTACGGCTCACCGGCGGCACCCTTCTCCCAACCCGGTCATGTCCTGGGGGGGCATTTTCTGTCGGCACTGGTCGGCATCACCGTCTACAGACTGTTACCCGATCCACTCTGGCTTTCTGCCGCGCTGGCCGTTTCCCTGGCCGTTCCCGTCATGTACCTGACCCATACCACCCATCCTCCCGGCGGGGCAACAGCCCTGATTGCCGTGATCGGCGGCGAGCCGGTTCACGGGCTGGGTTACGGCTATGTGCTGTTCCCTGTCATGGAAGGCATCTTCATCATGCTGTTCATTGCCCTGCTGATCAACAACCTGTCACCACAGCGCAGATACCCCAACTACTGGTTTGCCCGCCCGCGCAGAAATGCCGTCCTGACCAAACAGGAAATCAGTACCGTCAGCGCCTGAATCTGGTACCAGTATAACCACTGCCTGACAGCGGCATGCGGCATAATGCTTCCAGCCTTTTGCAGGCAGGCGTTATGATTTCATCCTTGTTCCGTTCTTCGGTAAAGGAGTTGTCATGTCTACGGATTTCCTGTTCGGCATTACCGTGCTGCTGGTATACCAGTTAATCGGGGAAATCATCACCCGCCTGCTGCAACTGCCGGTTCCCGGACCCGTGATCGGCATGTTGCTGCTGTTCGCCAGCCTGTTTCTGCACCACAACCTGGAGCAGCGTCTGGATGCAGCCAGTGCCAGCCTGCTCACACACCTGTCCCTGCTGTTCGTACCTGCCGGTGTGGGTGTCATGGCCCATTTCGGACGTCTTGAGGAACAGTGGCTGCCGATCCTGGTGGCCCTGGTGCTGGGAACCCTGCTGACGCTGGCGGCCACAGCACTCATCATGCTGGGGGTCAGTCGTCTGCTGGGCCATGGCGGAAAAACCGGGCATGAATAACCCCCAACTGGCACAAATATGGGTTTATCTCGCGGCCTCGCCCCTGTTCGGACTGACCATAACCCTGGCAGCCTACCAGCTCGCTCACCACGTCTATGTCCGCAGTGGACGCAATCAACTGTTAAATCCGGTGGTAACGGCTGTTGTTCTGCTGATCATCCTGTTGCAGCTGACCGGCATGCCGTACCAGGACTACTTCGCCGGAGCCCAGTTCGTCCATTTTCTGCTCGGCCCGGCGACAGTAGCCCTTGCCATTCCACTGTATCGCCAGTTTGCCAAACTCAGGCAACTCTGGCTGCCGGTACTGACAGCACTGGTGCTGGGTGTCAGCATCGGCGGCCTGAGTGCGGTACTGATTGCCGACATGCTGGGTGCGGATACCCGGACCCTGTTGTCCCTTGCCCCCAAATCGGTGACGGCACCAGTAGCCATGGGCATTGCCGAACGTCTGGGTGGCCTGCCTTCACTCACCGCCGTGCTGGTCGTCAGTACCGGCGTCATCGGTGCGGTCTTCGGCACCCGGCTGTTCGACTGGATGGGGATACGGGATGACAGTGTGCGCGGTATCGCCATGGGCGTGGCCGCTCATGGTATCGGTACTGCACGTGCCTTTCAGGTCAGCAGTGAAATGGGCGCATTTTCCGGTCTGGCCATGGCGCTTTCGGCCTTTCTGGCCTCGGTGATCCTGCCCTGGCTGGTCCGCTGGGTACAGTAAGCGACCGGCCGTGCACAGGCTTTCCGTCACTGAAAATATGATGCCTTCAAATCCGTCCAAGCAGCAGGCGCGCCACACCGTAAGTGACCAGCCGGTTTACAACAAAAGCGGCAATGACAGGGAGTACAAACTGGTTCAGTATCCAGAAATCAGCCTGCTCCAGCATCAAATCCGGTACAAGCGTACGCAGAAACAGGGCATAGGCCAGAACAGCCATCAGGCCCAGAAGATCCAGTACCAGCGCCAGCAACACCCCCCAGAGTGAAAAGCCGGCAAGCAGTACCATACCTGAAAACAGAATGACTAAAGACAGCACCATACTGGACAAAGCCACGACAGGGTGACCGGTATGCCAGTAATACCAGTAACTGCGGAAATATTTCATGCCAACACATGTCTTGCGGCTGTTGCGATCGTAAACAGCGGGAAAACAAAAACAGACAGGCGAGCCACCAGCACCAGCCGGCAACCCGCCCCAAAAAACCTGAAACCTGCCCACTGTGGGCCTTATTATACATCACATCATGGTGTAGGCCCGCTCACCATGCGATACAGTATCCAGACCTTCGCGCTCCTCTTCCTGAGTGACGCGCAGACCCATGACCGCCTTGACAATCAGGAACAGCGCAGTACTGACAATCCCGGACCAGACCACGGCAGTCACAACGCCGATCAGCTGGACCATTAGCTGAGAGGCGATGCTGTAATCCGCTGCCCCCATGCCGCCCAGGGCAGGCGCAGCCACAATACCGGTACCGATCGCACCCAGCATGCCACCCAGACCATGAATGCCGAACACATCCAGTGAGTCATCATACCCGAGCATCCGCTTGAGCCCGGTCACACCCCAGAGGCAGACCGCACCGGCTGCCGCTCCCAGTACCAGTGCTCCCATGGGGCCGGCCAGACCGGCAGCCGGCGTGACAGCGACCAGACCGGAAACCGCTCCGGATACCACGCCCAGCATGGAAGCCTTGCCGTTATGCAGCCACTCCACGAACATCCACGCCAGTGCCGCAGCTGCCGTGGCCAGAACAGTGTTCAGCAGTGCCAGCACGGTCACCCCATTGGCTTCCAGATTGGAACCGGCATTGAATCCGAACCAGCCCACCCACAGCAGGCAACCGCCAATCATGGTCATGACCAGATTGTGTGGGGCCATGGAGTCACGTCCGAAGCCGACCCGCTTGCCGATGATGATGCAGCCGACCAGCGCGGCCACCCCGGAATTGATGTGCACCACGGTCCCACCGGCAAAATCCAGCGCACCCATTTCAAACAGGAAACCACCACTGGCCCAGACGATGTGTGCCATCGGAATATAGGAAAAAGTGAACCACAGCACCGTGAACACCAGCAGGGCGGAAAATTTGATGCGCTCGGCAAAGCCACCCACAATCAGGCTGCAGGTAATGGCGGCAAAGGTCATCTGAAACACGACAAACACCAGTTCCGGAATCACCACTCCCTCACTGAAGGTTTCCGCCATGCTGTCCGGTGTGATGCCAGCCAGGAACAACTTGCCGAAATCACCGATGAAACCATTCAGGCTGCCCCCGTCACCAAACGCCAGTGAATAACCATATACCACCCAGAGAATGGCAATCAGGCAGAAAATGGAAAATACCTGGGTCAGTACCGAAAGCATGTTTTTGGCCCGTACCAGACCACCATAAAACAGGGCCAGTCCCGGCAGGGTCATCAGGATCACCAGGATGGTTGATATCATCATCCAGGTGGTATCCCCCTTGTCCGGTATCGGTTCTGCAACCTGGGCTGCTTCCTGGGCCAGAGCCAGTCCGGAAAAGCCCGATAGGGCAAACAGCAATAGTGAAATCAGACGAATATTCATGGTATCTCCCTTATAGTGCGCTATCGCCGGTTTCACCGGTACGGATGCGGGTGGCGTATTCAATCGGGGTTACAAAAATCTTGCCATCTCCAATTTTGCCGGTATTGGCGGCCTTGGTAATGGACTCGACCACCTGATCCACCAGATCATCGGACACTGCAGCCTCAAGCTTGATTTTCGGAAGAAAATCCACAACATATTCCGCACCCCGATACAGCTCGGTATGGCCTTTCTGACGCCCGAAGCCCTTGACCTCAGTCACGGTGATGCCCTTGACCCCAATTTCACCCAATGCGTCACGGACATCATCAAGCTTGAAAGGCTTGATGATCGCGGTAATCATTTTCATGCACGGCTCCTTATCATAACTCAGACTGTCAAATGGAATTGAGCATTACCTAGCAAACACCATGCCAGAATGTAGCGAACTGTTTTTTAAAACAAAAATGGAGTAGTTCATTTTTTTGCACCACGATGATGCAATTCAGTCTGTTACAAATGCACACTTATAGTGCACCATGGATAAGTGACGGGAGCCCGAACGCCTGAACTGGTACAATACCTGTAGAATCCGCTTCCAACAGCCAACACAAGGAGTCCCTCATGAGCAATCCGTTTGAAGATGCCTTCCGGCGCTTTTCCGACAATATGCCGGAACCCCTGCGCCACCTGCAGGCCGACATGGAAAAAAATCTGCGTGATGGCATGGAAGGCATGCTGCACCGGATGAACCTTGTTACCCGAGAGGAATTCGATATTCAGAGCGCCGTACTGCAACGCACACGCACCAAACTGGACGTACTGGCGCAACAGGTGGCAGAACTGGAACGTATTTGTGCCCGGACACAGCCACAAAGCGGAGAAACCCACACTGCAGCGGATGAACTCCCGGATCCGGAAGCCCGGTCATGAGTCTCGTCCGGGATGTTTTCGCCCTGCTGGGGTTGATCATTGTCTTCAGCTGTGGCTTTGCCTACTTCAAAGCCCATCAGCTCATGGAGCAGCTTGCCGATCTGCGCCAGGAAATCGCCAGCCTCAATCCGCGCACACCGGGTGCAATACAGTTATACCAGCAAAAACTGCATCTCCTGCAACAGGATTCAATGCTGCTGCAAAACCTGAAAATCGACCGGATTGCTGCACAGCTGGGTTCGCTGTCAGCCGACCTGGAAGTCCTGCAACGCCGGATTGAGGCCATCGAACAGCAGAAAGACAGCCCGGATCCAGGCTGAACTACCCCTAATGGAACCTTGCGAAACCTGGACGACAAAGTTATAACACGGTATACCAATCTATCCTGAAAGCCTGATTGACTCAATCCAGGCTGCTTTTTGTATTGCTGTCACCGGGAGGAGCCATGCCTGAACTGTTTTCCGCAGCTTGGATGAACGAGCTGAAAGACCAATGGAACAATGACCCTGACGTCAGGGGTAAACTGGCCGAAATCGGCTTTAATTCCATCATTGCCTGCGGCTTCAAGGACGAAGAGCAACCGCGCGGCATTTTTGTGGTGGAAAATGGCACCTGCGTGCGGGCTGGTGATTACAGAGGCGAAAAACCCGACTGGGACATGCGGGCGCATCACAAAGACTGGATGAAATGGGTGGCAAACGGAATCGGTATGGCAGGGCTCGGCATGGCCTACACAACCGGCAAACTGAAGTTCAAGTCCGGTGATTACAGTGCCATGATCAAAAATCCCAAAATGGCCGGACCTTTCGTCAAATCCTTCGGCCTGATGAAAAACATCAGCACCCAGTAAAACGGCTTTATCCAAAGCAAAGCCCAAGAAGGAGGAGTCCCGTATGGGGATCATACGCAACATCCTTGCCCTGATCGGCCTGTTGGCACTGATCGCAGCAGGTATCGGGTATGCAAAATTCGGTGGCCTGCTCGGACAGGCTGGAGAATTTCGGGAGGAAATGGCGGCTCTGGACACACTGGACCCCAAGGCTGCCGGGGTCTATCAGACAATGTGGCAAAAGCTCAAGCAAACCGGCAACAGTGCCGACGCCACGGTCTGGGTCTACCCGGTCGTCGATGGCGCCACGCCGGAAGCCGTGGAGTCTGCCATGAAATTCAAGGCCAACGAACTCAATATCAAGGGTGTGGGCGAACTGCCACTGTCAGAGCAGGTGGAACTGGAAACCGGGGAAAAACAACGCTTCCTGAAAATTTTCCAGTTCTGCAACCCGCAAACCGCCATGCGCATGGTCGCCTACAGTGATGCCTTTTCAGCCTATCTGCCCTGCCGAATTGCCCTGGTGGAAGGCGAGGACGGCCAATACCGCCTTTACAGCCTGAACATGGACATAATGATCTATGGTGGCAAGACCCTGCCACCAGCGCTGAAAGCCGAGGCGGAAGCGGTCAAGGATATCATCATCGGCATCATGGAGCAGGGGGCTTCCGGCGAGGAATTCTGAGCACGTCAGGCATCCGGGTCTGCAGAAGAAGCCGGTTCCGTGCCGGCTTTTTTACGCGCCTGCTCCTGACGCAGCAGATACTGCCGGTCTGCCTCCCGCAAACGTCGCTCCAGGTCAGCCATGGCCAGCCGCGGCTCCGCTAACTGATGATGATCCTGTACAAGTCCCGGTCCTGGCACCAATGCTGCCGTCTCATCCGCTTTGTTGCCGGGCTTCGCTTTCTCTTCCGCCATCACCGGCATCAGTGGCTCCTGCAGCTTCTCATCACCATCCAGCACACCATCAACATCAACGGCCAAAGCTTCCTCCGGCAGTGGCAACAAGCTATCACCCGCATCCGGTTCGACGGCCATCACGACTGCGGCCCTCTCCAGAGCATCCTCCGTCACGGTCACGGAATCTTTTTCCACTGTCACCACTGAATCCGGTGCAGACACAACAACAGGCGGCCTTTCCGGCGGGGTATCCTGAACCTGACCCGGAAACACGGCTTCCACTACCGGATCAACCGCCACATGCTCCGGCACAACCGCTGCGACAACAGCATCAGCAGCCACATGGCTTTCCCCGACGGCAGCCGGACGATCCAATACCTCCTCCCATACCGGTTCCGGTACTGTTTCCGGTTTTTTCTGCACCGGTACCAATCCGGACTCAACAGGCAGATCAGCCTTTGTTTCCAGAGCATCCTCAACCCGATAAGTCTGCCGATCCTGAGGCTCGACTTCATCTGCGCCGAAAAAGACACCGATCCCCATCAGGACAATACTGGCATACCAGAACCAGAACCCTTCACCCAAGCCTGTCACCGGAATGCTGTGCACGCTGTCGGGAATGAACTCGAACCAGAATGCCTGGGTTGCCGTCAGCAACGCCAGACTGGCAATCAGTGCCGCCCATATCGGTGCCCGGTGCATGAGGATGACCGCAGCCGGAATCAGCAGGTTGGCCAGCCAGGCGAACTGGAATACCACCAGCCCCATCCAGCCACTGATAAATACCCAGTAGCCGTCAATGCTGTCGGTAGCGGTGTGAAATACCGGCAGAAAAAAGGAAAATACCCAAGCCAGCCCCCCCAGAAACAGGGCGATGGAAGCATAGGGAAAGCGCTTGTCCGACTCAGAACGCATGGTCATGTCCATTTGCAAATCTGCCTTGTACTGAATATTAGTGCAGGGGGAGGTCTTGACACCGATCAGGTGGCATTATAAACCGGGCCCACGCTCAATCCCACCCCGCAGAGTGCCAGTTGGCAGGGAATCGGACACGCCGGTAGGCAGGCCGCAAAACCGCTACCAACCTGTGCCCGGTCAATGGGCACTTTGCCCGTGCGCGCAAAACCACCCCACCTTTCCCTGCTACCGGTGCTCGCGTACTATCCGGACTATTGGATATAAGGAGTGGCCTGGAACCATGGATGCCTTGATAAATGCCCTTGGTGATTTCCGCCCGCTGTTTTTCTGGTTGGGAATCCTTTCACTGATCGTCTTCCTGTTCTCACTGCTCAGCCTGCCCTGGCTGCTGTGCCGCATTCCTGTCGATTATTTCAGCCGTGCACCGGAAACATTCCACGGCTCCATCCTGCTGCATCCCGCCACCCTGCTGCGTAACCTGCTCGGCCTGCTGATTCTGCTGAGCGGCATGGCCATGCTGATACTGCCGGGGCAGGGCCTGCTGACCATCCTGATCGGCATGGCCATCATGCAGTTTCCGGGCCGTACCCGGCTTGAGCGCTGGCTGGTCAGTCGCAAGGGAGTGCTGAAAACCATCAACTGGTTCCGGCAGCGGGGCAATGTACCGGCGCTGGATCCCCCGACACTGGCATGACCGCCTGCCGGGACTCCCCTTCACCTTCGGCCTTCTGCCCCATCATTCCAGCAGGGCAGGCCGGTAAGCACTTACCTGCTGCTGCATGCGCTCAATCTGGCCGATACTGAACGTACTCATGCAGCTGTCATCACTGTAATCCATGTAATTCGCCACCGGGTCCTTGCCGACCCGACCGCCACAGCTGTCCCGATAAACCGCACAGCCAAAAGCCGGACGGCGCTCCGAAGGCGTATCACTGACTTCGTCCCCGGTCACAGAACAGCCGCCCTCAAAGGTATGGTAGAGTCCAAGGTAATGCCCGACCTCATGTACGGCAGTAATGCCATCGCCAAAAGGATCAGCACCACCCGGCAGTGAATCGTACTTCAGTACCACCCCGTGATGGTAATCCCCCTCCGGCCCGTCAGCGGGGAAGTAGGCATAGCCCAGGGTGCCTGAGGCACTGTTGCAGGAGTACATATTCAGGTTTCTGGCCGGATTTCTTGCCAGCAAGGCCTTGAAACTTTCTTCCAGCGTGCTGTCATCCATGCAGCCATCAAACCAGGTGGCGTTTTCGGTACGGGAAATACCCGCCAGTCTGAACTGAAAGCCACTGCCCCGGTAAGCCTTGTTCATGACATCAATCTGCTTCTGGACCACCGCCTTGGGTACAAAGCCCAGCCGCCGGCCATCACTGTCACGCTTGTAAATCACATGAAACCAGACCGGGAGGGTAACAGTCTTAACCACCGACCAGGTCGTGCGCAGTTCGGAACGGGCACCGGCATAAGCCAGGCGAAACCGGGCTTCACGCTCGGCACGTTCAGTGTCGGAAAAGGTACGGGTTCCACAAATTCTTGTGGGTACGGCACTGTCATCACCCCCTGCCAGTGCCTGAGACAACAGGAGTGTGCATAAAAATGGTAACAGGTGCAGACGCATCAGGCATCTCCTCAGGGTTAATTCCTGATTCAAAAAAAGAGGCATCATCACCCAGGGCCGGGTTTGAGGCAAGCACCGGCTCTGACCGCACACAGGGCATGTGGAAACGGTGGAAACGTTTGACGCAGACAGGAAGCTGTGCCTACAGTGCCATGGAATTCCCACAAACCCGCAACCACCTACGGAGATCTTTCCATGAGTCAGCATGCACAACATGCACAGGTTGTCAGAATCCATGCCCCCGGCGGGCCGGAAGTCATGCAGCTGGAGCAGCTGTCCATTCCGGACCCGGCGGCCAATGAAGTTCAGGTGCAACACAGCGCCATCGGCCTCAATTTCATTGACACCTATCATCGCAGCGGGCTTTATCCCGTACCGCTGCCCAGTGGCCTCGGGCTGGAGGCTGCCGGTACTGTCACTGCCACCGGCAGCCATGTCACCCACCTGAAACCGGGGGACCGGATTGCCTACGGGGCCGGCCCCATCGGGGCTTATGCCAGCCTGCGCAATATCCCGGCCAGCCGGGTCAGCAAACTGCCCGAGCGCATCAGTGATGAAACCGCTGCGGCCATGATGCTCAAGGGCATGACTGTGCGTTACCTGCTGAAACAGACCTACCCGGTCAAGGCCGGGGAAACCGTGCTGTATCAGGCGGCAGCCGGAGGGGTGGGCCTGATTTTCTGCCAGTGGGCCAACGCCCTGGGTGTTACCGTGATCGGCACGGTGGGTTCGGAAGAAAAGGCCGACATCGCCCGTGCCCATGGCTGTACCCATGTGATCAACTACCGGAACGAGGATGTGGCCGGACGGGTACGGGAACTGACCGATGGCAAGGGGGTGCCGGTTGTTTACGACGGCGTGGGGCAGGCAACCCTGGCCGGTTCGCTGGACAGTCTGCAACCACGTGGCCTGCTGGTCTCCTTCGGCAATGCATCCGGCCCGATCCGGAATTTCGATCCCGGTGTGCTGTCGGCCAAGGGCTCACTCTACCTCACCCGCCCAACCCTGATGACCTATGTGGCGGCTGACGCCGAGCTGCAGGCCAATACCGCAGACCTGTTTGACATCGTGGCCAGCGGCAAGGTCAGCATCCCCATACATCAACGCTATGCCCTGACCGAAGTGCAGCAGGCGCACCGCGACCTGGAGGGACGGAAAACCACCGGAACCACCCTGCTGCTGCCATGAGGCCATGATTCCGGGGGCCACAAACGGCTCCCCCCTCCGTCATGCACAACAAAGGGCGGGATATGGCCATGTTTTTTTAAGGACAACCCCGGAAACTGCTAAACTGCCGGGTTTGGCCCAATCAACACAAGGGAGCATTGTGCATGCCATTCATGGGGGGATTGTTATTCATCATTCAGTTGGCTTTCGCCTATCATGTGATCAGAACCGGGCGGGAGACCTACTGGATTTTCATCATCATGTTCATCCCCGGACTGGGCTGCCTGCTCTACTTTGTCACCCAGATACTGCCTGACCTGCGGGGTGACCTGCGGGTGCGCCGGGCTGGCAACCAGCTCCTGAAAGCCGTGGACCCACAACGTGAACTGCGTCAGCGTCGGGAAGAGCTGGAACTGGCCGACACACTGGAAAACCGCCTCAAGCTTGCGGACGAGTGCATGGAGGCCGGGCTTCATGTCGAGGCGATCGAGCTGATCCAGCAGGCCCTGAACCCGGCCAACCGGGACGAGCCCTATATCCTGCTCAAGCTGGCTCAGGCCCAGTTCGGAGCCGGTCAATATCAAGCCAGCGTGGATACCCTGGACGAACTGATTGCAGCCAATCCCAACTTCCGCTCGCCGGATGGACACCTGATTTATGCCCGATCACTGGAAGCCCTGGGACACAAGCAGGAGGCGCTGGAAGAATACGAATCACTGGCCACCGCCTATCCGGGGGAGGAAGGGCGGGCCCGTTATGCCGACCTGCTGGTCGAACTGGGACAGCGCAGCAAGGCAGAGGAAGTCTGGCGTGAAATGTTGCTGCGCAGCAGACGGGCTCCCGGTTACTACCGGCGCAAGGAAAAACCCTGGCTGAAACAGGCCGAACAGCACCTGAAACACCCTGAAACAGGCAGCACTTCGTAAACCGGAACAATCCATCAAACATGCTCAGCTACCGTCACGCCTTTCATGCCGGCAATCCTGCCGATGTGCTGAAACATCTGGTCCTGCAACGCTGCCTGACCTACCTGACCCGCAAGGACAAACCCTTGTGCTACATCGATACCCATGCCGGGGCCGGTGCTTACCGGCTTGATGGCATGCAGGCACGCAAAACCGGAGAATACCGGCAGGGCATCGGCCGCTTGTGGGAACAAACGGAGCTGCCCCCCCTGCTGCAGGAATACCGGGCGCTGATCCGGGTTCTGAATCCGGAACAGGAACTGCTGCGTTATCCCGGTTCGCCCTGGATTGCCGCACAGCTGTTACGCCCGCATGACCGCCTGTTTCTGCATGAGTTGCACGCAACGGATGCCCCCCGCCTGCAACAGTTGTTTGCCACCGACCGTCGGGTCCAGGTACAGGCAGGTGATGGTTTTCAGGGTGGACTGGGCCTCCTGCCTCCCATTCAGCGACGAGGCTTCATGCTGATGGATCCATCCTATGAGGTCAAACGTGATTACGACACCGTGACCGACGTGCTTGACAAAGCGGTACGCCGCTTTGCCAGTGGTGTCTACGCCTTGTGGTATCCGGTCGTGGAGCGGGAGCGTATCCGGCGCATGGAAAAAAAACTGCGCAACAGCGGCATTCCCGCTATCCAGCAGTTTGAACTCGGTTTCAGCCGGGATGAAAACGCACCCGGCATGACAGCCAGTGGCATGATTGTCATCAACCCGCCCTATACCCTCAAGGCGGAAATGGAATCTGTACTGCCCTGGCTTGCGCAACAGCTGGGGCAGAATGGGAACGGCCATTTCCGCTGTGAACAGCTGACCGCGGAGAGCAGTGCCGCCTGAATCAGGCCCGTCACACCAACAAATCCGCCAGTCAACGCTGCAGACTCAGCCGGACATCCAGTGTCAGTGGCTGCGTCCCATTGCGCAACAGCTGCACCCTGACCACATCATTGAGCTGGAAGCGCTCCAGTACACTGCCAAGGTCACTGGACCTGCTGACCGGAAGGTTGTTGATGGACTGGATGATGTCCCCGAGAATCAGCTGGTCATCACGGGTCACTTCCGTGCCCTGGATGCCGGCACGTTCAGCCGGAGAACCGGGCGCCACTTTCAGCACCAGCACGCCCTGTGCATTCAGCCCCTGGTTGATGCGGCTGCTCACCTCGTCATTCATGGTGATTCCCAGCAGCAGGCGAGCATAGCGCCCATGCTGCACCAGACTGGGGATCACCCGGTTGACCGTAGCCACCGGAATGGCAAATCCGATCCCGACAGATGCACCGGAGGGGCTGAAAATCGCCACATTGACCCCGATCACACGCCCGGAACTGTCCAGCAGCGGCCCGCCAGAGTTACCCGGATTAATGGCAGCATCGGTCTGGATCAGGTCTTCCATGGCACCATCATCGGTATCAATACTGCGCCCCAAAGCGGACACTACTCCCACCGTCAGGGTGTGGTCCAGTCCGAACGGATTGCCGATTGCCAGTACGCTTTGCCCAACCCGCAGGTCATCACTGCTCCCGACAGCAACCGGAGGCGGCAGCTTGTCACGCTTGCGCAGGCGGATCACAGCCAGATCATGTTCAGGGCTGACACCGACAACATCCGCCTCCAGTATGCGCTGGTCGGACAGGCGCACCTTGGCGGTGCGGTAACCGGCTACAACATGGTAATTGGTGACGATATGCCCCTGATCATCCCAGATGAAGCCGGTCCCGGTACCGCTGGGGCGCTCGCTGATATTGCGGGTCCAGAAGTCCACGACCCGTTCAGTGGTAGTGATATAGACCACAGAGGCACTGGTGCGCTCAAAGACCTGAATGGTACGGGTTTCATCACCGCCCAGCTGATCTGCTGCCGTGACCAGCGCCGGTTCAGCGCCCCGGCCATCGGCCCGGTGTCCGCCCGACAACAGCGACAGCAGCCAGAAGGACAGGGCTCCCAGCAGGATCAGGCTCAGGTTTTTCAGCATTTGACGGTTCATGACACTCACTTGATCTTGAACAGGGTCAGCAAGGTCCGCAACAGGTCATTTTCACCATCATCGCTGACCATGAGATACAGATTATCCCTGATATGGGTCAGTCCCTCAAAATTGTCAATGGAAAAACTGCTGGAAAATACCTGCAGGTTCTCGACCGGGCAGGTCCCTGCCTCGCTGCAACGATCCAGATGCACCCGCCGGAGGCTGTTGACCATGGGATTGGGAAAACCCGACCAGGCCCGCTCCAGCACAATCAGGCTCCGGGTACCCGGCATGAATTCCAGTGCCGTGATGGAACTGTTGGGGGCCGGGTAGGCCATGAACGACCAGCGTTTTTTCAGGGCATAGAGTGTATGGAGGTTTCTGGGCTGCCCGATCAGCGGCTCCTCCGGTGCGGTGATGAAACCGTATTCCGGATGCCAGGCCACAGACTCCAGGGCATTATTGTCATTGCGATAATGATTGATAGCCTGTAATGGCTCCGGTACCGGAATTTCAGCCACCTCCCGCCCCTGCGGTGTAAAACGGGCCAGATGCGGCCGGCGCTCAAAAGCCATGACCAGCTGGGTATCACCTTTTCTGCCATTATTGGCATTCAGGGCCAGCAGACCCTCGGAATCACTTTCCCGCCCGGACAGCAACCGGCCCTTGCGGTCAGCCAGATGGGCTGCATAGACCGGTGTGACATCCCGGATCAGCTCATCCTCAATCCGAAGCCGAAAATGGTAGATCCGACCCCGGTCGGAAAGCCCGTACAGCAGCTGCTCATCCTCATCCCAGGCCAGCCCGGACAGTTCGGTTATTGTGATGCCATTGAAGGCCGTGCGTGGAATCACGTGATAATCCAGCACCTGCAGCGCCGAATTTCCAGTGCTACTGACAGGCAGACTGCAGGCCCCCAGACCGGCCAATGCCAATACATAACCCGGCAGGTATTTTTTTATCATCTAATTTTTTCCCGTTAATTCATCAGTCTCTGATCGGTGCGGGCCGGGATATATTCAGCCAGTTCCCGGCCAGCATCAGTAATCCCCCGATCAGCAGCGACCACTCCAGCGATTCACCATACAGCATGACCCCCACCAGACCGATCAGGGGCAGACGCAGAAAATCCAGCGTGACCACAATCCCGACCTCTGCCTCCTGCATGGCACGGGTCAGACAGTAATGGGCTGACAGGGCCGAGAGGCCCACAATCACCAGCCAGAACCAGCTCCAGCCCTGAATGGGCCGCCATTCAGGTAAAGCCAGCACCAGGGCCAGCGGCAGCTGGATGATGCACATGTAGAACAGGATGGTCAGGGGTTTGTCTGTCCGGGCCAGTGCCTTGGTGGCCGAGTGGCAGATGGCATAGCCGATGGCCGCCAGCAGCACAATCAGGGAGGCGCTCTGCAGAATATCGGCACCGGGCCTGACAATGATGGCAACCCCCGTCAACCCCAGCAGAATGGCCAGTGACCTGCGCCAGCTCAGGGGCTCGTGCAGGAACAGGGCGGCAATAATCGCAGTCCAGAATGGAACGGTGAACTCAATTGCAAACACCTGAACCAGTGGCATCAACCCGATGCCCAGAAACCAGCCATACTGCCCGCCCAGATGAAACAGGTTGCGTACCAGATGCAGCCGGATACGCCGGGTCTGGAACAGCTGGTACTGGCGCAGGGACAGAATGATCGTCATGACCACCAGCAATCCGATCGCACTGCGCACAAACAGGATCTGGAACGTATCCACGGCGCTGCTGAGTTCACGCCCGCCAATCGCCATCAGGCAGAACGAAGCCAACGCACCTGTCATCCACCACAGCAATCCCATTGCACCTGTCCCCGGACAAAACCTGCATGGTATGCCGGATGGCAGACTCAGGGGAAGTCCTGCAACCGCTCAAAATACCCGCATCATGGCTTCGTTTTACAATACCCTGACCCCATAGACCAGTACCCGCCGGTTTGTCGCCCCCGGTGCCAGTGAATCCAGGCGGATCAGCAGGCCATGCTCATCCTGTGTCAGCACCTGTACCGGTGCATGATCAAGCCATGCCGGCACCTGCCGCAGGCGGGTATGCTGCGGAATCAGGGCGCTCAGATTCAGGTTTTTCAGCAACCGCCCGCTGTGGTTTTCAAGCATAATCCGGTAGGACAGGCAGGCACCCGGTGCAATCATGGTGGTAGCAGCACCCTCGGCCACACCATCACAATCCTGATCCAGCGCCTGAGTCAGCGTAATCTGCAGGGGTTCGGCGGCAATTGAATCGCCGGTCAGTACCAGACCAAGGCAAAATAGCAGCAGGGAAGCCAACCAGTGCATGGTTTTCATGGGAACACACTCCGGAAATCAACGGCAGAAGCCATCAGCATGCCGTTACCCGTCCCTGCCGGACAGCAGGGCCGGGACCAACCCCCCTGAATCACCGGTAAAGTGCATGGATTACCCATCCGGATGAAAACACTGAACCGGAACTGACTGTGACGGGTCTAAGCAGATGTCTTGAAGTACCTGAACTGTGCGTGGAGACCTCAGCATGAAAATGAAAACCAGAAACCTCATCACCCTGAGCGGACTGCTGGCGGCGGCAGCAGTATTGCAGGGTTGCGCGCCCCCCGGCTATGGCCCCAGTCCGCGGGATATTGCCGGCAGCATGATGGTTGTTCCGGGACCGACCAGCCTTGCCATTTCCGCCAGCGACCATGGCCGTACCTCCATTTCCATGGGTTTTGGCGCCATTGTCGGCAATAGCTATGGCTACTATGGCCCTCGCTACGGTTATCGCAACTACCGGCCTTACCATCGCCCCTATCGCCCCTATCGCCCCTATCGCCCCTACCGTCCCTACCGCCCCCACTGGTAGGTTCTGCACCCTGTTCCCCGGGTATCCGGCAAAGCGCCCGGATACCCGCCACAGCCCCCCTCAAGTGTGTTATGTTTGCTGTCGGCATTCAAACTGACACAATACCCGAACCCATGGACGTATCCCCGATTCTGGACAAGCTCAACCAGCAGCAGCGCATGGCCGTTTCTGCACCCACCCGACCCATACTGGTCCTGGCCGGGGCCGGCAGTGGTAAAACCCGTGTACTGGTACATCGTATCGCCTGGCTGGTGGAAGTCGAGGGCCTGTCCCCCATGAGCATTCTGGCCGTGACCTTTACCAACAAGGCGGCCTCGGAAATGCGCGGGCGGATTCAGGAGCTGCTCAACATGCAGGTTGGCGGCCTGTGGGTCGGCACCTTTCACGGACTGGCACACCGGCTGTTGCGCATGCACTGGCGCGAAGCCAACCTGCCCCAGACCTTCCAGATTCTGGATAGTGAAGATCAGCTGCGCATGGTCAAGCGCATCATGAAAGCACTGGACATGGATGAAAACCGCTGGCCACCCCGTCAGCTGGTCGGCTTTATCAATGCGCGCAAGGACGATGGCTCACGTCCGCAGCATCTGGATGACCGGGGTGATCCGGCCCTGCGCCAGATGATCCGGGTCTACAGCGCTTATGAAGAAACCTGCCAGCGCAATGGCGTGGTGGACTTTGCCGAGCTGCTGTTGCGCTCGCTGGAGCTGCTGCGTGACAACAAGGAACTGCAGGCACACTACCGCAACCGCTTCCGCCATATTCTGGTCGATGAATTTCAGGATACCAATGCCCT
This sequence comes from Thiothrix sp., assembly GCA_020442915.1. Classification (GTDB taxonomy): domain Bacteria; phylum Pseudomonadota; class Gammaproteobacteria; order Thiotrichales; family Thiotrichaceae; genus Thiolinea. The sequence continues at coordinate 16,526 of JAGRJD010000020.1, read as the reverse complement.
GCAGTATGCCTGGCTGCGCCTGATTTCCGGTGACCGAACTCCGGTGTTTGCCGTCGGGGATGACGACCAGTCCATCTATGGCTGGCGCGGGGCCAAAATCGAAAATATCCGCAATTTCACCCGCCACTTTCCCGATTGCGAAACCATCCGCCTGGAGCAGAACTACCGCTCCACCGAAACCATCCTCAAGGCGGCCAACAGCCTGATCGACCACAACCGGGGCCGGCTGGGCAAAAACCTCTGGACCGATGGACAGGAAGGGGAGCCGATTCTGGTTTACGCCGCCTACAATGAAATTGATGAAGCACGCTACATCGCCGGGCGCATCCGTCAGTGGGTGGATGATGACGGACTGCGCTCCGCAGTGGCAGTGCTGTATCGCTCCAATGCCCAGTCACGGGTGTTTGAAAGCACATTCAATGAAAACCGCATCCCCTACCGTGTTTATGGCGGGCTGCGCTTTTTTGAACGGGCTGAAATCAAGGATGCGCTGGCCTATCTGCGCCTGACCATCAACCCGGCAGATGATGCCTCGTTTGAGCGCATCGTCAACCATCCGCCGCGCCAGATCGGTGAACGCACCGTGGACCTGCTGCGCCAGATTGCCCGCACGGAAAACCGCTCGCTGTGGGAAGTCGCGAGGGAAGCGGTGGATTCCGGCGAGTTCACCCCACGGGCAGCCAGTGCCATTGGCCACTTCATCCAGCTGATCGAACGCATGGCCCAGGACATTCACGGTATCCCGCTGGCTGAACAGGTGGAAGCCGTGGTCTCACTGTCCCGGCTCAAGGATCACTTTCGGGCCAGAGAGAAAGGCGAACAGGGTCAGGCCCGGGTCGACAACCTCAATGAGCTGATCAGTGCAGCCCGGAGCTATGTGCAGGTCCAGGTCGAGGAAATGCCTGACATGGATGAGCTGTCGGCTTTCCTGTCTCATGCTGCGCTGGAAGCGGGTGAAGGACAGGGTGAAGCCGGTGAGGATTGCGTGCAGATGATGACCCTGCACTCGGCCAAGGGGCTGGAATTCCCGCTGGTATTTCTGTGCGGTCTGGAAGAGGGCCTGTTTCCCCACCAGATGTCCGTAGACGAACCGGGACGGCTGGAGGAAGAGCGCCGTCTGTGCTACGTCGGCATTACCCGTGCCGAACAGCTGCTGGTCATCAGTTACGCCGAGCAGCGTCAGTTGCACGGCCAGACCCGTTTCAATGCCCCTTCACGCTTCCTGCGCGAACTGCCACCGGAACTGCTGGAGGAGGTCCGCCCCAAAGTTCAGACCTGGCAGACCAGCCATCACGCCTCCGGCTCCAGAAACACGCCGAAGCGCTCCCCTCATGCCTTTGCCCAGACGGAATCCGGCTACAATATCGGTCAGTCGGTACGGCATGAAAAATTCGGGGAAGGCGTGATCCTCAATGCCGAAGGCAGCGGCAGCCATGCACGGGTCGAGGTCAATTTTCAGCAAGCCGGACGCAAATGGCTGGTACTGGCCTTTGCCCGGCTGGAGAAGTGCTAGAAAAAAGCACACCCTCATCCCTGGGTATTAATTAATCTGAAAAATATCAAGCCTGCCCAGTGTAAAGTTTATTCTTTCAAATTCTCCAAACTACTGCTATAGATCATATACCGTTGCAATTGATGCAACGGTTGATCTACCAGTTAACATTTCCACCAGCGGTCTGGCCGGCAACAACGGGCGCATGCTGACTGACAACTCCAACCTTGCCGCCGGCTCATCCGGGGAGGCATGCGGTACCAGTTATCCTGGTGCCACCCTCTGCATCAGAAACATTGCCGGGCTTGACAGCGATGGGGATGGTCTGAGTGATGCAGAAGAAGCATCGCTGGGAACCGACCCCAACAACCCGGATACCGATGGTGACGGCCTGCCTGATGGCCTGGAAGTTGACAGCTATCACACCAGCCCGCTTATTGCCGATACCGATGGAGATGGCATAACGGATGGCCAGGAAATTGCCAAAGCCAATGCTGAAGGTCTTGAAACCGATCAACGCTATAATCCACTCGTCAGTACACGCAACCGCAACATACCGGTCTTCGGCCCGTTCGGACTGATTGCCATGCTGTTGGGCCTGTTCTGGTTTGGCAGACGCCGTAGCTCAAAATGAGTGCAGGCTGAAAACAAAAAAAGAGGGGCAGTTTTTCCTGCCCCTCCCGCCTTTTTACAGAAACCCCGGATACTCAGACGTAGGTTTCGCGTTGCAGCATCAGCAGTGCATTCATGGCAGTGGAAGCGAGGGAGACACCTCCGTAAGTACCTTCTATGGCAATGAACTCCACTTTCAGCTCGTCAAACCCCTCAATCAGGGCCTGCTTGCACGCCTCGGCATTCACAAATCCGGCATTGGTGGCAATCACCAGGGCAGGGGATTCCATTTCCCTGGCCCGCAGCAACTCCAGCAGCTGGCACAAGGCTGAGCCGGACTTGCCAAACAGGGCGATGCAACCTTTGCTGTATTTCTTCCACTGGCTGATGGAGGCCATGGCACGCGTCTGTTTGTTGGCCTTGGCCAGAGAAATAACCAGGGCCTTGTTCACAAAGCTCATGGGCTCCTGCGTCAGCAGGGCCTGATCCAGACCGCAACGGACAGTTTCATAGTCATAAAGGATATAGGCATAGTTTTTGAGGGCATTTTTTCCGGCCTCAATGGCATTCGGACTGAAATGAATGCGCTCCGCCAGGGACGGATCACCGCACTCCCGGATCAGGTGCAATACCAGCTGCTTTTCCTCACTGGAAAACCGGTCCAGTACAGCCAGCTCACGGATACGCTCCCAAACCTGGGTGTTAATCTTTTCCGGGTCACTCAGGTAATGCACAATAACAGCCCGTTATTCTGCATGGCCCAACGGCCCATCAGGCCGGATCAGGGCCTGAATATCCTCATAGGGAAGGAGAAGTTCAGTAGGCCCCATGGCATAGGCTGCTACTTCATAACTGTTGAAACGGAAGCGCAACCCTTCCTTGAGTACCGCAAAATTGTCATTCAGGGCAAACACGCTGTTTTCAAACGAGAATCCCTGCTCATCAAGACTTTCGGAGTCCGGAATATCACGTACCCGGCGAAACACCTTCTCTCCCGCCACGTTCAGGGGTGCCTCAAAGCCGGGATTCAGCAAATCAGCCAGTGAAACCGGGGTGCCGGTCTGCAGGTTGATGACGGAGTAATTCACGCCACTGAAAGGGTGCGCCCCGCCCGTGTAACCATCCTCACTCAAGGCAAAGGAAATCAGCTGCTCGGTGGTGAAAATAATCTCCATCCTGCGCTCCAGCATCCAACTGCTGAAGGCATTACCGTCCTGCTTGTAATTCTCAATGAAGCCATTGGCATAAGCCTCCAGCCCCTGCACCGTTGCAGGTGTGGTCGACACCTCATCCTCGAAACTGTTCTGCAAGGCATTCTGTATATACTGATTCAGCTTGAGCGCCAGCTCGGGACTGGAGGCCGAACGGATTTCAGGCCAGGAAAACGTCACTCTGGCGCACAATTCGTCATGGCTGCCACCGGCATCTGCCTGCCCGGATGCGCCATCCTGCTTCTGGGCAGCTTGCGGGTCCAGACAGTTGCTTCCCCCTTCCCGCACCAGCTCCTGAGCGACAAACCCCAGATCATATGGATTACTCTTGGGGGTGGCTGAATCACTCTCACTACAGGCCGAAACCGAGGATAACATCAGACCCACCAGCAGTATCCGGACAGACATTATGCTCATCACGTTAACTTTTCACCTCAAAAAGCCGCCAAGCTTAGCTAGCGGCACTCAAAAATTCCACAGGGTTTTCAATCGTTGTTACAGTCCGACAACAGAACCAGCATTGCGTTCCCGCTTCAGGGTGACAGGCGATTGATCACCCATTGATCCGAACCCGGCTGCAGGCGGTATTCAAAACGGTCATGCAGGCGGTTGTGACGCCCCTGCCAGAATTCAAAACGCTCCGGCTGGACACAATACCCACCCCAAAAATCCGGCAGGGGAATCTCCCGATCCTGGTACTGGCCGGTCAACTGCTCCAGCCGCTCCTCCAGGACGGTACGTGACGGAATGATGCTGCTCTGCGCCGAAACCCAGGCACCCAGCTGACTGCCACGCGGGCGGCTGTGAAAATAGCTCTCCGACGCCTCACGGCTTACCGGAGTCGCCAGTCCGGCAATTTCAACCTGACGTTCCAGCTCCTTCCAGAAAAACAGCAGCGCCACCTGCGACTGCTGGCGCATGTGCTTCGCCTTGCGACTGCCATAGTTGGTGAAAAAAACAAAGCCCTGCTCATCAAACGACTTGAGCAGCACCGTGCGCAACCCCGGCCTGCCATCCGGTGCCACCGTCGCCAGCTGCAAGGCATTCGGCTCTGCCACATCAGCATCCAGCGCCTGGATGAACCAGCGCTCGAACTGCCGGAACGGATCCTGCTCCAGCCCGTCCCGCTCCAGTCCGTCTTTAAGGTAGTCAGTTCTTATCGAACCTGCATCCATGATCAATCCCCCGGCTTGCAAACCTGAAAACAATACTGGCCAGTCATAAAGCCATACATGCCCATTCTAGCGAATATGACGGCACAGACCATACACAAAAACGGGCCACCGTCAAAAGGTGGCCCGCCGGTTGTGAAGCCCTCCGATCATCCGCACGGAGGGCTGTACCTGGTGGTCAGGGAATCATGCCCTGAATCATGAAGTTCCCCTGATACTCGCTGTTGGCAGGGTGCATCAACACATTGCCGGTCAGAAGGTTGGCATCATTGCCGGGGCCGGCAAACAGGGCCGTACCATCCATGTTGATATCAGCATCCAGATAACCATTCTGACGGAAACTGCTGTTGAAAAGCTGGTTCCGGGGACCGGTCAACACCGTACCCAGCAGCCGCATCAGGTCATTGCGGGTACCCATGGCAGCAATCCGCTGGTCATGATTGATATCACCCGCCCACAACAGGGCCAGATCCGTGCTTTCCAGCCGGGTGTCCGTACCCGCAACGGCCAGGGCAGGACGGCTGAAGTCCACCAGCTGCACGGTTCCATTCAGGGCCACGGGGCTGGCTGTCATGACACCCAGATGGTTACGGTGCCGGACGGCCACATAATAGTTGCCTCCCGCAAGGCTGCCGAAACCATGAACACCGCTACCCGTACCGGCATCAACCAGATCACCATCACGCTGCAGCAGTACTGCCTTGCTGGCCACGATCTGGTCCGGATTATCCACCGCACGCAGCTCCAGCAGCAACCAGTCGACGATGGCATCCGGGCCGGTAAGGGTGGCCAGATCCAGATTGATGGCCTCATTGCCCGGATAGGCAAAGGGTGCAACCTGATAAGGCTGGTAAACCGGCAGATAGCCTTTTTCACGCAGATCGTCTGCCATCAGACCGGTAGTGGCATCATAGGGCCCTTGTAGCAGGACACGGGCACGCAGCTGCACACCGTCAGTGCTGCTGTCATCCGTCACCACCACTGACAGGGTACGACTGCCAGCCAGACCCTGGTCGTCATAAACTGTCACGATCACGTCATAGGTATTGTCGGTATTGCTGTCCAACGGATTTTCAAAATCAGGCTCCTGAACAAACTGCAGCACACCATTGACCGGATCAATGACAAACTGTTTGACATCCTTGCCGCCCGTGAGGGCATAGCTCAGGCCACTACCTTCCACATCACCCGCATCAGGATCCCATGACTGAACATCAACAACCGTCGTCTGATGACCTTCCTGCACTTCAATATGGGCCGGTGTGGTAATCATCGGTACTTCATTGACGTCCTGTACGGTCACCTTCAGATCGCGTGTCACGGAATTACCGTGTACATCAATGGCGGTCAGGGTCAGTTCGTATACGTTGTCCAGACCACTGTCCTGAGGCAGCTCAAAGTCACCTGGCAGGCCGGACGCCGTACCCGCAGCCCGATAGGTTCCCAGACTGCGCGTCACGATGACATCGTCATCACCATCGGACTTGAACACCAGGGTACTGCAATCCAGCAGGGCACCGGGGGCCGGGTCCAGAATGGCGAAGGCACTGCCATCAACGCCGCCACTGATGATGTAGGTAATCGGATTACCATCGGCATCCACACTTTCCAGATAGGAAACAGTCTGGGTATTTTCCAGCAGGGTAACATCAGGCCAGGTGGAGCTGCTGTCCAGAACATCCATGCACACCGACAGGCCGCCATTCCGGACCCCGGAAAACTCGGACGTGCTTCCCAGTGTATTGGAGCCGGTTTTCTCGATCAGGGTCATCGCAATATTGGCATCTTCAGGCACCGGTTGCAGGGCTGTTGCACTACCCTTGAAGTTTTGTGGACCCGTACCCGAAGGATCAATGTCAATAGACCCCAGATACAGCTGGCCCTCACCATGTCCACTGGGATCAACGGTCGGATTGCTGAAAAACTCAACCCGATAGCCATTGGCATTCAGCGGTACATTCAGGTCAAAGTCGTAAGCCAGCAGGTTGCTGCCATTGGAACTGACAGACCCGCCGGTCACATCCGGATAGTCAAGCCAGATATCCGAGCTGCTGTTGGCTGTCACGCCATCCGCTCCCAGATCAATGCCCAGCTGGCCGTTGTTGAACAGGCTGTTCTGGCTGAAGGTGTTATCACGGTCGCCCTGACTGGCGATACCGGCCCAGCCATTGTTGAACAGACTGTTGCGCAGCAGATGATTGCCTCTGGCTCCACTGGTCAGACTCACGCCATACCCACCATTATCCTGAATGGCAGAATCCAGAACCTGGATACCCTGGCCACCGCTGCTGCCCGTGCCATAGATCACCAGCCCGGAGCCGCCGAAATTCCGGATCAGCAGTTCACGCGCGACCGAATCCTCGGCAGCAACATCAAACGCCAGACCGGAGAAACCGGCCCCGGCACCATCCAGCACAATGGTTCCGCTGCCCTGGAGCAACGCCTGAAGCCGGCCATCGATCTTGGTACGGGCTTTATCCACCAGCAACAGGGTCGTGGGCGTGATGATGGCCTCCGATCCGGTCAGCAGGGCGGGCGGAATCATGAATACCGCCACACTGTCACCCGTGACATAGTCGCCATCAATGCTGACCGGCAGGTCCTGGTTCAGCATGCTGTTGTCCAGATTGATGTTGTTGATCAGGAACTGGGCCAATGAACCCTGGCCGTTACCATTGGTATTGACCACCGTATTGAAGTTGAACCCGAAGTCCACCCCTGATACGTCAGCATCGGTAATGTTGACCTGTGCGACGGACTGGGCATAGCCGCCACCTGAAAGCGTGAAATCGGTACCGACGACATAGAGCGTATTCAGCTTTTCCGTACCGCTGTTGGCTGACCGGTCCACTTGATCAGGGAACCTGCCCCCCACTTCATTGGTAACGGCAACCGGCACCGTATCACTATCCAGCTTTTGTGTACGGAAAGTCTGCACACCCACCTCATAGCCACCAACACCGGCATGGGTTGAAAACACCGAGCGGTTGACCACACGCACAAAGTAAATACCCATCGGTTTTATCGGATCACGCTTTTTCAGTTCAGTGAAACGGTAAGTGCCATCCGCAGCAGTCGTCGTGGTCGCAAGCAGATTCCCCGCCGCATCATATAACTCGACTGTCGCATTGGGAACCGGTGTCCCGGCACTGGCAAGGTCACGCCCGGCACCACCACCGTAGTGGATATCCTCGAACACCGTGCCGGAGATGGTATACCCCCCTGCAGTCATCGTTGGCGGTTTTACCCAGCACGCCTTGTGTTCGTTCTTTGACGCACCGGTTGCCGCAGACAAACCGAACCGGACATAACGACCACCCAGATGGCCCATCAGGTTGGGATTCAGGGAAGCCAGCTGGGTACCATCCAGATAGTACTGCAACTGCCAGGTGGTCGGATCCCAGACAAAACGGGCAATATGGTAACGGCCATCCTCAACCTCACCGATCGGTGTTGCCGCCAACAGGGTATTGGCAGGATCCGGCTGGTAAACGTCACCATTCAGATAAATTCCGGTATGGTCGGCAACAATATCACCCGTACTCTGGAAAGGGCTGTTATCGAATGTATCAAACTCGATCGTGACAGAGGGACTGATTGCCTGTTCGGTAATCCCCAGCAGGCTCAGGTTGGCCGCTCCGTCGACCCCCATGCCACCACCATAGAAGCCTTCAGCGCTGACACCGCGCGGGTCATTCTGGAGAATGAAAGCCAGACCATCAGCACCGGCATCCAGGCCGGTCAGGGGATTGATGCCAGTATTCTTGCCGAGATAAACCGCCAGCTCAATATCAAACGGCAGGGCAAGATCGATCTTCTGGACCGACCAGACAAAGCCCTTCTGATTGATCTGATCCTCTGTCAGTACATACTCGTTGCCAGCGTTGACATAAGCACCCTGCAGGGTAGTCACAGGAACACCCACGCAGACCAGCGGTGCAACAACCGGTGTGGCAACGGAGTCGGTGGCATTGGCCAGGGTTCCACTGGCCGGCACGCCGCTGACCGTCACGGTATTGTTGACCACACCGGCATCCACTTCAGCCTGGGTGATCCCCGCTGACGTACAGGCGTAGATGTGTGTCTCGCCAACATCCAGGATGTTGTTGGCCAGCGTATCACCACTCTGCAGTACCGGCGTGGCCGCACATCTGGGGTCGGACACAACGATGTTCGAGATGGGCTGATCACCGGTATTGGCCAGCGTGAAGGTGTAATCCAGCGTATCGCCAGCCCTGGAAGGTGTACTGTCCGTCGCCTTGGTAACGGCCCAGGCCGGATTGGCCGGCGCAGCAACCACACAGGCATTCACGCTGGTGAGCAGGATGCCATTGGAAGCAGAGCTGCCACAGAACCAGTTGGCAGGGTTCAGTTCCGTATCATAAGCCTCGAAAACGACAGAGAGCACCTTGACACCCGCTGGCAGTTTGACATCAAAGGAACCATTCTGCATGGTCGTCGCCTGGAAACTGTTTCCGGACCGGGAAACCCGACTCAGATTGCTTACATCACCGGAGGTCAGGGTATGGGTACCGCCACCTTCCAGATTGAAGGTCAGGCGTACCGCTTCACCATAACCATAGATGGTATTGATCAGGGCCGTCTTGACCAGCGATGAAAGACCCAGCTCCAGGTTTGTAACCGGCTCACTGAAGGTCAGCTGGTATCGGTAACCGATACCACCGGGTGACTGCTGATCGGCAGTACCCATACCGACCGTGGCCGCATTGACCTTGCCCAGATTGTAAGCTGAGCAGCTATTCACATTTTGTCCACTACCAATTTTGGTGAAGGTACCGGTGATCCCGGTATTTCCCCAGGGAACCGGATTACCCAGAACCGGATTGCTGATGGCAGACAGATCCATGGCACCACAGGATGAGGTGCAGGTCGTAAATTTAAAGGCACCATCAATAATGGTCCCGTTGTAGTTGGTTGCGCTGACAGTACCGGAGGTGATTGTCACCGCTCCCCCCTGACTGCTGCCAGCCACCGTAATGGTCAGGCTTTGTGTCGGCACCGGGAAATTCCAGATAACCGTTGCCTTGGAGCCAAAGGCTTCGGATGAAGTCCCCGGATTCTGGTCGGTCAAATTGGAACGCAGCTCCAGCCCCCCATTGATCAGGGTGGCCTGACTCATGATGGAAGGAGCCAGGCCACCTGTGGAGTTCATACGGTTAATAACCGTACTCGCTGGATGACTGAAGGTAATCCGCTCCTGATCATGATGGGCATCAAAGGTCGCCTCGAAACGGGAAATGGCCTGACTGAAGTGGTAGGTGATGGATGACGTAGTAACGTCCCAATCCTTATTCAGAAAAGCGCCACTTTGGATAACACCATCGGTCGTAAACGACTCGGCACGTCCGGTCGTGCTGACAGAAACATTGACACCATTCAGGGTAACCGTTCCACCCGCCAGCAGGGTTGCCATGGTGATATCCGTATTAACGGATTCGACCGGATTGCTGCAAGAGACCGTTGCACCAAGGGTCAACGCATAATCCTCAACTTCTCCATTACCGGCTGCAGTAGCAGCATCCGTACCGGTCAGCGTGTCCGTGGTCAGGCGGAAACGGGCATAGGTGCTGTTGCCACTGGCCGTTACCGAACCAAAGCCGCTGAAAGCAAGCGGACCGCTGGCGCCATTGTTGAATCCGACCGAAGCGAATTCATCATTGTCGAAGCTGCCATTACCATCAAAGTCGATCCAGGCGTAGAGCGTACCAGCACCCGTGCCACTGAGACTGGCGGCGGGAATGCTGTAGCTGGTACTACCCGAAGAGAGGGTCGGAAAGGTTGCTACACCATCGTCAGACGCATTATCCGCATTTTCAACCGCGCTGGCTTCATCCGTAATCATGGCACCCAGTTTCGTGCCATTGATGATATGGGTTGCCACGCCATAGGCCGCCGTTGCGCCTGACGGCAATGCCGCACCATCAGCCGGTGCGTCTGAATAATCCAGCCGGCAGGTATCGGCGTAATGATTGCCGAATTCCACCCCGAAATCACTGAGCCAGATATGGGTATAAACCACACCATCAGCCGGCATGATGAAACTGAGTGTGACCTCTGATCCGTCCACGCTGGTATTGTTGACATTGTTTGAACCAGACACCGGGTAACGGCCCAGTACATTGCCGGCAGAATCGATGACAGCGAACACATCATGATCCTCCTGCGAATCATCCTCGAAGGTAATGCTCTGGGTGCTTGACGGCTCTGCCTCAAAACGGCTCACCAGCAGCCAGGTTTCACCACGGCCATCACTGACCGGATTATTACGCAACTCCGTCGGCTTCTGTTTCGGTCCCAGTGTCAGCACCGAGTTGGGTACCGATGCCATGTTGCGGCGCGGTATGCCATCAGCATCATAGACCCAGCCGGTTCCGGCATAGTTCAGGCGGAAGTCGGGCTCCCCACTGAAATCCGGAGAGAAACTGAAGTTCCATCCGGTGGCACTCACCTCGCATTGCTTTGTCGGCAGTGCGGGCTGATAGTAATTGTTCACGGTGATGGCATAATCCTCAACCTCACCATCAACAGCTGCAGTAGCGGCATCCGCACTGGTCAGCGTATCCGTCGTCAGGCGGAGGCGGGCATAGGTACTGCCATTGGCCGTGACCGAACCAAACCCACCGAATGTCAGCGGATCACTGGTACCATTATTGAAAGCCACCGAAGCAAACTCGTCACTGTCAAAGCGGCCATTGCCGTCAAAGTCAATCCAGGCATAAAGCGTACCCACACCGGTACCGCTGATGCCGGCTGCCGGGATGCTGTAGCTGGTGTCGCCTTTGGTGAGAACCGGGAAGATTGCCACACCGTCGTCAGACGCATTATCCGCATTTTCAACAGCGCTGGTGTCATTGGTAATTGTCGCCCCCAGCTGCACACCACTGACAATGGCGTGGGTTGCCACACCATAGGCTGCTGTCGAGCCTGATGGCAACGCAGCACCATCCACAGGGCTGTCCGAGTAATCCTGCCGGCAGGTACTGGCATAGTGGTAGCCAAAGCCCACCCCGAAATCACTCACCCAGATATGAGTGTAGACCACACCATCAGCCGGCATGGTGAAGTTGAGCGTGATCTCCGATCCGTTCGCGCTGGTATTGTTGACATTGTCCGAACCAGACGCCGGGTAACGACCCAGTACATTGCCGGCGGAATCAATGACAGCAAACACGTCATGATCCCCTCCCGCACGATCCTCAAAGAGGATACTCTGGGGAGTTGAAGGGGTTGCTTCAAAACGGCTGACCAGCAACCAGGTTTCACCACGACCATCACTGATCGGATTGTTGCGCAGCTCTGCCGGTTTATCATACGGGCCCAGTGTCAACACTGAATCAGGAGCCTGAGTCGGAGAGCGCTGCGGGATCCCGTCACCATCGTAAGTCCAGCCAGTTCCGGCATAATCCAGACGATAACTGGACTCACCGGTAAAATCCGTCGTGAAGTTGAAGTTCCACCCAGCAGCACTGACCTCGCATTGCTGCGCCGGCAGCACAGGTTGATAGTGATTGCTTACTCTGACGGCATAATCCTCGACCTCACCGTAAGAAGCCCAACCATTGGGAGCCGCTCCGGTATTGATCGACCAGCGGAAACGGGCATAAGTCTGGCCGGTTGCTGCCGTGGCCGGTACATTAACGCTTATCGGGATGGTTCCATCCGCATCGGCGTCCTGCAAATCAGTGGCAACCTGTTCACCGGCATCAGCAAAATCACCATCGCCATTCCAGTCAATCCAGGCACTCAGATAAGCAGTACCGGACACATTGACGTCCATAGTGGCTGACTGCCCCACAACCAGAGGGGGAATGGTCACACCATCTTCATCATCCAGCTTGCTGTTGTCATCACCCGCAGCATTGGCATCCGTCGGCGTTGCCGTTTCAGCATCCCCCCGCTGTGCACCGATTCTGCGACTCCAACTCTGTGAGTGGTAAGCATCACCATAACTGGCAGGCGCATCACCGTAATCACAGCCATGTGCAACCATCTGATAGGCATGCAGGGACAGACTTTGCAGGTTGGTCGCCGAACTACTCAAGCTTGCCGTCTGAGCTGTTGTAACCCCCTGAATGGCCTGTATCAACAGTGTATGGCCATCATTCTCAGTGAATGGCCCGTTCATGCGCCCCGCAGCCGTGGCATAAGCCCCATTCAGGTTGGTGAGCGGTATTTCCACCAGTTTGTTCCAACCCGCTCCAATCGTCAGCGTTTCCGGTCTGGAAGAGGTACCGAACGCAAACAGCATATTATCTGCTGATGTTGTACCCGGTGGCTGGCTGGCATGGACAGGCGATGTGGTCAGTTCAGCACTGAATGGCGCATTGCGGTCAATAAAGCCGGTTGACGGTGACGGGTTGAATGCACCCACATTGGCAAAGGTGGCAACCGTCAATATGGCCTCATCACCGGCACTGGCTGGCAAATTGATGCCTGAAACCGCCAGCAACTGCTCACCGGCCGGAATGCTCAGGTCAAACAAACCATATACATAATAGCTGCGAGAAATTTCCGCATCACCAAAGTTGGAGGTTGCACCGGCAGAGTCCACTGAATAGGCCAGCCTCGGCAGGGAAGTACCACCAAATGTCACATCAGGGAAAGTCACGCCGGGGTCTGTTTCAAAATTATCACCCCGTGCATCTAAGGGAGCATGGTCACGCTCCATGCTCAACATAACCAGCATGAAACGGTTGGAACCGGCAGGTGCCGTATAATTCAGACTCGGAACACCTGCAGCACCTGAACCTGTAGCCGTTGCATACTGAAAGGCATCCAACTGTTCCACCTTGGTCGATTTGCAGACTGCGTAGACTGGTGGCGTTGTTCTGACAACAGGAGCGGAGTACTTCAGAACAGGGGTAGCCGGGGAAAATTCAGAGGTGCCTGTTGCACTGCGTGTTGCCGTTGCCGTCAGCCTGTCGCCCAGCACCACATCCGCCGGCAGGGGAACCGTCCACTGAAACGGGCTCATGCCGACAGCACTGTTGCCATCGGTATCCGTCAGGGTGCTGCAGTCCACCGGCGTGGTAACGCTGTCCTCACCCACCCCTTCAGTCAGGGTCAGCAGGTAGCGCTCGCCTTCACCGTAATCCTGTGTCATGCCGAGCTGGTTGGCACCGGCACTCACACCGGAGGTTGAAGTGGGGGAAACATCGGCCTCGAACAGCTCGATGGTGGCACCGGCAGGGGCACAACCCTGCAGGATCAGGTCGGTACCGACCAGTGCGGCACTGCTGAACTGCGGAAAGTTGAGTGCGCTGTTAGGCCCGGCATCGGTATCATTGGCATCGTTCAGGGTCACACCATTGCCAGCCGTGTCGGTGACATTGGTTATATCAATCCCGAGCTTGCCATTGTTGAACATGCGGTTCTGGCTGATACGGTTGTTGAGTGAGGTGGGTAGCACATTGCTGTAGACCAGTATTCCCTGTCCCAAATTGCCGAAGAAAATGTTCTTGCTGAAAACAGAGCCGTTGCCGACTACGGAGACCCCGTAATCCTCCGGGCTGGTAACGGCCTGACCATTGCCGGTAACGGTATTGTTCACGAAGCTTGAGGCAGTCAACCCGTCAAACCCGCCAGAGGCCGCATTGGCAATCCGGTTACCCCGGATGACAAGGCCAGTGGCTCCATATCCCCACAGATTATCCGCCGAACCAGCACCATTAGCGTAAATTTCGTTGCCATAAACCTGCCAGGCTGTGCTGCCGAAACGAACACCATTACCACGTGAGAAACCGATCAGGTTATTGCGCAACATGCCATTGCTGCCTGTGATGTTGACATTGGAGCCGGGGCCTTGCAGCGGTGGGGCAGTAAAACTGGTGGCTGAAGCACCAAGAATGTTCTGTTCGATCAGGGCGTTGGTACCCGCACCATTGACGAGGATCAGGCCGTTGGAATTGACATCCGTCCCGAAGCCGTAAATGGCCAGGCCGCGCACACCGCTGTTCCCGGCTCCCAGAACCAGGCCGTAGCCCCTGCCGGCCGCCACCGGTGCCAGTTGCACCTCGGGCCGCTGAATCTGCGGCAGGGGCAGGGCATCAACCCCGACGGTCCCGCCGCTCCCGAGTACGCCGGGGTTGGTGTCACCGATATTGACGGTCTGGGTGGTGGCATCAATCAGGGTGCCGGCACCGTTGGCACCCGTGATGGCGGGCAGTGTGCTTGAGTTCAGCGTAATCTGTGCCACACCACCGGTAAGCTGTGCTGCGGGGATCATGAAGATGGAGGTTTCCACACCGGCAGGCAGGGCCTCGTCGGTATTATCCAAAGCCTTGCGTGAGCCTTCCTGGGCCAGCCCGGTATTGGCCAAGCGGTTGCTGTTGAGGATGAACTGGCGCAGTGAGCCCTGTCCGGCATCATTCACATTCACGATGGTGTCGAAGTTGAACCCGAAGTCGACCCCGGTGACATCGCTGCCGGCGACCGTGACCGGGGTGACGGATTGGGCCTGACCGTCGATCATGCCGCCGGTGAAGGTGAAATCACCGGTATCCAGCACGGCACCGGGCGCATAAGCCAGGGTATCCGCCACGGCAGGGTTACGTCCCCCCACTTCGCCCGTAACCGGTTCAGGTGTGGCTCCACCAAAGCGAAAGGTCTGCACGCCCCGTTCCGACCCGTCCGATCCTGCACGGGTGGAAGTAACGGTATTGTTGACCACACGCACGTAGTAGCCACCATTGATCAGATTACTGAAGGTGTAGGTGCCATCGTTGGCCGTGGTCGTGGTGGCCACAAAGGTTCCAGACTGATCATAAAGTTCGACGGTCACACCGTTGACACCGATACCGGAGGAGGTGGACTGGTCACGGCCTGCACCACCACCATAATTCACGTCCTCAAAGACAACACCAGACAGTTGGTTATTGACACTATTTCCTCCAACCCCCCAGTCCAGTCCGACACGATTGATGTTCGAACCTCCGGTTGCGGTGCCTTGGGCACCGACCGAGTCCACCAGAATGTAGTCATTCTCGACATCCACCCCGACAGGACCGATACGGGTGATGTTGGCGCCGTAATCACCGACACTGGCAACACCCCGGTAGCCGGTGACATAGACATTGCCGCTGCCGTCCACGGTCCAGTTGTCGCTGCCCCAGGCATTGCCGCTGCCCTGGCTGGAAATGTACAGCGAGCCGGGGCTGGCAGCCGCACCAAAGCTGGTATCCAGAACCGGCGTACCCAGCGGGTCCGGATTGCCACCGGCATCCACCAGCCGGTACTTGAACAGCCGGTCATCGTTGTTGTTTCCGATGAAGGCCGTGGTATAGAAATCGGTTTCGGTATAAAACGCCACGTAACCCGACCAGCCGTTCGGAATGGTTTCCGGCAGCACCATGTTGTTGAGGATGCTTCCGGTTGCCGGGTTGATACGGCTCAGGGTGACGGCAGCCGGTGAGCCCAGTGTCCCGCCTCCGGCAGTGCGCACGGAATAGAGGTACTTTCCGGACGGGGTGAAGGAAATGTCATTCACCACCTGGGACAGGCTTGATACCGCCGGACGGGTACCGTCAAGGTTGAAGAACTGGATGGTGTTGTTGTCCGGGTTGGCGGCAGCGTACAGGCCGATGGTGGTATTGACGTCGGCCGCACTGACCCTGGCAAGGTATTCCCAGCCCAGGGTACCATCCGTATGGTAGGCCTGCACCCCGTAGCCGAAACGGTAGATGAAAAAGATGTCGCCAGCGACATCATAAAGGTCGGCATCGGTCACACCCACCTTGACCGGCTGGTCGGTACGACCATAGTAATCCGGTTGGTAGCCCGGAAAATTGTATAGGTCTTCCTCCCCGGCACGGTAAGTTACTGCATGGTTGAGCATGTTGCCGCGATTGAGCATGACGTTCAGGCCCGGCACACGAAAGGCGGGTGCCATGGCAGTTGCTGCTGCAGTGACCGCAGGGTCACCGGAAGTCAGACCGGTGGATGCCGCCAGATTTACCGCATTGTTGTTGATGGCGGTATCCGGCACACCGTTGCCGTGGATACGCATAAGACCCGCGTGGT
>JAGRJD010000116.1 GCA_020442915.1 Thiothrix sp. | reverse complement strand
AGGGGACTCATAATCCCTTGGTCCCAGGTTCGAGTCCTGGTGGGCCCACCACATTTAAATTTCAGGGTGTCTAATGATGCCCTGAAATCCCCGCCAGAAGGCTTTCCACCCATTCAGTAGACAGCCAGACGTTCAAAAAAACAGGCTGGTATAGTTGCCAGTGACTGGCTGGAACACAACCGGGCCGGGTGGGCCAACAGTAACACCGTCCGTATTGAAGGCTATCTGAAGCGGGACATTCTGTCGGTGCTGGGGCGGATGGATACCGCCAGTATAAGTGAAGCTGGCCGTAGCGTCTGATCAACCCGTCACCCGAACAGCAGTGGACTGGGCGCATCAGGTCAAAACCTTGCTGGATGAACACTACCCCAAGGCCATTAAAGTGAAGCTGGTTATGGATAATTTCAATACCCATACCGCCGCTTCATTGTATAAGGCCTTCGAGCCGGAGGAGGCCAGACAGCTGGCAGAACGGCTGGAAATCCATTCCACCGCCAAACACGGCAGTTGGCTCAATAGGGCAGAAATTGAATTCAGTCATTTGGGGAGATAATGTTTGGATTGTTGAATACCGGATCAGGAAACGAGCGAATTTCACGTTATAATGGCCCGCTCTAATCACGGATTATGCGGCGTCATCATGGACAAAACCTACCAACCACAGGCAATCGAACAGCGCTGGTACCAGTTCTGGGAGCAGAACGGCTATTTCGCACCCCGGGGGAATGGCAGCCCCTACTGCATCATGATCCCGCCTCCCAATGTCACCGGTACCCTGCACATGGGACACGGCTTCAACCAGATGGTGATCGACACCCTGACACGCTATCACCGCATGAAAGGTGACCGCACCCTGTATCAGCCCGGTACCGACCATGCCGGTATCGCCACTCAGATGGTGGTGGAGCGCCGCATCAATGCCGAAGGCAGAACCCGCCATGACCTGGGCCGGGAGCAGTTCCTGGAACGGGTCTGGGACTGGAAGGCACAATCCGGTGACACCATCACGCGCCAGCTGCGTCGTCTCGGTACCTCGCCGGACTGGAGTCGTGAGCGTTTCACCATGGATGAGGGGCTGTCCAGTGCCGTGATTGAGGTATTTATCCGCCTGTATGAAGACGGCCTGATTTACCGGGGTCAGCGTCTGGTCAACTGGGACCCGGTGCTGCATACCGCCCTGTCCGACCT
Source organism: Thiothrix sp. (assembly GCA_020442915.1). Taxonomy (GTDB): domain Bacteria; phylum Pseudomonadota; class Gammaproteobacteria; order Thiotrichales; family Thiotrichaceae; genus Thiolinea. The sequence goes on along the minus strand of JAGRJD010000116.1, from coordinate 11,559 downwards.
GGAAGTGCTGTCGGAAGAGGAAAACGGCTACATGTGGCACTTCAACTATCCGCTGGCAGACGAAGACGGCAATGCCACGGATGACTACCTGACGGTTGCCACCACACGCCCGGAAACCCTGCTCGGTGATACCGCCGTGGCCGTACACCCGGATGACCCGCGCTACCGACACCTGATCGGGCGTCAGGTCCTGCTGCCGCTGGTTGGCCGCCTGATCCCGGTGGTCGGTGATACCCATGCCGACCCGGACAAGGGCACCGGCTGTGTCAAGATCACCCCGGCCCACGATTTCAACGACTATCAGGTCGGCAGACGCCATCACCTGCCACTGATCAATGTTTTCACACCTGATGCCCATATCAATGCCAATGCCCCGGAAAAATATCAGGGTCTGGAGCGCTATGTGGCACGCAAGCAGGTGGTGGCCGACATGGACATGCTCGGCCTGCTGGAAGCAGTGAAAGACCACAAACTGATGGTGCCACGCGGTGACCGCTCCGGTGCCGTGATTGAGCCTTACCTCACCGACCAGTGGTATGTGGACCTGACCCGTGAAACCCTGGATGACGGGCGTCCGGGTGGCAGGACCGCCATTGCCCAGCCGGCCATTGAGGCAGTCGCCAGCGGGCGCATCCGCTTCATCCCCGGCAACTGGGTCAACACCTACAACCAGTGGATGGACAACCTGGAAGACTGGTGCATCTCGCGCCAGCTTTGGTGGGGACACCGCATCCCGGCTTGGTACGATGATCAGGGCAATGTGTATGTCGGGCACGATGAAGCGGAAGTACGCCGGAAACATGCACTGGCGGACGGGCTGCTCCTGCGGCAGGACCCGGACGTACTGGATACCTGGTTTTCGTCCGCCCTGTGGCCCTTCTCCACCCTAGGCTGGCCGGCGGCTGACAGCGAGGCCCTGAAAACCTTTTACCCGACCAGTGTGCTGGTCACGGGCTTTGACATCATTTTCTTCTGGGTGGCACGCATGATCATGATGGGGCTCAGGTTCATGGACGACATTCCCTTTCATGATGTCTATGTGCACGGGCTGGTACTGGATGCCGAAGGCCAGAAAATGTCCAAGTCCAAGGGTAATACCCTGGACCCGCTCGACATTATCGATGGCATTGATCTGGAAACACTGGTAGCCAAACGCACCAGCGGCATGATGCAGCCGCATCTGGCGGAAAAGATCGCCAAAGCCACCCGCCGGCAGTTTCCGGAGGGTATCGCCGCCTGTGGCACCGATGCCCTGCGCCTGACCTTCGCCTCCTTTGCCACTGCCGGGCGGGATATCCGCTTCGACCTGCAGCGCCTGGAAGGCTACCGCAACTTCTGCAACAAGCTCTGGAATGCCGCCCGCTACGTGCAGCTACAGTGTGAGGGGCAGGATACCGGGGTGGATGAATCCCTGCCGCTGGAACTGTCGGCAGCGGATCGCTGGATCACAGCCAGACTGCAGCAAACCAAGGCTGAAGTGGCCGAACACATGGACAATTACCGCTTTGACCTTGCCGCCAAAGCCATGTATGAGTTCACCTGGCACGAATATTGTGACTGGTATCTGGAGCTGACCAAGCCGGTACTGGGCAAGGCGGCAGTCCTTGCAAACCCGGAAGCAGCCCGGCGTGGCACCCGGCACACGCTGGTACGGGTACTGGAGGCCACCCTGCGCCTGCTGCATCCGGTGATCCCCTTCATTACCGAGGAAATCTGGCAGAGCATCAGGGCCATGGCCGGCAAAAGCGGCGCTTCGATCATGCTGCAGCCCTATCCGCTGCCCCGTCCGGAGAAGCTGGATCCCGAAGCCCTGCGTAAGATCAGCTGGGTACAGGATTTTGTCAATGGCATCCGCCGTATCCGCTCGGAAATGGATATCAAACCGGGGCAGGCGCTTGATATCCTGCTGCAGAACTGGAGTGCGCATGACCAGAGCCTGTATGAACAGACCCGGGCATTCACGCACACACTGGCCAGAGTGGGGCAGGTGCAATGGCTGGCAGCGGCGGAAAAAGCACCGGAATGTGCCACCGCCCTGGTCGGCGAGATGAACATCCTGATTCCGTTGACGGGGCTGATCGACAAGGATGCGGAAATTACGCGCCTGGGCCGGGAAATTGAAAAACTGGAAAAAAGTCTGGGCGGGCTGGAAAGCCGCCTCAACAATCCGGCGTTCACCGCAAAGGCCAGGCCGGAAGTGGTGGAAACGGCGCGTCAGCAGGCGGAAGAGCAACGTACCGCCTTGACACAGCTGCAGGGACAGCTGGAAAAAATCTGGGCCCTGTAGAAACCGGCTGCCCATGACCGCAACCGGAAAAATCCTGAAAAAGAGCGGCGTAAACCGATGACACCGATTCTGCAATATGCCGGCCTGCTTCTGGAACGGGCCGACCACCTGCGCCGGGATGCGGCCCGGCTGGACGAATATTTCCACAGTCCGGCCTGCCGCATCATCCCGCTACTGGAAGAGCGCAGTCTGCTGCGCGTGAACGGCAACCCGGCCACCGTCGCCGAGGCGGTATGGGTCAGCCTGCCGGACCTGTACGGCTGCCTGCATCCGGACAGTGCACGGGTGTTTCTGGGGTTGTGGGATGAGGCCCCGGTGTTTGCCGTGCATGTTGAGGCCCGGGACAGCCGCCCATTGCTGACGCAGTGGCCGGACAGCCGCTTCATCGATCTGCGCAATGTCGGCAGCCTGCTGGACAATGCCAGTGCCTCGCTGCTGGCCTATGCACGCGGCCTGCTGTACTGGCAACGACACCATGGCTACTGCAGCCGCTGTGGTGCTCCGACCACAGCAGTACAGGGCGGCCATGTCATGCAGTGCCTGAATGAAAGCTGTGGCCGCCAGAGTTTTCCGCGCCTGGAACCGGCGGTGATCATGCTGGTGGAACGTGAACAGGCCGACAGCCGTCAGGTACTGCTCGGGCGCAGCCACCAATGGACGCATAACGTCTTCTCCACCCTGGCCGGTTTTGTCGAGCCGGGTGAAACCCTGGAGGCGGCCGTGGCACGTGAGGTATGGGAAGAAGCCGGTATCCGTGTGGACATGGTGCAGTATCAGGCCTCCCAGCCCTGGCCGTTTCCGGCCTCACTCATGCTGGGTTTCCGGGCCCGTGCCCTGAGCCACGCGCTTCACATCGATCCGCAGGAACTGGCCGAAGCGCGCTGGTTCAGTGCCGCTGAACTGCGCACCTTCGGCAACTGGGGAGATGCCGGTAACGGCCTCAAACTCCCGCGTGCGGACTCCATCGCCCGCTTCCTGATTGACAGCTGGCTGGCGGAGCAGCAGGATTGAAACCCCGGTCACCACCCAAGCCAAGGAGAACACCATGTCCGTGCCAGCCCCGTCCGTGATTGAAGCCCTGCAGGCCATTGTCGGCCCCCGCCATGTGCTGCTCAGGGATGACGAACGGGAAAAATACGAAACCGATGCCATGGACCAGTACCACGGGCGGGCCATGGCGGTGGTGCGCCCGGCCTCCACGTCCGAGGTATCCGCCATCATGAAGCTGGCACACCAGACCCGCACGCCGGTGGTTCCGATCGGCGGCAATACCGGCCTCAATGGCGGAGCCTGGCCCGGCACCGGCGGCAGCCAGATTCTGCTGTCACTGGAACGCCTCAACCACATCCGGGCCCTCAAGCCGGAAGCACGGGTACTGATTGCCGAAGCCGGCTGCATTCTCGACCACCTGCATCAGGCCGCACACGAACACGGCATGACCTTTCCGCTGACCTTCGGAGCCCGGGGCAGCTGCATGCTGGGAGGGAATCTCTCCACCAACGCCGGCGGCTCCAATGTGGTGCGCTACGGCAATACCCGCGAACTGTGCCTGGGGCTGGAGGTGGTGCTGCCCAACGGCGATATCCTCGACCTGCTGTCCGAGCTACGCAAGGACAATACCGGCTATGACCTCAAAGACCTGTACATCGGTGCCGAGGGCACACTGGGGGTGATCACTGCTGCCGTGATGAAGCTTTCCCCCAGGCCCAGAGCCTATGCCACCGCCATGGTCGCCCTGCCGGATGTGGCCGGTGCCCTGACGCTCCTGAACCGCCTGCAATCCGCCACCAGCCAGTCGGTGGAGGCGTTTGAATACATGCCGCGCAATTACATGCGTCGTCTGCTGGAACGCTTCCCGGCCATGCGCAACCCGTTTGACAGCTGCCCGGAAGTCAGCCTGCTGCTGGAAATCGGCGCAACCGCCCCCCATGATGCAGAGCCACAGGCGGATGGCAGTCTGCCGGTGGTGAACCATCTGGAACAGACACTCGCGGAATACCACGAAGCCGGCGTGGTGCTGGATGCGGTGGTGGCCCAGAATGAAAGCCAGCGCCGTGCGATGTGGGCCATGCGTGAAGCCGCCTATGAGGTGATGATCATGAAGCATCCGCTGATCATGACCGATGTCTCTGTACCGCTGGACAGTGTACAGCCCTTTCTGGAGCGCATGAACAAACGCCTGCACCAGCTGGCCCCGGAAGCCGAGGAAGTGATTGTGGCGCACCTGGGTGATGGTAACGTGCATTACTCGCTCTGGCCCGACCCGGAGCAACAGCTGGACAGCGCCCGCCTGGCTGTTCGCAAGACGGCGATTGTGGAGGCCGTGGAGGACACCGTGCTGGAACTGGGTGGCAGTTTCAGTGCCGAACACGGCATCGGGGTCTACAAAAAGGACAGCATGGCGCGCCGCAAGAATCCGCTGGCGCTGGCGCTGATGCGCCAGATCAAGCAGACGCTCGACCCGCTGAATATCATGAATCCGGGCAAGATACTGCCGGACTGAAAGGCAACCGGCCCACAAAACCATCCGTGTGAGCGGCTGTCCTTCAGCTGCAACCGCTCACTGGTTGCGGACCCGTGGATTTTCCTCGCAACTGCCACCGCCCATGAATCCGACCACGGACGGATCAGCACAGGCCTTGCAATCATTGGGATAGCTGACCTGCTCCAGCAGCTTGCCACGCGTGTTGCGGGCGGCACAGACCGGGCGGAAAATCTCGTAGCAGATTTCCGGTCTGGGTACCGTGCAGCGGACAAAATCCGCCCTGGTGATCAATCGATCGGCCAATGGCCGTGGTGATTCCGCCACCCCCGGCAGCACAGCCAACGCCAGCATTCCACCGGCAAGCCCGCCCAGGACGAGCCTTGTTCTGGTTATTTTCATCATTTCACCTCACAAAAAACAGCCTTTCCTTTTGATTACTTGAAGCAGCGCCAGCGAAGACGTAACCTACGCAACTTCCGGAACCGACAAAGAAAGCACATGAACCTGGAACGCGCCCGCTTCAACATGATAGAGCAGCAGATCCGCCCCTGGGATGTCTTTAATCAGACCGTACTGGATGCCTTCCGGTTTCTTCCCAGGGAAAAATTTGTTCCTCCCATGTGGCACAACCTGGCCTACGCTGACATCGAGATTCCCCTTGGACACGGCGAATCCATGATGTATCCGAAAATCGAGGCCCGCATGCTGCAGGAGCTGGCCATCCGGCCCACCGACCACTGTCTGGAGATCGGTACCGGCAGTGGTTTTGTAACGGCCTGCATGGCCCATCTCGGGCAACAGGTTGACAGCGTGGAAATCCACCTCGACCTGTCCCGCATCGCCGCCTCCCGCCTGGAGGCACTGGAATTCCGGAATGTCGAGTTGTTTGTCGATGATGCCAGTCGGGGCTGGAAAGGCAGTCCGGACAAAAAATATGATGTCATTGCTGTTACCGGCTCTATTCCAGAATATTTCCCCCCCCTTGAGCAACGTCTTGCGACGGGTGGTCGCCTGTTTGTGGTGCTGGGGCGGGCACCGGCCATGCACGCCGTGCGGGTGACACGCACGGAAGAAGACGGCTTCGAACGCACCCGCCTGTTTGAAACCCGGCTGAAACCCCTGACGGGTGCCGATCCGGGACCAGACTTCCGGTTCTGAACTGCCGGCCGCTTTCCGGCCTGCACCGCTCCGGTCCCCGCCTGTATCCGTTTCAGTCCGGGTGTGCCGGAATAGCCTCCAGCCCGGTGGTGACATCCGCATTCTGCGCCCGCTGGCGCAGGGCATGATCCATCAGCACCAGTGCCAGCATGGCCTCACAGATCGGTGTGGCACGAATGCCGACACAGGGATCATGCCGTCCGGTAGTCACCACCTCGACCGCTTCCCCCTGCAGGTTGATGGTCTGTCCCGGAATGCGCAGGCTGGAAGTGGGCTTGAAAGCGGTATGCACCACAATATCCTGCCCGGAGCTGATCCCGCCCAGAATGCCGCCAGCGTGATTGCTCAGAAAACCGCTCCGGGTTATTTCATCCCGATGTTCGGTGCCTTTCTGTTCCACGACGGCAAACCCGTCCCCGATTTCCACGCCCTTGGCGGCATTGATACTCATCATGGCAAAGGCAATATCCGCATCCAGACGCTCAAATACCGGCTCGCCCCAGCCTGGTGGTACGCCGGTGGCCAGCGTGGTAATGCGGGCACCGACCGAATTGCCTTCTTTGCGCAGTGCATCCATATAGGCTTCCAGTTCCGGCACCCGATCCGCATCCGGGCAGAAAAACGGGTTGGTTTCCACCACCGCCCAGTCCCGTTTTTCCGGTCGGATCGGCCCCAGCTGGGACAGATAACCACGAATCCGGACCCCGAAACGCTCCAGCAGGTATTTTCGGGCAATCGCTCCGGCAGCCACCCGCATGGCGGTCTCACGGGCCGAGGAACGCCCCCCGCCCCGGTAATCGCGCAGGCCGTATTTCCTGTAATAGGTGTAATCCGCATGCCCCGGACGGAAGCGGTCGAGAATACCGGAATAATCCTTGGAACGCTGATCGGTATTCCGGATCAGCAGACCGATCGGCGTCCCCGTGGTTCTGCCTTCAAACACCCCGGACAGAATCTGTACCTCATCCGGCTCCCGACGCTGGGTGGTATGACGGCTCTGGCCGGGCTTGCGCCGGTCCAGATCAGCCTGGATATCCGCCTCGCACAGGCTCATGCCCGGTGGACAGCCGTCAACAATACAGCCGATGGCCGGGCCGTGGCTTTCCCCGAAGGTCGTCACCGTGAAAAGGGTTCCCAAGGTATTTCCTGACATGTCAGCGCTCCCGATCATCCAGACCAAACAAGGCTGCCAAGCTTACACCAATGGCAGGGACTTGTGGGTTTATCCATAAATCAGGCTGGCCTGCCGCGCTTCCAGCCAGTGTTTTTCGTCCACCTGGCACAGGTGCTCCATATCCCCCGGCTGTGCCGCCGCATCATCCACCCACTCCCGCAGCAGGGGTGAACCATTAATAACATCGATCGGCAGGCGGCCCTGTTCATATTCATACGGAAAATCACGCCAGAGCGGGTAATCCGGCCGCAGTCCGCGCAGGGCCTTGAATACCAGCGCCATCAGGCGCCAGGGGCGAAAATTTTCATGCGCATAACCCGTATTTTCCACATGCAGCTGCAGCCCCTGACACAGCTGGCCGGCATGCTTGTGAAAGGTCGGCTCAAACCAGCACGGGCGCAGCACACAACCCTGCAGCCAGTCCGGTGCCAGCTCGTACATGCGGGTCAGCAGGGCATCCACATCCAGATCCGGAGCCCCGAACAGCTCCAGTGCCCGCGTGGTGCCACGCCCTTCGGAGAGGGTGGTACCCTCCAGCATCACCGTACCCGGAAAGCAGCGGGCCATCCAGGGCGTGGCAGCATTCGGGCTGGGGTTGACCCAGGTCCGCTGCAGACAGGGCCAGCCATAGCCGGGGGCGGCCTCAGGCTGCCAGCCATGCATGCCGATGACCCGGTAATCCAGCGCCAGTCCCAGTGTGGAGACAAACCAGTGCGCCAGCTCGCCCATGGTCAGCCCGTGACGCATCGGCAACGGCCCCGCCCCGACAAAGCTCTCCCAGCCGGCGCGCAGGCTCAGGCCCTCAACGGGTCGGCCCGCCGGATTGGGGCGGTCCAGAATCCACACACTTTTGCCGTGCACCGCCGCCGCTTCCAGCACGTAACGCAGGGTGGTGATATAGGTGTAGATACGGCAGCCCAGGTCCTGCAGGTCGACCAGCAGCACATCAAAGCTGTCCATCATCGCCGCAGTGGGACGGCGCACCTCACCATACAGGCTGAAGACCGGAATGCCCAGACGTGGATCGGGGAAATCCGGGGACTCCATCATGTTGTCCTGCTTGTCGCCCCGGATACCGTGCTGGGGTCCGAAGGCAGCACTCAGCACCACATCCTCCAGCATCGCCAGCGCATCCAGGGAATGACTCAGGTCAGCCGTGACCGAAGCCGGATGAGCCAGCAGGGCGACCCGCCGCCCGGACAGGGGGATGCGCAGTTCCGGCTCGGCCAGCAGCCGGTCAATTCCGAACATCAGTTTGCCCATATTGCACCTCTTATGATTTTTAAAACTCAATATCCGGTGGCAGGGAAATGCATCAGAACCAGCGTCGTACCTGCCGGCAGTAATCCCGGTAGGCTGCACCGAAACGCCCGGCCAGAACGGCTTCCTCCGGCAGAATCTGGACCCGATTGATGAGCCGGACGAACAGTGGCAGTACCAGCCCCGGTGTGAGGCTGCCCAGCATCACCAGCATGCCCAGGTACATGGGGTTGCGGCTGTAACGGTAAAGGCCGCCGGTCACCAGTGCACTGGCCCGGTGTGGACGCATCGGGTTCGGCGTGGTACGGGCCCGAAAGAACAGCCCCAGTGACCACAGGTCTGCCAGTGCAGCCAGTCCGATCAACACCAGACCGACCCGGTTCCAGGGCTCGGGCAGCCAGTGCAGCAGTGGCAACCAGCGGTCCAGCCCCCACATCAGGGCCGCAGCCACCAGGGCATAAACAGGAGGCGGTATCAAGGTTTTCAACATCGCTTGGCAACGGCTGGATCATCATTCCCGACACTGCCTGCAAAAAAGCCCGTGACAGCACCGATGCCGGCGATTATGCCACAGCCAGATGCTCCTGGCACGACCTGCCACCGGGTAATTTTCAGGCCGGTACCATCCGGCGAAATGCTTACTCCCAAGGAGGAGCCGACAAACAACCCTGATGAATAATAAACCCGACAATATCCTGCACCCCCTGCTGCGCCTTCAGGTTGGTGAACACAAACGGCTTGTCGCCGCGCATGCGTTTGCTGTCCGCCGCCATCACCGCCAACGATGCGCCCACATACGGCGCCAGGTCAATCTTGTTGATCACCAGCAGGTCGGAACGGGTGATGCCGGGGCCGCCTTTGCGCGGGATTTTCTCGCCTTCCGCCACATCGATCACGTAAATGGTGAGGTCGGCCAGCTCCGGGCTGAAGGTGGCGGAGAGGTTGTCGCCGCCGCTTTCGATGAATACTGCATCAAGGTTCGGGAATTTCGCCTGCAGATCCTCGACTGCCGCCAGATTCATGGAGGCGTCCTCGCGGATCGCGGTATGCGGGCAGCCGCCGGTTTCGACACCGACAATGCGTTCAGGTGGCAGGGCTTCGCTGCGAGTCAGAAACTGTGCATCTTCCTGGGTGTAGATGTCATTGGTGACCACGGCAATATCGTAGTCAGCGCGCATGGCCTTGCACAGTACATCCAGCAGGGCGGTCTTGCCGGAGCCGACCGGGCCGCCGACACCGATTCGTAAGGGGGTGGACATGAATTTCTATCTCCTTGGTTGGGAAAGGTTTTCTCTACGACCTGAACAACCGTGTATACTGCGTCTCATGCCTTGAGCTGGCAATCGCCAGCGCCGGCGCCGACGCGCCGATTGCGTCATCCGCCACCTGCAAACCTTGCGCCACCACTTCCGGCAACAGGGGCATCATCCGGTGCAGAATCTTCTGCCCCTGCGTCTGCCCCAGCGGGATGATTTTCACCGCTGCCAATACCAGGCTTTCCAGCCAGCTCCAGACATGACCGTAAGCCGCCTGCGCCAGCGGAATCCGCCAGTGGACGGCGGCCAGCGCGAAGGCCGCACACTGGCTGTGCGCCAGCACCGGTTTCCATTGCGCCGCCTGCGGGATTTCGAGTGCAACCAGCAGGTCGGTCAGCGCCCGACCCCGGTTTTTTTCCTCCTGCAACAGTTCTGCGGTTTCGCGGCAGGCGTTGAGGGTGTCAATCCAGTATTGCAGCGTCTCAGGATCCTCCCGCTCCACCGCCACGTACAGGCGTTGCAGGATGGGCAGTTCCAGTTGCGCCATGCCGGTATGCAGCAGGTTTTCCAGCCAGTTTTCCAGCTCGTCAGCCGTCTTGATCCAGCCTGCTTCCACCGCCCACTCGATCCCCTGCGAATAGGTGAAGGCGCCGATCGGCAAGGACGGGCTGACCAGATGCAGCAGTCGCAGCAACGGCAGATCCGGGATAAAACCGGTGGTTTCAGTGGTGATGCTGTGCATGGCCGTCAGGGCTGTGTCCGTGCTCATGATCGTGTGCCTGGCTGTGGGAATGCCCGTGCCCGCTACGGTAGGCGCCCGGCTCCGGCTCGAACGGCGCCTGTTCCACGGTCACGCGCAGGCCCAGCCCGTGCAGCATGTCGTCCAGCACATGGTCGTGCTGGTAGCGGATCATGCCCGTCGCAATCTGCAGGGGAACGTGGCGGTTGCCGAGGTGGTAGGCAGCGCGCGCCAGCAGCACCGGATCGGCGCAATACAGGCTGGAAACGGTTTCGCTGGCGGCCCTGACCTGCACGATTTCACCGCTGGCCGTTTGCAGGCAATCGCCTTCATGCAGAACCGTACCGCGTGGCAAAAACAACCCGGCGTCGGCGCCATTATCCAGCGTGACACGCTGACGGCTAATGATGCGGCGTTCGTAAGGCAGGGTCAGGTAATGCTGTGTGCTTACCGGTGCGCTTTTTCCGAGAATCTTGTCGATTTTCAGCATCCGTCACCCCCTCAGAACAGGAAATACCGCTGCGCCAGCGGCAGTTCCAGCGCCGGATCGCACACCAGCAATTGCCCGTCGGCACGCACCTCATAGGTTTGAGAGTCGACCTCGATCTGCGGCTGGTAATCATTGTGGATCATGTTCGCCTTGCTGATGGAGCGGCAGTTTTTCACCACCCCGATCAGGCTTTGCAGCCCGAGTTGCTCATGCACGCCTGCATCATGGCCAGCGCCGGACAGGAAGGTCATGGTCGTACTGTACTTCGCCTTGCCGAACGCACCGAACATCGGGCGGTAATGCACCGGCTGCGGGGTCGGGATGCTGGCATTCGGGTCGCCCATGGGAGCAGCGACGATCAGCCCGCCCTTGATGATCAAGGAAGGTTTGGTGCCGAAAAAGGCCGGTTTCCATAGCACCAGATCAGCCAGCCTGCCGACTTCCACCGAGCCGACTTCGTGGCTGATGCCATGGGTAATGGCCGGGTTGATGGTGTATTTGGCGACATACCGTTTGGCGCGGAAATTGTCGCTGGTGGCAGGGTCAAACCCCAGGCTGCCACGTTGCACCTTCATCTTGTGTGCGGTCTGCCAGGTGCGGGTGATGACTTCGCCCACCCGGCCCATGGCCTGCGAGTCGGAGGAAATCATCGAAAACGCGCCAAGATCATGCAGGATGTCTTCGGCGGCGATGGTTTCGCGGCGGATGCG
>JAGRJD010000019.1 GCA_020442915.1 Thiothrix sp. | reverse complement strand
TACTGGCCAACCCGGAAATCGCCAATCTGCCGGCTTGGGTCGTGGGTCTGGTAGTTGCCGGTGGTCTGGCAGCGGCACTGTCCACGGCAGCCGGCCTGCTGCTGGCCATCGCCTCTTCGGTTTCGCATGATCTGCTCAAAGGGGTTGTCTATCCCGGCATTTCGGAAAGCGCTGAACTGTGGGCCTCCCGGGTCGCAATGGCCATCGCGATCTTTGTGGCCGGCTGGCTCGGACTGCATCCGCCCGCGTTTGCTGCCGGTACCGTGGCACTGGCATTCGGTCTTGCCGCCTCCTCCATCTTCCCGGTCCTGATGATGGGTATCTTCTCCAAGCGCGTGAATACCGCTGGTGCCATTCTGGGTATGCTGGCCGGTATCGGTGTCACCCTGTTCTACGTGTTCCAGCACAAGGGGATCTTCTTCATTCCAGGTACCGAGTTCCTGGGCAGCCTGAAGCCGAACTACTTCTTCAGCATCAGTCCGGAAGCCTTCGGGGCAGTCGGTGCCATTGTGAACTTTATTGTCGCCTTCCTGGTGTCCAAGGTGACGGCTGCACCACCCGAGCATATCCAGCAACTGGTTGAGGATGTGCGTATTCCACGGGGTGCCGGTAAAGCCGCAGCACACTGAGCAGACAGCATTGTCCTGATACAGGACGCTGATCCCAACGAAAAAAGCCCCATGATGGGGCTTTTTTCATTTCATGCCGCCGCCAACCCATACCATCTTCTGCCCTGTCGCCGCCGACTACCGAAGCCACCTGCATGGCCAGGCTCCCCTGACAGCACCCTTTCCAATGCACCCCACTCTCCGACCCGGTTACAAATTTTTTGCGCCTGATGGTTCCTTTTTATGTTTTTTGGGCTTATCATCCCAAAAATGAAGAAGGTGATCTACCAGGTTATTTATCACATCCTGAAACCTCTGGTTGCGATCCTGCACCGTAAGGCGGTTTCATTCGATGAGTTCAGCCAGATCGCCAAAAAACTGTTCGTAGCGGTTGCCGAAAAGCAGCTGCGTGAAGCGGGAGAACGTCCGACCAATTCCCGCATCTCGGTCTCCACCGGCCTGACCCGCCGTGAAGTAGCCCAGTTGCGCCAGACCTCCAGCGAATCCCTGCTGGCCTCGACCCGGATCAACCGGGGCCTGCGAGTCATCAACGGCTGGATGACCGATGCGGAATTCTCTGCGGAAGCCGGTCTGCCGGTCCAGGGTGACAAGGGAAGCTTTGAGGCCCTGGTCAACCGCTACAGTGGTGACATTCCCTACCGTGCCATGCTGAAAGAGCTGTGTGCGTCCGGGGTTGTCATGCTGGATGATGCGGGAGACCGGCTGAGCCTGCTGGATAATGCCTACATTCCGCAGCAGTCGGATGAAGAACGGCTGGTATTGATGGGGCAGGACGTGTCGCTGTTGCTGCAGACCATCGACCATAACCACCAACATGAGCGTGGTGAGGCTTATTACCAGCGCAAGGTCAGTTACGACAACCTGTCGCTGGAGGCCGTGCTCGTTTTCCGGCAGATGGCACGGGAAGAAAGTCATGCCCTGCTGCTGAAATTCAACCAGTGGCTGGCACAGCATGACCGGGACAGTAACCCCGATATGCAGGGAAAAGGCAAAAACCGTTATCGGGCCGGCGTCGGTATTTATTATTTTGAAGAACCGCTACCAGCGCAGAACAAGGCAGAAGGACCGGAGGAAAAAGGATGAAACGCATGCGAACCCGACACTGGATGACAGCCGGCCTGGCGGCCCTGTTGCTGAGCGCTTGCGGCGATGGTGGTGTTGACCTTGCAGAAGGCGGCATCACCGGCTCCGGCATTTCGGTCGGCCCCATTACCGGCTTCGGCAGCATCTGGGTGGGCGGTGTCCATTTTGATGTCAGCAATGCTGAATTCATACGTAACGGCCAAAGCACGGGCGAGACCCAAAGTGCTTTTCAGATCGGAGAAATGGTCAGCATCACCGGGGAAGTCAACCCCGATGGGATCAGCGGCGTCGCGACCAGGGTTGAATTTGATCGTGATCTTGCCGGCATGGTAACCGCAGTCAGCACGGACGGAACAACCATTGAGATCATGGGACAGACGGTACGGGCTGATGAACTGACCATCCTGTCCGGTTTCAACAGCCTGTCCAGCCTCCAGCTCGGTAATGTGATGGAAGTTTCCGGCATTCGGGGTGCTGACGGTATCCTCATGGCCAGCACCATCACCCTGGATCAGGGTAGCTTCGTTGCCAGCCTGAGTACGCTTGAGGTCGAGGGTCGGGTCTCTGAACTCAATCCGGATGACCTGACCTTCAAGATCGGCAAACTGGTCGTCGATTATGCACAGGCCGTCCTGCCGGATATCAGCAAAGGCATCACGGCAGGCGAGTACCTTGAAATCAAAAGTAACCTGAACCTGCAGAATGGTGTGCTGAAAGCGTCGGCACTGCGTCAGGATCAGGAATACCCCAGTTTCACCACGGACAGCTTTGTCCGGCTGGAGGGCCGCATCACCCAGTTCAGCAATACCGGCGTTTTCAGTGTCACCGGTCAGCCGGTCAGCCTGACTCCGGATACGGTCATTGATAACGGCAGTCTTGACGATCTCGGCCTGGGGATTCTGCTCGGTGTTGAAGGTGTGATTGATGAACATGGCGTACTGGAAGCTGACCGGCTCTCGATACGCCAGTCAGCAGACCCGACCAGCCTGGTTGAGCTGCAGGGAACAATAGAAGGGATTGACGCGGAAAACCAGACCCTGCAACTGCAGGGTGAACCGGTCAGGATCGATAGCAATACCCTCATGCTGGACTGGCAGAGCGGTGGCAAACAGACCCTGACCTTTGCCGGACTCAGTACCGGTGATGCCATAAACATGGCCGGGCGCAGGCTGGCATCCGGTGAAATTCTTGCCTTGCGACTGGATCGGGGTCTGCCCAAAGCGGACGACACAGACAGCACAAACACGGACACAAATACGGATGATGCAGGCACCAGCACAGGCGGTACCAGCAAGATTCACGGGCTTGCCAGCCAGGTTGATACAGCTTCTCACCGTCTGGTGATCGCCGGCGTCACCGTGATAACCGATACCCATACCGTTTACCGCAATACCGGTCGCAGCCTTGAACGTGACGCTTATTTCAGCCTGTTGCAATCCGGGCAGAGCATGGTGATGGCCACCGGTAAACGGACTGCGAACCAGCAGCTATTGGCTCGAGAGTTGAAACTATTGACGGAATAGTTCCCATTCCTCCGTCCCTTATCCCGACAACTCCGGTTGTCGGGAGCTTTTTAAATTTAGTGCCCAGCCTGACGGAACAGGATTCCCATTCCTCCGTCCCTTATCCCGGCGGACTACGGCTGCCGGGAGTTTTTTGAGCACTTTTCACGTCCTTTACAAAAACCACCGGATCCCCTTATCCTTTCGGTCGAGGAGTCTCCCCGTCACTACCCGAGAAAGGCATCATGACCGAGCTGGTTTTTTATTACCGGAGGAAGCGTTATACCAACCCGGCTGTCCATATCCTGGACACCACCATCCAGCTGCACGGGAGCCATCGTCTTACGGAACAGTTTGACGAATTCATGATTGATGCCTATGTCCTGACGGATGATACCCGTTCACGCGTGGTTGCCATTGATTTCGACAACACCATTACTGCTGATGTGGATTTTTACCTCAATCTGATTGACGCCTACCGCAACGCGAACTGGAACCCGATCATCTGTACCCTGCGGGAAAACAGTGACAATGATCTGGAAGAAATTCAGTCACGGTTATATGATACCGGTTTAAAAGTCTATACAACGGACGGCTTACCCAAACAGGCCTATATGCTGGCCCGGGGCCTGAGTGTTAACCTGTGGATAGATGACTATTTCCCGGCTATCGGGCCTTGCGGTTGTCCATTACTGCTGAATAATGGAATCAATTTATGAATAAATCCAATAATGTGCTGTTGAAACAATTTCTTGCCGGGCAACTGCCCCAGATGAGCTGCCCCCAGTGTGAAAACACCTTTCTGACCAATGTTTATCAGCTCAGGGACGCCAGTGTTTCCGGCATGCCGGAGGACGCCCCGGCAAACGTCCAGTTCGTACTGCTGGAAAAACATGCTCTGGGACTGGAATATTTCTGCGATGCCATCACCACTTACGGGGTCAGCAAGATTCCCTACACCCGCCGCATTGCCATATTGTCAGAAGACAACGAGTTGCTCGACCCTGACGTGGTCCGGCTGTTCCGTCTGGAAGAGCCTGATTACCGCCTGCTGTATGTGATGGAGTATCTGGAACACCTGAGCCGGGAAGACCAGCTGTTCTTTGACGAGCATGTGCACGGACTGGACTGGATGGACGAGCAGACCCGATTCCGGATTTTTGACTGGATGTCTGAGCGTTACGGAGCAGATCTGGCCCGCGATGTCCGTCTGTTATGCCGTTATTTCCGTGCCCACGAAACCTTTCTGAGCTGGGATCTGCACGGCAACAACCTGATGCGCCGGCCCTCGACCGGTGAACTGGTGATTCTGGACCCGTTTGCCCTCAAGACCTGAATCACACCAGCAGCTTGCCCGGATTCATGATGTGGTCAGGATCAAAGACCTGCTTGATGGCACGCAGATAAGCCAGCTCTTCCGGACTGCGTGAGTAGTCCAGGTAATCACGCTTGAGAAGCCCCACGCCGTGCTCGGCAGAAATGCTGCCTTCAAGGCGACGCACAATGGCGAAAACATCCTTGTTGACCTGCTCGCACTGGTGGAAAAAGGCCTCCGGGGCCAGCGGTGCCGGCTTGAGGATATTCAGGTGCAGGTTGCCATCACCAATATGGCCATACCAGATGACTTCAAACCCGGCATAACGCTCAGCGACCACCTGATCCACGGCAAGCAGGAACGCCGGCACCCGTGATACCCGCACCGACAGGTCATTCTTGTAGGGCATGTGTACGGCGATGGTTTCAGAGATGGTCTCACGTAAACGCCACAAATCGGCAGCCTGTCTGCCGTTCTGACTCATGACCCCATCCAGCACCCATCCCTGTTCCAGACAGAACCCGAATGCTGCCAGCGCTGCTGCCTGGATACCTTCATCCCGGTTCTCAAATTCCAGCAGGGCATAAAACGGGGTTCGTTGTGCAAAAGGGCGGGACAGGCCATCCTGCCGGGTCACATGTTGCAGGGCCGGCTCGGAGAAAAACTCGAATGCAGTGGGCTCGATGCGCTGCCGGAACTGCTCCAGCACCTGCATCAGCGCCGGAATGTCCGCAATCCCCAGGACCATCACGGTGGGATTTTCCGGGGGCGCTATCAGGCGCACAGTCACTTCCGTGATCAGCCCCAGCGTCCCTTCTGAACCAATGAACAGGTGGCGTAAATCATAGCCGGTGGCATTCTTGATCAGCCCCTGATTGAGCTGCAGAATCTCACCCTGTCCGGTAACCACCGTGAGCCCCAGCACCTGATCACGGGTCAGCCCGTAGCGGATCACCTTGATGCCCCCGGCATTGGTGGCCACATTGCCGCCAATCTGGCTGGAGCCGGAAGCAGCAAAATCCACCGGATAAAACAGGCCCTGCTGCTGTGCAAATGCCTGCAGCTGTGCCGTGATCACACCGGCTTCACAGCACAGGCTGCGGTCAACGGGGTTGAAATCCCGGATCCGGTTCATGCGCTCCAGTGCAATGACCAGCTCTCCCCGCATGGCAACCGCCCCCCCGCTGAGGCCGGTACGCCCGCCGGAAGGGACGATGGCCAGCCCATGCCGACGGGCCAGCAGCACCAACTCCCGGACCTGTCCGGTGTGCTCCGGAAAAACCACGGCACAGGGTGCCGGATCATACTGGCGAGTACGGTCAAGGCCATACTGCTGCAGACTGTCAGCATCCCTGCGTACCCATCGGGGTCCGACAATACCGACAAGGGCATTTTCCAGTTCAGCAGGCAGTGAAACCAGTGAGTGACTCATGACAACTCCAGGGCGTTGGGGGTCAGGGGGTTGCAGCGGTTGTGCCGGACGGTGCCGGCAACGCGCCCTCATCCAGCTGACCTGCATGGGTAAAACCATGCCCTACCAGCGCAATCTCCCCGTCCGGATCAACACGGAACCGGGTGTAACCGGCATAGCCGATCTCAAACCGCAGACTGCGCTGGTACAGGATGTCCATCGCTTTACAGATCAAGGCCCGAATCACACCGGTGTGGGTCAGAATCAGGATTTTCCGTCCCCGGTACCGGAGCAGCAGATCATCCCAGAAGGCATCGATGCGCTGCGTGAAGGCCTCCATGGACTCGCCGCCAGGGGCAATGAAGCGGCGAGGCTGAAAGTAATAATGGTGCAGGATTTCCGGGTAACGCTGCTCGATTTCCTGCTGCCCGAGGCCGATCCAGTGCCCGAAATCCAGTTCGGCCAGACGCTCATCCGCCTCAAAATCAGCCTCAAGGCGCTGGGCCAGCAAACGGGCAAAGTCATGGCAACGGCGCAGCGGCGAGGCCAGAACCAGATCCCAGTTTCCATTCCGGGTCGCCAGGGTCAGCTGTTTCCAGCCCAGCGTACCCAACGGCTCCCTGGGTGGGGAGGAAAACTGGCCGGGAATGGCAACCCTGCCATGACGCAGCAGATCAATGATTGTGGTCTCAGGATGCCGGGGCCGGGTGCGCCGGATAACGGGCTGGTCCAGAAAACCTTCTGTCGCCCCGCTGAGGGTCTGTGTTTCACTTCCCTGTGATGCCGCGCTCATATTTCGGTCCTGATACCTGAAAATCCTGATACCATTACTATACTTGACAAGACCCCGACAAGAAAACAGCTGCACCAAACCTGATGATTCAAGCCTGTCGCCCCGGCTGCGCCGCCTGCTGCATAGCCCCTTCCATCAGCTCATCCATGCCCGAACACCCGGCGGGCAAACCAGCCGGCATGCCATGCCGGCATCTTCTGCAGGACCTGCGCTGCGGGTTGTTCGGACAGCCGGCACGCCCTGCCGTTTGCCGGCGCCTGCAGCCCAACCTAGAGATGTGCGGCAACAACCGCAATCAGGCCCTGAGTTTCCTGCACCGCCTCGAAACGGCCACCCGACCATGAGGTGGATGACAGCGGGCTGTCAGTTCAGCCGGCTTTGGCCGACTTCAACTGCTGCAGGCAGGCACGCATGCGTGGCAGATAATCCGCCTGTCGTGCCCCCGGCTCATAACACAGGGCTTCATAGGCGCGGGTAAAAGACCACACCGTTTGCGCCAGCTCTGGCCGGTGGGTGGCAATGGACTCCGCAAACTGTCCCGGCGTCTGTGCCAGCTCGCGCCTCAGGCCCTGCCGCTGCATCAGGGTACAGAAACGCTGGTAAAGAATATCCTGCCGCAGCCCCTGTCGGGATCGGTACCTGAATCCGTATGCCAGCCCCCCGGCCAGCACGATCACGGCACCCGACCACAGCAGCAGCTGCCAGCCCGCCTGTGCCACGCCGTTCAGCAAGGTCTGCAACAGCTGGCTCCGGGTCTGCTCATCATAACCCAGTACCCAGCGCCGCCAGCCATACTGCAGTCGATCCAGGTATTTGCGGGTACTGTTGAGCCAGGGAATCCGGCGGCTGGAGAACAGGCTGTGTTCCAGAAAACTCCCCTCTGAGCGCACGGCTGCCTCCAGTCCCTGCTCCACCCGGCTGGGGGCCACAACCCCCGTAGGATCCACACGCCGCCACCCCTCACCCGCCAGCCAGACCTCCGCCCAGGCATGGGCATCATACTGGTGTACCATCAGGTAATCCCCCTGCGAACTCCACTCGCCCCCCTGATACCCGACCACAACCCGTGCCGGCAATCCGGCAGCCCGCATCAGGTAGACGAAACTCCCGGCAAAATGGGAACAGAATCCGCGCCGGGAGTCGAACAGAAACGCATCGATAGTATCCGCATCCCCCAGCAAGGGGGGGCGCAGGGTGTAATGGTATTCCTGCTCATGGAAACGCCGCAGGACGGTATTGATGAAATTTTCGGGCGAACGGGACTGTGCATACAGGGACCGGGCCAGCTGGCGGCTGCGCTCATTGCCATTGACGGGCAACTGCAGGGCCTGGTGCTGCAGGAGGGGGTTCAGCTGCAGATCACGCCGGGCCTCTGGAAAGCTGGTGGCACGCAGCAGCAACGGCGCATTGAGTGGCTGTCTGGCCATGATGCGGTAATCCGCCGTGCGCAATACCTCGCCATCGATCTGGGCCACGGTGGCCAGCGTAAACAGCCAAGGCTGGCCGGAGCTTTCATAAATGGCCTCATAATCCAGGGATTCGCCGGCCAGTGCCACATTACTGCCATTCCAGCCGAAATCGTAGCGCACCCGCTGACGCAATTCCGCCAGTTCCAGCGGTGTATCAAACTGGCTCCAGGTTTTACCGTCAAAATGGCCCAGCGTCAGTCCACGCCAGTAAAGCGCGCTCTGCTGTGGCTTGCGCCCCATAAACCGGACCCGGAAAGCCAGCTCCGGATTCTGACTCAAGCTGGCAATATCGCCGGGCGTCATCTGATCCGAGATACCGGTGGTGTGGCGTGGTGTCATCAAAGGCAACTGCCACAGGGGCGGCAGACGCGGGGTGAACAGAAAAATCAGTACCATCAGCGGCAGGCACTGCAGCAGCAGCAGCCCGGCCAGCCGGCAATGGGCGGCCAGCTGCTGGCGCACGGAAAGCAGTGCCAGGCCGGAAAGCGGTTCCATCTGATGCTGGATGCTGATCAGGGCGGTGGTCAGCACCATCAGGCTCAACGCCCCATACAATGCTGCCAGCATGGACTGGGAATAAAGGAAGTTCACCGCCACCAGCAGAAAACCCAGAAAAATGACCACCATGGCATCCCGGTGCTGCACCATTTCCAGGGTCTTGAATGCAAAACCCAGTAGCAGTAATGCCACCATGGCATCCAGTGTCGGCAGGCTCAGGCCGCTGAAACCCAGCCCGCCGACCCCGAGCACCATGATCAGCACCTTGAGCCAGGGACCGGGTGTACCGGCTTTGCCGCTCAATACCCGCATGCGCCACCAGCCGGACAACAGCAGCACCGGAATCAGCCACAGCGGCAGATTGAAGGCAAACGGCAGCATGACCACCAGTTGGGTCAACAACAGCCACATCAGGGCAATATGGTTGATGCTACGATCAAAAGGGTAACGGGCATCAAGCATTTCCGGCATCCTGCCCGAACAGCGCCAGTGCGCTCAGGCAACGCAGCCGGTGTGTCTCCCCCTGAGCGGGCTCCAGACAGACCCCCGGCAGCCGCAGACCAAAACGGCGCCGGGCCGCATGGGCTGCCAGTACCCAGGCACACAATACCGAGAGCCGGGTTTCGGTATCCGTGGCGGGCACCTGATCCCAGTCCAGCCACTCCGCATCACTCTGAAAATCAACAAACTCACGCACCTGCAGCTGACCGCTGCGGGCATAAGCCGCCCAGTGAATGCGGCCGGGTGCATCCCCCGGCTGATAATCCCGCATCCCCCCGAAATCGCTGTGCCCCCCCCGGATGGCAATACCACCATCCTGCGCCCGGAATGCTGCGGGTACCTGCCGCCCCGCTGTCAACGATGCCGGCTCGGGAAAGACCAGACCGCTGATATCCAGCGTAACATAAGTCCAGGCCAGTGCCAGCCCGGTGGGATAACGGCTGAATACCTCAATTCGGGGGGGATGAAAACGCCCGCGCCGGGTCACGGTCGCCGCCAGCGTCACATCCTGTTGCACCTGCTGTACCAGATCCACCCGTACCAGATCCTGACCCGGCCAGCCCAGATAAATGCCACGGTACCGACGCCCCGGTGGACGGCTGACCCGCAGCCTGAGTACGGCTTTCTGCCCGGCAAAAACCGGCTCCACCCGCAGGCCGGTCAGCATCAGACCGGACAGGTTGAAGTAGGTGTGCAAAATATTTGCCCCCCACAGCGCCAGCAGCCAGAAACACACCCCATATACCAGGGTATTCCGGAAGTTCACCCCGATCAGGTACAACAGCACACAAAAAAGCACCAGTACCCATCCGCTGCGTGTAGGCAGTATGAAAATACGTCGCTGCGTCAGTCTGACTTCACGCCGCCTGGGCGGGTGTAGCCGCCGTTTCAGCACCGACTCAGGCATGTACCGGCCCAAGGGTATCCACCCGGGACAGAATCTGGCGTGCCAGAGCAGCGCCCTGTTGCTCCTGTTGCCCCTGCAGCCGGTGCCCGGCCACGGCAACAAATACCGCCTGCACATCTTCAGGCAGCACATGGCTGCGTCCCTGCAACAGGGCCCAGGCACGTGCACTGCGCACCAGGGCCTGGGCTCCACGTGGCGAAAGCCCGAGGCGGCAGGCCTCATCCTGACGTGTCTGGCGAATGAGACGCTGGACATAATCCAGCAGTGCATCCGTCATGCGTACCTGTGGCACCAGCGCCTGCAGCATCTGCAGGCGACTGGCATCCAGAATCCGGTGGATGCTGTCCAGCCGCTCCCGCCCCGGACTTCCCCGGAGCAACTCGCGCTCCACCGCAGGATCCGGATAGCCAAGGGACACACGCAGCAGAAAACGGTCCAGTTGCGACTCGGGCAGGGGAAAGGTACCGGACTGGTACTGCGGATTCTGGGTCGCCAGTACAAAGAAAGGCGGCTCCAGCACGTGGGTATACCCGTCCACACTGACCTGCTGCTCTTCCATCACCTCCAGCAGTGCGCTCTGGGCCTTGGGACTGGCGCGGTTTAACTCATCAGCCAGCAGCAGCTGGGTGAATACCGGTCCGGGATGGAAATGAAAACCGGCACTGCGTGCATCAAACACTGACGCACCCAGCAAGTCAGCCGGCAACATGTCACTGGTAAACTGGACCCGTTTGTATTCCAGTCCACAGACGCGCGCCAGCGCATGGGCCAGGGTGGTCTTGCCCATACCGGGCAGGTCTTCCAGCAGCAGATGGCCACCCGCCAGCAGACAGGCAAACGCCAGCTGCAGCTGTTGCGGCTTGCCCAGAATCACCTTGTCCAGCTCCTGCAGGCTGGCCTGTATCAGTTTGGGGGTACTTGAGGTCACGATGAGGCCTTTGTTGTTATAGTTATTCAGGCTGTTTTTTCATGTTACCCCGACTGAAACAGGTGTGCATGCTCATGCGATAACCTGCGGCTGCAGCCCTGCGGAAGGCCCGGAATCAGGTCAATACAGAAGCTAGCGAACTGGAGTAAATCTTTGCTGTTACTTGGTTTCTTTGTTAAAAACTGAAAAATGGGCACACGTTTTGGAGTCATGCCCTTGCGTAGGATCGCCGGGTTCATCGTTTCCACCTCTATGGTCGCCATCGTCAGCCCCTACTGTTTCCGATGAACCAGTGCGGCAAGCCTTGGGGATGCTGGATTGCGGGGCTTGCAACATCTGTATAAGGGGATGCCTTTACGCCGCGCCTGACAAGCGCGAAGTTGCGGCAAAGGGCGAAAAATCAATCATCATCTATCCAATAGGCAGTGCCTTCCATAACCAAAAAGTCCAGTTCTTTGGGAAAGCGGATGAACGATTTGGTTTCACTTTTGCCATCGTCATAATCCAGCCGGATTGTGAAGCCATCTATAAAATAGCGTCCACGCGCCGCTGGCTGTGCATTGCTGCCTCCCCAGGCAGCGCCAGTGCCCTGCCCAGAATAAGCGGATTCTTTTGACCAGGCAAAACGGCCATCCTTGTTCAAAAGCAGCGTTTCGTAGCTAACAACAGTGGTGAAATTATCCATTCCGCCAACGGACACGCCGCCCGATGTTTCAAATGCGCCTTGATAGCGGGCATCTTTGGGAGCAGGGCCGTAAATCCCATCGGCCTCAATCTCGTCAGGCTCGTCATCGCTATTGGGATAGGTAATGTAATAATGGTTACCACGCTTCACCCATTTGCCAAAATTTTCAGGATCTTCGGCCCGCATTTTGGTCATTTTCGGGTCAGCCAGAAATTCCTCTTGGCAATCGTAACAGGCGGTGCCGTCCTTGAATAAAACAGTAACAAATTCATCGCGGTTGAGCGATCCAGCGGGGCCAACGGGCACAAACCTAAGCTCCGATTCATAGGCCATGCCCAAAATCTGGCTGGTATGGCCAACAGGCAGGTTTGCACCCTGGGCCACCGGCGCCTTTGTCTCCGCAGGCTTGCGCACGACAGGCATCTTCTGGTCCGCTTCCAGCCCCTTTGCTGTCAGCTCCATGGCGGCAAAATCCAGGCTGAAGAAAATTTGATTATATTGCGCAAAAGCATCTGCCATGTTGGGCACTTTATCGGGCATTTGGTCACGCATTGCCTCTAACGCGCCTTGCTGCACTGCCATATCCAGCATCATCTGGTCAGCCATTTGCTGCTTTTCAGTATTGGATAGCTTGGCGATTATATCGCTCATCGAGCCAAGCTGCGTGCGGATCGCTTTTAATTGCGCGGACGATGGATCAGCAAGACTTGCGCCGTGCGAAATATCATAGGCGTTATACCAAGCGAGCGTCAGCACATCGCCCAAATCATCGGCGCGCAGGCCATATTTGCCAAGATAATCATTGATGACAGTGTAAACATCTGCGGCGGCAACGGCGGTATAGGCCTCGCTAATCGCCGGGTCTATCTTCTTCGCTTCAGCAATGGTGGTGGCGTAATTTTTTTTGCGCTGGGCCGAATCAGACTGATAGCGCCAACTGGCAGAGGGTGTGGCAGTGGGCGCAGAGGCACTGGTGCTCTCTCCCATTTTGCCTGCCAGGGCACTAAAAGCGCTGTTTTGGGCGTTGGCAGGGCTAGCTAAGCAAAGGGCCGTAACGCCGGCTAAAACAATCTTTGCTATGGATTGGCTCATAAAAATTTTCCCTTATCCGTGGTTTGGTATTTGAACTGTTAGCAAAAAAACACCGCTTTGCCAAAGCCCTGCACGATAAAGTGGTGACAAACCACGCCTTCTTGCCTATTTGAACAGCCATTATCTGGTTCCATGGCGGAACCCCGGCAGCACAAGAAGATAGCGGCCCACCCCCAAAGCATCTCCTTATACACAAGTCAGTCCCGCCCACTCACTGACCATCTGAATCGCATAAATGCAGTCCAGCACCCGTGAGTCGCCAAGCCAGATACTTTTGGCCCCAAGTTCACCATCACTTTTTCTGCCCAGGAACCCGCCCAGTTCGGCCAGATTGCGGATGACCTGATTGAGGGCGGGGAGACAACATCTGCTCCCTGATAGCCCTTGTCAGCAGGCTTCAGATTCCGCAACTTGGTATCTGACAGCGCCATGATTCACCCCCTTCTGCAGTGCGTGTGCCCATGAAAACCCGCTTGATCTTGGGCACACCGTTTCGCCTTGGGCACACGGCATGAAAGCCTTTACTGGTGCGGCCTTCCGTCGATTTGTCCGCCTTGTGTACCCATAAAAAAGTGATTTCTCCGCCCCTGAAAATAGGGGCTTAGGGCACAGCACCACCCTGCCTTGGGCACACATAGCGGAACGCGGGCTTATGAGTGTTTTGCGGAAGATTTCGGACTACACTGGAAGGCTCGCTATTTTCCAATACAGAAAGAGCTGAAAATTTCGCCCAGCAGCTCATCCGGGGTAAATCGCCCGGTAATCTGTCCCAGTGCCTCCTGAGCCTCACGTAACTCCTCGGCCACCAGTTCACCGGCATTGAATGCCTGCAGCTGCTCCTGTGCCCGTGCCAGTGCACTGCGGGTCAGCTCCAGTGCCTGCAGGTGCCGGCGCCGGGCAATGAAAATGCCTTCCGTATCGCCTTCGTATCCCATACTGGTCTTGAGCGCATCCCGCAGCGCCTCAATACCCTGATGGTAGCGGGCGGAAATGTACAGCTGGTCCCCCCGTTTGCCGGGCGGGTGGCCGCTGAGGTCAATCTTGTTGTGAACCGTCAGGCGTGGCAGGCGGGAGGGCAGGCGCGCCAGTATCCCGACATTTTCCGGATGCTCCGGCCCGGCATCATCCACCAACAGCAAGGCCATATCCGCCTGTTCAACGGCCTGCCAGGCGCGGGTGATACCGATTTTTTCCACCGGATCCTCACTGTCACGCAGCCCGGCGGTATCGATAATGTGGAGTGGCATCCCGTCCAGATCAATACGTTCCCGCAGGACATCACGGGTGGTACCCGCAATATCGGTCACAATCGCGCGCTCCTGTCCGGTCAGTGCATTCAGCAAGCTGGATTTACCGGCATTCGGACGCCCCACAATCACCAGCTGCATCCCATCACGCAGCAGGCTGCCCTGTTGTGCCTGCTGTAGAACGGCCTGCAACTGCTGGTCAATTGCCGTCAAATGCCGGGCGACCTGTCCATCCGCCAGAAAGTCGATTTCCTCCTCCGGAAAATCCAGCGTCGCCTCCACATGGACGCGCAAGGCGATCAGCTGTTGCAACAGCTTCTCAACAGCCTGGGAAAAAGCACCCTGCAGTGACCGCAGCGCCGAGCGGGCTGCCTGCCGTGACCCGGAGTCGATCAGATCAGCAATGGCTTCTGCCTGGGCCAGATCCAGTTTGCCATTCAGAAAAGCACGTTCGGAAAACTCCCCCGGTCGGGCCAGCCGGGCTCCCAGCTCCAGACAGCGTTGCAGCAGCAGATCCAGCACCACCGGCCCGCCATGTCCCTGCAGCTCCACCACCGCCTCACCGGTAAAGGAGGCCGGGGCTGGAAAATAAAGCAGAATCCCGTCATCCAGTGGCTGTTGGTCCGCATCAGTGAAATGACGGTAAACCGCCTGCCGGGGTGGTGGCAGGGTACCGCTCAGGTGTATGGCAATTTCCGGTGCCAGCGGCCCGGAAAGCCGGATAATACCAACCCCGCCACGCCCCGAAGGGGTGGCGATGGCAACGATGGTATCGGTATTGTTCCACATGAAACCTATCCGGCCAGCGGATCAGGGGCAAACCTCAGGCATGCCCGACGATTTTCTTGTTGATCACCCACTGCTGGGCAATGGACAGGATGTTGTTGACCACCCAGTACAGAACCAGACCGGCAGGGAACCACAGGAACATGAAGGTGAAAATGAGCGGCAGAAACTGAAATATTTTCTGCTGCATTGGATCCGCCTGAGGTGGATTGAGTTTCTGCTGCAGAAACATGCTTGCCCCCATGATCAGGGGTAACACGTAATAGGGATCCATGACTGAAAGGTCTTTATACCACAGTAGCCAGGGTGCCTGACGCAGCTCCACGCTTTCCAGCAACACCCAGTAAAGTCCCATGAAAACCGGAATCTGAATCACGATAGGCAGGCAGCCACCCAATGGATTGATCTTTTCCTTCTTGTACAGCTCCATCATGGCTTTCTGCTTGCCCTGCGGATCACTGCTGAAACGTTCGTTGATTTCCTTCATGCGCGGCGCCACCGCCTTCATCTTGGCCATGGACTTGTAGCTTGCGGCAGACGGCCAGAAAAACAGCGCCTTGATCAGCATGGTGAGCAGAATGATGGTCCAGCCCCAGTTACCGATCAAACTGTGAATGTGTTGCATGACCCAGAAAATCGGCTTGGAGATAAAGGCCAGTACCCCGTAATCCACCGTCAGATCCAGCCCCGGTGCCAGCGCTTCCAGCTCGTCCTGCAGTTTGGGACCGACCCAGAACTGACTGGTAAAGGTATGGGATGCCCCGTCCGCCACACTGATCAGCGGTCCCTTCAGCCCCAGAATATAGGCCGGCACACCCAGCGTGGCTGTTTCACGGCTGTAATAGCTGTTCCGCTCACCGGCAGCCGGAATCCAGGCACTGACAAAATAATGCTGCAGGATGCTGACCCAGCCACCATCAGCGTTGACATCATGCCCTTCCAGCTCTTGCCCCATGTCGGCAAAATTGATGCGGGTATACTTGTGGTCCTCATAAATGGCCCCGCCCTCAAAAGCACGTATTCCCATCATGCTACTTTTGTGCTCCACCGGACCATGTTTGAACTGCAGGTATTCCAGCCCGGTCCAGGGCTGTCCGGAGCTGTTCTGCAATGACTGGGTCATGTTGATGCTGAAACTGCCACGCCTGAATTCAAACAGCTTGACCACCGCCAGGCCATTCGCACCCTGCCAGCGCAGGGGTACAACCAGACTGTCCTGACCGTCTTTGAGGGCATATTCCTGCTGTTCGGCACTGAACAGGGCCAGATGATTGGGGGCCAGTGCCGGATCATTATTCTGGTTCAGCAACCCCGACTGGGCCACATAATTCTTTTCATCCCGGCTGAGAAGCCGCACCGGCTGGTCCGGTTGCTCCAGACTCACGGGATAGGTCGGCAGGTCAGCCGTTATGATTTCCCCCCCCCGGGTACTGATTTGCAGCGCCAGCACATCGGTGCGGACCCGAATCAGCTGCTCCCCATTATCGGTTTCCTGAACGGGTGCATTGCCAGGCTGAGGCTGGGACGTTGCTGCCACATTCGGGACCTCATGCGGAATGGTGGTACCCGTATTACCAGCAGCACGGGTGCTCTGGGCAGTCTCGGTGACAACAGGTTCGGGAGCATGGTCCTGTTGCCAGGAAGTCCATAACAGGAAGCCCAGAAAAATCAGGGCGAGATACAGGAAGGGACGTTGGGAATCCATAAATCCTCAAGCCGTTAGTAAGGTTGATTTACCGGGACTGACCCGTCACGGGAGCATCCCGGCCAGCAGGGTATGACGCTCTCAAGCGTTGCCACAACACGCCGAGCTGCTGAAGTATAACAGCATTATCCATGCTGGAAAGTTCAGGCTTGGCCAGAACCACAAGATCAACGTTGGGGAGAGTATTGTAATGACAACGGAAACTTTCCCGGACCAGACGCTTGATCCGGTTCCGGTCGACAGAGCGTTTCAGGATGCGCTTGGAAACAGCCAGCCCCAAGCGTGGGCAGGCACCGGCATTGGTCCGGGACCGGGCCAGAAGCCCCTCCACGTCGGTGCGACGATGACGGCCACGCTCAAACAGGCGCTGAAACTCCTCCGGACGTGTCAGGCGCACATGACGCGGAAACCCGCTCAAGGACAGACGGGGGCAGGTCAGGGAATCAGGCGCTTGCGACCCTTGGCACGACGGGCATTCAGTACCTTGCGGCCGTTTGCCGTGGACATGCGGGCACGAAATCCATGCGTGCGGGCACGATGGAGCTTGCTGGGCTGGAATGTTCTTTTCATGGCAGTTTCCCGAAAACTTCAGTCTGGTAATTGTTTCAAGGCCATGTTCCAGCGCAAAGACTGACATGGCCTTACAAAAGGCGATGCAAAATACGGGAACAGCACGGATTTGTCAATTGCTTTTAACACGGTGCAAAACCACCTGAAGGCTTGTGGATAACTCTGATGAACAGCTATACTTCCCGGACTCCTTGTTTACCTACTACCTGTTCATCGCGACCACAGGGCGGTTTTTTTATGCTTTGGCAACAATGCTTGACCCAACTTGAACACGAAATCCCCCCTCAGGAAATCAACACCTGGCTGAGAAGCCTGCACGTGATCGAACAGGCCAATGGCATGCAGCTGCTGGCACCCAATGCCATCGTGCTGCAGCATGTGCGCGAAAGCTATTTTTCCCGCATCCTGTTTCATGCCCGCACCCTGTCGGGTGACAGCAGTTACGACATCAGCCTGCGGGTAGGCTCACGCCAGCCTCCGGCTCCGGCAGCCGCCCCGCAGACAGAGCCGGCCCAGGCATCCGGACCGGAATCCGAAGACCCGTTTGCCGGGGCCGGCCAGGGACAAGCGCGCCCGCTTCCAGTCAATACCCAGCTGGTCAAGACCCTGAACCCGCGCCTGACCTTTGACAATTTTGTGGAAGGCAAGTCCAACTCCCTGGCACGCGCCGCCTCACTGTATGTGGGTGAAAATCCGGGCGGCACTTACAATCCCCTGTTCATCTACGGCGGGGTCGGTCTCGGGAAGACCCACCTGATGCATGCGATCGGAAACCGCATCCTGCAGTTTCATCCGGCCTCGAGAGTGCTGTACGTGTATGCAGAACGTTTTGTTACCGACATGGTGACCGCCATCCGCACCTCGCGCATGGAGGAATTCAAACAGCACTATCGCACGGTGGATACCCTGCTGATTGACGACATCCAGTTCTTTTCCGGCAAGGAGCGTTCCATGGAGGAATTCTTCCATACCTACAACGCCCTGCTGGAAGGCCAGAAGCAGATCATCCTTGCCAGTGACCGTTTTCCGCGTGACGTGGAGGGCATTGATGACCGCCTGCGCTCCCGTTTCAACAGCGGGCTCACTGTTTCCGTCGAACCGCCGGATCTGGAAACCCGGGTCGCCATCCTGCGCAAAAAAGCTGAAGACACCGGCCTGCCCCTCCCGCAGGAAATCG
Organism: Thiothrix sp.; assembly: GCA_020442915.1. GTDB lineage: Bacteria > Pseudomonadota > Gammaproteobacteria > Thiotrichales > Thiotrichaceae > Thiolinea. The sequence goes on along the minus strand of JAGRJD010000019.1, from coordinate 27,270 downwards.
CCTTTTTCATTGCCAAAAACTTCCGCTCCAACATCCGTGATCTGGAAGGTTCCCTGCAGCGGGTGATTGCCAGCATGCGCCTGCGCAACCTGCATGAACCGGATATGGACTTTGTGCGTGAAGTCCTGCGCGATCAGCTCGCCAGTCAGGACAAGATGGTTTCCATCAGCAATATCAAGAAACAGGTGGCCCAGCATTACAACATCCGGGTCGGTGATCTGGATACCAAACGCCGCACCCGCTCAGTGGCACGCCCACGCCAGGTGGCCATGGCCCTTGCCAAAGAACTGACCAAGCACTCACTGCCGGAAATCGGCAAGGAATTTGGCGGGCGTGACCATACCACCGTGCTGCACGCCTGCCGGAAGATTGACGAGTTACGCGAATCGGATAGCCGGATTGATGAGGATTACCGCATCCTGATCCGCCTGTTGACACATTAGGGACAAGCCCGTGGATAACATCAGGATCAGGCTGTGGATAAACTGTTTATGAAATTCATCCCGGAAAAACGGCACGCCAGTACCGGGTTTTTCACAATGTAAAGGCATACGATATACTAACCGGAAACAAGGTCTTAACTGACTTGTTCGGTACTTTCCACTTGCCTAGTAACAATCACTATTTTATTTAAATACAGATCAATGAAATTAACACAGACACGTGAAACCCTGCTGGAAGCCCTGCAGGCCACCCTGGGGGCGATTGAAAAGCGCCATACCTCTCCCATTCTGGAGAATGTGTTGTTGCGGATTGAAGCAGGCAACACACATTGGCGTGGTACCGATCTGGAGCTGGAAATCGCCACCAGCACCCCGGTGATTGATGCGGAAGACGGCGAAATCACCCTTGCCGCACGCAAGCTTGCAGACATCTGCAAGTCCCTGCCGCCGGACAGCATGGTTGCCATTGATGTCCTGGACAATGACCGGGCCGTGGTCAGCAGCGGACGCAGCCGTTTCGAGCTTTCCACCCTCCCGGCACGGGACTATCCGGAACTGGAAGATATCGGCAGCACCCTTGAGCTGGAAATGGGGGAACGGGAATTTAAAGCACTGCTGGAAAATACTGCATTCGCCATGGCCAATCAGGATGTCCGTTATTACCTCAATGGCCTGCTGCTGGAGCTCAATGAACAGCACATCCGTACCGTATCAACAGACGGGCACCGTTTATCCCTGTGCACCCTGGAACGGGAACAGGTCAGGGCGGACGATGTCAAGGAACCCCTGCAGGTCATCATCCCACGCAAGGGCGTACTGGAAATGATCCGTCTCCTGCGCAGTGACAGCCAGACAGCCGTCAGGCTGCAATTGAGCCAGAACCACCTGCGTATCCTGATTGACCAGCTGAGTTTCACCACCAAGCTGGTGGACGGGCGGTATCCGGATTACCAGGCCGCCGTACCCCCCAAGGGGCAAATCAGTGTCGAAGTGGACCGCATGGCTTTCCGGGACATGCTCAGCCGGGTTTCTATTCTGTCCAACGAGAAGTTCCGGGGTGTGCGCCTCAGTCTCGCCGACAATGTGTTGACGGTACAATCCAATAATCCGGAGCAGGAAACTGCCCAGGATGAGCTGGATGTCAACTATCAGGGGCAGGCATTCAATATCGGCTTCAATGTCACCTACCTGTTGGAAGCCATCAACCACCTGCACAATGAATCAATGACCCTGCAGTTCAACTCCCCGGAAAGCAGTGCCCTGCTGACGGATCCCGGTGATGCCAGTGTGTGTAACGTGATCATGCCGATCCGGCTGTAACCGGGAACTGATGCACCTATCGTGTGGCTGGAACAGCTCAGCATCAGCAATTGCCGCATCATTGCGCAGTGTGAACTGGACCTGACGCCCCGGGCCAATGTATTCACCGGCGGCAATGCCTCAGGCAAATCCAGCCTGGTGGAGGCACTGGTTTTGTTGTCCCGTGGCCGTTCCTGGCGCACTGCCAGGCCGCAGGAGCTGATCCGCCATGGCGAGGATACCCTGACCGTGACTGGAAGGATCGCAGGTGGAGCGATCCACAGCAGCTATCCGATCGGTATTGCCCGAACCGGCAGGGAAACCCGTATCCGGATCAACCATGCCGATGTGCGTCAGCAATCCGAGTTGAGCAGTCACCTGCCCCTGACCGTGATCCACCCGGACAGTGTCGAGTTGATTACCGGACCGCCGGCCCAGCGCCGGGCCCTGCTGGACTGGATTGCCTTTTATCGCAGTGCCGACTTTCACCCGTTGTGGAAAAACGGGCAGCGTATCCTGCGCCAGCGCAATGCCTGTCTGCGAGACCCGACCCAGCGTTATGCCCTGGGCTACTGGAATGAACAGCTGGCGCAGGTGATTCCTGAAATCCAGCAACAACGGCAGCAGGCGCTGCAGGCACTGCAGGAGACGTTGCAGGAGCTGGCATTTCCCCATGCCGTTGTCGGGAGGGTGGGACTGGTGCTCGGATCCGGTTTTCCACAAGGTGTCCTGCTGGAGCAGGACAACCTGTTGCGGTTTTTTCAGCGCCATGAGGAACAGGAGTTACGCGCCGGAACGTCCCTGTATGGCCCACACCGGGTGGAACTGCAAATCCTGCTGGAAAACCTGCCCGCTGCAAGGGTAGCTTCACGAGGCGAGCTGAAGTTGCTGGGGGTTGCGCTTTTACTCGCCCAGAGTCAGGCTATCAGCCCTTCAGCTGCAAAACGCGGTATCATAGCCATCGACGATCTGGCATCCGAGCTGGATACGGACAACCAGGCCCTGCTGTTCCAGGTACTGGCACAGACCGGACAGCAGCAGATCATTACCGGTACCCGTTTGCCGGAATCGGCTTTCATTCAGGGTGACACCCGCCTGTTCCACGTGGAACAAGGGCAGTTTCGGCCCGTGTAACAATCACCCCGTGCGGGATTGACTCAGGGAGACTTATGGCAGAGCAACAATACGATTCTTCCAACATCAAGGTGCTCAAGGGGCTGGAAGCCGTCAGGAAACGCCCCGGCATGTATATCGGGGATACCGATGACGGCACCGGCCTGCATCACATGGTTTTCGAGGTTGTCGATAATTCCATTGACGAGGCACTGGCCGGGTATTGCAGGGAAATCAAGGTCGAACTTTTCAGTGATGGCTCGGTGAAAGTGACGGATGACGGCCGGGGCATTCCGGTCGACATGCATCCGGATGAGGGCCGCCCGGCAGCTGAAGTCATCATGACCATCCTGCATGCCGGGGGCAAGTTTGACGACAACTCCTACAAGGTTTCCGGTGGTCTGCACGGTGTGGGGGTTTCCGTGGTCAATGCCCTGTCCGAAGAGCTGGAACTCACGATCCGCCGTCATGGCAAGGTCCACCGCCAGCTTTATCGACTGGGTGATCCGGTGACCGGGCTGGAGGTGATCGGAGAGACCGAAGGTACCGGGACCAGTGTCCGCTTCAAACCCAGCACCACGATTTTTACGCAGACTGAATTTCATTATGACATTCTGGCACGGCGTCTGCGTGAGCTCTCGTTCCTGAATTCAGGAGTGCGCATCAAACTGGTGGATCGGCGGGGTGATGGCAAGGAGGACCTGTTTGAGTATGAAGGTGGTATCCGTGCATTTGTGGATCACCTCAATCGCAACAAGACACCGATTCATCCCAACACCATTTATTTTTCCGGTGAGCGTGACAATATCGGTGTGGAGGTGGCATTGCAGTGGAACGACTCCTATCAGGAGAATATCTTCTGCTTTACCAACAATATCCCCCAGCGTGATGGTGGTACACACCTGTCCGGGTTTCGTACTGCACTGACCCGTACCCTGAACCAGTACATTGAGCGTGAAGGGCTGGCAAAAAAGGAAAAGGTGGCGCCTTCCGGGGATGATGCGCGGGAGGGCCTGACCGCAGTCCTGTCAGTCAAGGTTCCCGATCCCAAATTCTCATCCCAAACCAAGGAAAAGCTGGTGTCTTCCGAGGTCAAGAGTGCGGTGGAATCTGCCATGGCGGAGGCCTTGAACGATTTCTTGCTGGAGAATCCGGCGGAGGCCAGGTCCATCACCCTGAAAATGATTGATGCGGCCCGGGCACGGGAAGCAGCTCGCAAGGCCCGCGAGATGACCCGGCGCAAAGGGGCCTTGGACATTGCCGGTTTGCCGGGCAAGCTGGCTGACTGTCAGGAAAAGGATCCGGCCTTGTCGGAGCTGTTTCTGGTCGAGGGGGACTCTGCCGGTGGCTCTGCCAAACAGGGCCGGGACCGGCGTATTCAGGCGATTCTGCCCCTGAAAGGTAAAATTCTGAATGTGGAGAAGGCCCGTTTTGACAAGATGTTGTCCTCGGCAGAGGTTGGAACCCTGATCACGGCGCTGGGCTGCGGTATCGGACGTGAAGACTACGACCCCGGCAAGCTGCGCTACCATCGCATCATCATCATGACTGATGCCGACGTGGATGGCTCACACATTCGTACCCTGTTGCTGACGTTTTTTTATCGGCAGATGCGCGAACTGGTTGAGCGGGGTCATATCTACATTGCCCAGCCACCACTGTTCAAGGTCAAGCGCGGGAAGCAGGAGCAATACGTCAAGGACCAGGCCGAACTGGACAATTACCTGGTGCAGATCGCTCTGGACGGTGCCAGTCTGGTACTGCAGGCAGATGCCCCGCCCATCAGTGGTGAGGCACTGGAGACCCTGATCCGTCAGTACAATACCGTACGTACCATTATCAACCGGTTGGCCCGACGTTATGACCGGGACCTGATGGATGCCCTGCTGTTTGAGCCGATGCAGGCTGACCCGGAGGCCATGGGTGCCGAAAGGTTTGCAGGCTGGGTCAGTGCTGCCATTGAGCGTCTGAACCGGCGCATGAACGGGGAGCGCTCATATCACAGTACGCTGACACAGACGGACGACAAACAGTGGGCGGTGCGGGTGGTGCGACATCAGCACGGACTGGATCATCCGCTGGTCCTCGATCAGGACCTGTTTTTAACACCGGAGATGCAGATGCTGGTCCGCATGAACCAGAAACTGGATGGTCTGCTGGGGGGCGGGGCCTGCATTCAGCGCGGCGAGCGCAGACAGGACGTGATGCAGTTTGATGAGGTGGTGAGCTGGTTGATGAAGGAAGCCAATCGGGGGCTGAGTATCAGCCGTTACAAAGGCCTGGGTGAAATGAATCCGGACCAGTTATGGGAAACCACCATGGACCCGCTGGCACGGCGCCTGATGCAGGTACGAATCGAGGATGCCGTAGCGGCAGACCAGATATTCACCACCCTGATGGGGGATCAGGTTGAGCCGCGGCGTGAGTTTATCGAGAGCAACGCCCTGTCCGTCGAGAATCTGGATATCTGATCACAACAAGGTTTCACGTGAAACAAGGAGCCGAACATGGGTAATCCACTGCTGGTAGCTGAGGGCCTGCCGCCATTTCGCCATATTGCACCCGAACAGATCAAGCCTGCTCTGGACAAGGTTCTGAAGCAGAACCGGGACTGGCTGGTGCAACGGCTGGCGCAGACCCAGGCACCGGACTGGGACAATCTGGTCTACCCCCTGAATGAACAGGCCAATCAGTTGGAGCGTCTGTGGTCGCCTGTCAGCCACCTGAATGCTGTGGCAAATACCGAAGCGTTGCGTCAGGTTTACAATGCCAACCTGCCCCGACTGAGTGACTATCACACGGAAATGGGACAGAACCTGGCCCTGTTTGAAGCCATACAGCAGGTACGCAGCGAGGATGAGTGCCTGGATGCAGCCCAGCGCAAGGCACTGGATGACAGCCTGCTGTCTTTCCGTCTCAGTGGCGTCAACCTGCCACCGGATAAAAAACAGCGTTTTCGTGAAATCAGCCAGCGCCTGTCCGAGCTCAGCTCCTGCTTTTCGGACCACGTACTGGATGCGACCGATGCTTGGCTGCGGCAGGTCACCGATCAGGCTGAACTGGCAGGGCTTCCGGAGTCAGCGCTGGAAATGGCAGCTCAGGCTGCCAGGCAACGTGATCTGGAAGGCTGGGTGCTGACGCTGGACTTTCCAAGTTACTACGCGGTCATGAGCTATGCGGATAGCCGTGAGCTGCGGTATGCCCTGTACCGGGCTTATGCCACCCGTGCTTCGGATCAGGCCGAAAAACCGGACTGGGACAATGGGGCGGTCATGCGTGAAATCCTGCAGCTGCGTCAGGAGGAGGCTGAATTGCTGGGGTATGCCAACTATGCCGAGGTTTCACTGGCGGCAAAAATGGCGGAAGGTACTCAGGCTGTTATGGATTTCCTGCACGACCTTGCCCGACGTACCCGGCCACATGCCGAACGGGAATATGCCGCCGTGCAGCAGTTTGCCCGGGATGTGCTGGGTATTGAGGATTTGCAGGCATGGGATATCAGCTACGTCAGTGAAAAGATGAAGCAGGCCCGTTTTGATTTTACCGATGAAATGATCAAACCTTATTTCCCGGTTGACCGGGTCATCGAGGGTTTGTTCGCTTTGGTGGAGCGCCTGTATCAGGTACGCATTGAGCCGAAGCAAGGGGTGGAACTGTGGCATCCGGATGTCCGCTTTTACCAGATTTACAATCCGGACGATTCCCTGCAGGCTGAGTTCTACCTTGATCTCTATGCCCGTAAGGCCAAGCGTGGCGGTGCCTGGATGAGTGATTTCTGCGGGCGTTTCCTCAAACGTCAAGGGCTGCAGACACCGGTAGCCTTCATGACCTGCAATGGGACGCCGCCAGTGGGAGACAAGCCGGCCCTGTTCACCCATGATGAGGTAGTGACCCTGTTCCACGAGTTCGGCCATGGCCTGCACCACATGCTGACGCAGGTGGATTACCCTGATATTGCCGGCATCAATGGTGTGGAATGGGATGCAGTTGAACTGCCCAGCCAGTTTATGGAAAACTGGTGCTGGGAGCGAGAGGTGCTGGACATGCTGAGCGGGCACTGGCAGACCGGTGCCGGACTGCCGGAAGCACTCTACCAGAAGATGCTTGCTGCCCGGCATTTTCAGGCCGCTATGGGGATTGTACGCCAGCTGGAGTTTTCGCTGTTTGACATGCAGCTGCACCTGGATACTGAAGCCAGCCAGCCGGGACGGATTGAAGCGATACTGGATGCAGTGCGGGCTGAAGTAGCCGTGATCAGGCCTCCGGCTTTCAATCGTATGGCCAACAGTTTTTCCCACATTTTTGCGGGCGGGTATGCTGCCGGGTATTACAGCTACAAATGGGCGGAAGTACTGTCAGCCGATGCTTATGCACGTTTTGAGGAGGAGGGCCTGTTTGACGGCAGTGCCGGACAGGACTTCCTGAATGAAATTCTGCAACAGGGGGGATCACGTCCGGCCATGGCTTCCTTTGTGGCATTCCGGGGTCGCAAACCCCGGATTGATGCCTTCCTGCGCCATAACGGGCTTCAGGATGCGGCATGAGATGGTTGCCTGGAATCGGTTTTTTGCTGGCCCTGCTGTCCGGTGCGGGAGGCTTTTTGTGGTGGTCCGGTGATGAAGGGCTGCTTTCCGCAACAACACCGCAATCCATGCTTTTAACGACGCTCCCCGCTTGCCAGCTGGATAAAGGCAGCTGCCAGGCAGATGCTGGTACTGCCCGTCTGGTGCTGAGTCTCAGCCCGATACCTGTGCCGGTCATGCAGCCGGTGCAGGTCAATGCCGAGCTGCAGGGCTTTGGGGCAGTACAGACCGTCGATATCCGGGTCACGGGGGTCAACATGTATATGGGAGAGCAGTCGGCGCAGCTGCAAGCACTGGATGAGTCGTTTTCCCGTTGGCAGGGAACTTTCATGCTGCCCCTGTGCACTTCCGACATCATGGACTGGCTGGCTGCTGTCCATATCGCCACACCGGACGGAAACTATCAGGTTGTGATACCGTTTCAAACCCGTTCCCGCTAAATCCGGCGTCCGGTTTCCGACCAGAAGCACGGATTTTTTTGCCCGGTTCAGTTTCAAATCATCTGTTTTCCCTGTCTGGCCGTTGGGCGTGAAAACCACAAGCCCCGTCGGCAGACAATGGTGTCCATCAGGCCGAAGGCGTAGCTTGGGTCAGTGAGCAAAACCACAACCCAATAACCAATGAAAATAATAATGACAACTCTCATCCGGTTCACGGATTGCTTGCACATACTGCCTGATCATGAAACCACCAGAGCAGGGAAAGCATGATTGAAAAACTGAACCTCAACTACTGGGCCACACTCCTGCTGGTATTTCTAATAGCCTGCCTCGCTTTGGCGCAGGCTGATGGCAAGGGAGTAGCAATGGCTCCGGAAAAATCGGTATTGCTGTCGACCCTGAATCGACCTGTGTCGGCCAGCGTTTCCGGCTACAACCTGGGATTGTTTGTCCATCTTCCCGTCAATTTTCGGATAGCTGACAACCGTATACACTGGCAGATCCGGCGCGAAGGTGACCGTTTCACCCGAAGTCTGAACGGACAACAGCCACAGCTGAACCTCCCTCCCGGCAATTACCAGATACAGCTTTCCATTGGCCGGTTCCTGATGCAGAAACCGGTAAGGATAGACAGCAACAGTCTGGTGGTATCCAGTTTTTCCGCGGCTATCGGCTATCTGCGCCTGTCTGCGAATGAAAAAGTCGAATGGCTGATACAGGGGCCGTCCGGAAAATCATTCCGGCTCGGCAACCGCAGTCAGGTGAACGAAATTGTTCCTGCCGGTTTTTATCGGGTGAAAGCCATGATCCGGCAGGTGCCACAGTTTCGGCGTGTACAGGTACACAGTGGGGAACTGACGGAAAAGCATGTTCATATTCCGGTTGGCGAAGTCAATCTGACCGCAACCTTGGATAACCAGCCTCTGTTTGAGCCTATGGAATGGCAGATTTACCGGCTCGAAAGTGGGAAGCGTCGCTTGATTGGTAATTTCCATCAGCATATTCAGGGGATTACCATACCTCCCGGGCGTTATGAAGCTGTGGCCCGACATGAGCAGACTGTCCGCAGTCGTCAATTCTGGGTACAGCAAAATACCAGTAACCAGGTCATTCTGGCCCTGGATTAGCCCGAAAAAACGTTGATGCTAGGCGTCTTTGAAGCTGTCAGCCAGTTTCACGTAGTGTTGTGCTGAATAAACCAGATGCTCACGCTCCCGGCTGCTCAGGGGTCTTACCTTGCGAGCCGGGTTTCCGGCCCAGAGGTACCCGCCTTCCAGGTGCTTTCTGGGAGGAACCAGACTGCCGGCGGCAATGATGGTTTCCGCCTCAACCACGGTCGCATCCAGAATGGTTGCATTCATACCGATCAGGCACCGATCACCGATAGTGCAGGCATGTAAAATGGCACCATGCCCCACCGTGACCTGGTTGCCGATGATCAGGGGGCTGCCGGTCGGGCTGGTAAAGGGGCCGGCATGGGTGACATGCAGAATGGCACCATCCTGAATATTGGTTTCACTGCCGATCCGGATGTAATTGACATCACCCCGGATCACCGCCATGGGCCAGACTGAACTGTGGGGACCGAGTGTAACCTGACCAATGATACTGCACTGACTGTCAATATAGGCACTGGAATCAAGGACCGGGTCAAAGGTTCCAAAGCGACGGATATTCATGAGACGAGGTGGGTTTCCTTACCGGGAGGCAGTTGTAGAAAAAAACCGTTTTGCTGCATATTGGCTATTACCTGTACCGGATCAGCCTGTACCAGACTGCGTTCCGTTGTCAGTTCAAACTCGAATGAAAAAACCGCTTCACCAAACAGCTCAATCAGGGAGAGGGGTACGCGGCTGAAATTATCCTTTTCCGGTAGCAACAGGTAGGTGAATGGCTTGTGCCGGCTGCGGTATACATAACAAAGCATGTTTCAGTTCCGGGCCATCACTTCCAGACGCTCAACGTCCTTGATGCTGATATCCTGCTCTGTCAGATTGCCGTTGATCCGGTACTGGATGGTCAGGGAGTTGGCACTGTGACGCAGCAATGTGCCCTCGAGGCGCTTGTGATCATTACGGAATACCCGGACATAATTGCCATCATGCCCATCCAGGGCATTCGCCTCCACACTTTGAAAGCCCATGCTGTACAGTGCTGTTTTAGGAAGTTCGGTGCCTACTGTGGTTTTCGGGGGGGGAGACAGGGGTTGCCTTTGTATTTCAGGGGGAGCTGTATCTTTTGAATCAGTGCCTGCCCGCCCCTGTTGTGATGTTTCTCCCGGCATGGGCAGGCTGAAGCCGGAGTCATGGGCAACACGGTAAACGCTTTTGTCAGCGCCCAGGTACCAGCTGCCGGTGGCTGCCAGCAAACCGATGATCCCGGCCAGCACCCAGACTGAGACTTTGTGCCAGATGGTTGGCAGGATCAGCAGGTTCAGCACCGGAATGACAGAGACCAGTCCGGTCACGACATGGTGCCCGAAACCGGCGAAAACCACCCTGAGCCAGCTCAGGAGAAAAAGCAGCAATCCGATGGCAAAAATGGTCAGTAAAATGTACTCCACGGCTTCCGTTCCCTATTACGGATTAGAGGAAAACAGTTTCAGTCTTCCAGGTAAGTATATCCGATCAAACCGGCTTCAATTTCACGCAGCATCAGTTTCAGGTGCTCTGTGTCAGAAACGGCTGCTGCCAGCTTCTGCCTGCAGCGTGCCAGCAGGTCCTTCGGCTCATAATGGATATAGCGCAATAATTCATCAATGGTATCACCCCGTTCGGCTTCACTGATCCGATACTCGCCGTTGAGAGAAAGTTCCACGTGGATCGAATCGGTATCACCAAACAGGTTGTGCAGATCCCCCAGGATTTCCTGATAGGCCCCAATCATGAAAATACCGAGCAGATAGGGCTGATTCAGATTCAGGGCATGCAGTGGCAGTGTTGTTTCCAGGCGGTCATGGTTGACATATTTTTCGATGGTGCCATCGGAATCACAGGTCAGATCCTGGAGGGTGGCACGATGGGTGGGTTGTTCGTCCAGGCGGTGCAAGGGCATTATGGGGAAAATTTGATCAATTGCCCAAATATCAGGTGTGGACTGGAACAGGGAAAAATTACAAAAATACTTGTCAGCCAGTTTGTCCTGCAAGCCGGTACGGATTTCCTCGTTCAGGCGCTCGTAGGCATCGGGCGTTGTCAGTAGAAGCTGGCAGATGGCACGATGAAACTCCTCCGCCCGGGCGCGCTGGTCCAGATTCAAAAGACCATGTGCAAACATGCCATGCACTTCGCTCAACCACCAGATGGCATCGTGATAGATTTCTGAGGGGGGCAAGTGTTCCTCATTATGATAGAGACGATACAGGTGGTGCAGGATGGCGGGATCTTCTTCGTCCGGCTCGCGCAGCACCGGGGGCGTTTCCGGCTGTTTCGGGTCGGTATCGATTACGTTGGTGATCAGAACGGCATGATGAGCCGTCATGCCACGTCCGGATTCAGACAGGAAGTCCGGAAACGGCAGCTCGTATTCCTCACAGATATCCAGCACGGTGCGTACCACGGTATTGGCATATTCATGCAGTGAGTAATTGATGGAGCAGTCACTGCGGGAGCGGGAACCCTCGTAATCGACACCCAGTCCGCCACCGACATCCATGACCCGGATCGGGGCACCAAGGCGATGCAGTTCAGCAAAATAACGGCTGGCTTCACTCATGCCCCGCTGAATGTCGCGGATATTGGCGATCTGTGATCCCATGTGGAAATGCAGCAGCTGCAGGCAGTCCAGATGATCCCGGCTTTTGAGGCTTTCAATCAGGTGCAGTGACTGGGCTGCCGACAAACCGAACTTGGATTTTTCCCCGCCGGTATCCTGCCATTTACCCTTGCCTTGGGAATAAAGCCGGATGCGGATACCGAGCAGGGGGCGAACCCGCAGCTTTTCGGCCTCTTCCAATACGAAATCCAGCTCCGAGGGTTTTTCAATCACGATGTAAATGGCATGCCCCATCTGCCGCCCGATCAGCGCCAGACGCAGGTATTCCCGGTCTTTATAACCATTACAAATAATGGTACTGCCTTCGGGAGCCAGTCCCAGCACAGCCATCAGTTCAGGTTTGCTGCCCGCTTCCAAGCCGACCTGAGTACCGCCACCGGCCAGAATTTGCTGTACCACCGTGCGTTGCTGATTGACCTTGATGGGAAAAATGGCGGTATAGCGGCTGTCTTGTCCGGCATCGGCAATGGCATGAGTGAATGCCTGCTGCAGGCTTTGCACCCGGTGCTTGAGAATATCGGTGAAGCGCACCAGCACTGGCAGCCGGATATCATTGTCCAGCTGGATCCGCTGGGCCAGTTCGTAAAGGTCAACCTGGCGTTCCGGTTGGGTGGGCAGTTGCATGGCGACATGCCCCTGATCGTTGACTCCAAAGTAACCGTTGCCCCAGTGCTGAATATTGTAAAGTTGTTGAGCGCTGGCAGTGCTCCATTCAAGGTTTTTTTGCATTTGGCAGTTGCATGAAGAGTTGAAAAAACATGCCCCAAGAGCCGGGTTGACCCGGTCATCAGGCAAACTGTCAGGCCGGTCCTAAAAACGGCCTGCACTTGCACAGGCTGATATACAGCCTTTTTTCAGTGGCTACTGTACCTGTCTTGTCCGCTCTTGCAAGGGACAGACTGGAGTATTTTTGGCCAATCCGGCACTATCCGGCAGTCGCAGACACCGGTATGCGCTCCAGCAGATAACACAGGCAGTCCTGCCGGATTACGGTTTCGTCATGTGTCAGCATGGCTGGTATCATGGCTTGTGAGAGTACCAGTTTATCCGGGGTGTGTAAAAAATAGCGGTTTCCCAGCTCATTGCCGGCGTCATCAAATGCCAGCAGGTTTGCCTTTGAGCCGGGTCGCAGGTGGGCAAACACAGTGCCGGCAGGTTGTGGCCTGAAATTCATCCGTTCGAGACCGGGTGGAAACAGCAGATCAGCTGTCGGATTGCTGAAGCTCAGGGAAACCTGATCAGGTACATTGACCCGGACCACGGTGCGGTAAATGTCCAGCGGGCGGCCCGGCTGCGAACCGGTCCAGTCTGGCAGTTCAAGCAGCTGTTTCAGGAAGTGAACAACCCGGCCCACATCGTCGGAGACACCCGGCTTGCCGCATTCAATTGTCATGGCTGGGCAGTGCCTGGCCATGGCGATGGATTGTACACCTTTTACAGCGCCATACATCAGAGTGATGGGGGCAAACAGGGCCGCCAGCTGTAGCGTGGCGGTATCGTGCTGACTGATACAGCTGTAGAACGGGTTGTCGCCGGTGTTGTTGTGGATGTCGATGCTGGCAAACAGGTTTCTGGCGTCCAGCTCGGCCATTACTTGGGCGGCCATCCGGGTTTCCGGGCTGTCCTTCAGTCCATGACCGGGCCAGATACGGTTGTAGTCAGGTTGGTGTGACAGGCGACGCATGCCGGTTTGTGCGGCTTCGATATTGCCGAAAAACAGGCTCAGATTACGTGGCAGGAGATGCTGCTGATAGTCTCGCAGCAGCTGCTGCAGGGCATAAAAGCCACTGTCTTCATTGCCGTGCAGGAGCGTCGAGACAAACAGGGTATCGTCCCTTTGTCCCTGCTGGTGGATCAGGGTTGGTCCGGGCAGGACACGCCCCAGTTCCTGAGGGCCGGACAGGGTGAAAAAGGCTTCAGGAACAGTGTCAAGTAGGGTCAACTCTGGCATGGTACGGGTTGGGCTCGGCCTGAGAGGTCAGAATATGCGATGATAACAGCAATTTTGGCTCCGGTAAGGCCGGGTGATGCTTCACGTGGAACATACCCGCTCAGAGCGGGGCAACAGGGGGTTTTGATGCTGGAAGTTGGGGCGGATGGCCGGCGGCGCTGTTTTGGTGGGCAGCCCGGCAAGGCACTGTATGCCGATTATCATGATCATCAATGGGGCATTCCGGAGCATGATGATCGTGTTTTGTTTGAAATGCTGATCCTAGAAGGGGCACAGGCCGGACTGAACTGGGAAACCATCCTGAAAAAACGTGCTGGTTATCAGCTTGCCTTCCACGGCTTTGAGGTACAAAAGGTGGCGGCGATGACGGATGAGGCACTGGAAGCCCTGCTGCAGAATCCGGCCATTATCCGTAACCGCCTCAAGGTTTTTTCCGCACGGCGCAATGCACGGGTTTTTCTGAGCATTCAGGCGGCATTCGGGAGCTTTGATCGCTATCTGTGGCATTTTGTTGATGGCAGGCCCATAGTCAATCACTGGCGTACCTTCGGGGACGTGCCGGCCACGACCCCGGTGAGTGATGCCCTGTCGAAAGACCTGAAACGGCGGGGCATGAGCTTTGTGGGTTCCACCATCATGTACGCCTACATGCAGGCGGTCGGCATGGTGGATGATCACCTGGCCGACTGCTGGAAACGCAGCTCGCCTCAATCCAGCTCGGGAACATGAGCCATGCACTGACCCACGAAGTTGTACGGGACGCCCAGCTCCCGTGCATACCGGACCAGCAGCTGCTCTTTGTGCCTGCATCCGGCTTCATCTGCACGTGCCACCAGCGCCAGGTCTCGGACCAGCTGCATGCGCTGGCTGGGGGTTGTGTGCTCCAGCGCCTCGGTGATCCGGGCCGGGATCAGGGCTTCCAGCTGTGAAATGTCCAGCTTGTCAAGGTCAAAGCTCTTGCCCAGAAACTGTTGCAGAATGCCTTGTTCATTTTTGGTGACACCGCCGCCGAGCCGGGCCAGACTCATGGCGGCGGCAATGAACAGGTTGCGCATGATCCGGGTAGCCTGGGTTTTGGCCTCCAGATAACCCGGTTCCATCAGCTGCATGAGTTCATGCAGGCGCATTTCCAGTTCATCTTTGCTGTAACCACCGGGCTGCATCAGTGCTGATTCATGAAACTGGGTCAGTGCCTTGACCCGCAGGGGGCTGAACGGGTGGGTGGAAAACCAGTCCTGGGTGGGAGCGCCCTGGCCCGGTGCCGCATCCTGCTCAACCATGTCGTTGACCTGACTCAGAAACTCATCCAGGCTGAACTCAATCAGGCCCGGCTGTCCGGAGCTGGAGAGATGGCTGATGCCGGAAGCCAGCTTGAACAGGGCACGTGCCACAGCGTCAAGATCATTTGCGCAGAAGGCACCGGCCCGGTCGGCGGAAAATTCGGCATAACGTGACCAGGCAAACAGTTTCAGGGCCAGGTCTGCTGGGGGTGCCGCCTTGCCACGCAGGATGTAGCCAATCGGAATGTCGTGGTGGTGATAGATATGGTGCCCGATCTCATGTCCCATGACGTACAGCAGCTCTTTTTCCGTAAAGGCCTCGAGAATGGCGGACGAGAACATGATGTAAAGGCGACCGGCTTCCGGTTTGAAACAGACCGCATTGTACTGGGGGCTGGCATAGGCATACAGCTCCAGCGGCAGATTCAGCCCCAGTGCCGTACCACAATGGCCGGCCATGGCATGCAGGCGCGGGGAAATCTGGGGGCTGAGCCGGACCGAGGTGGTAAGCAGATGCCGACGCAGGCTGGATGACTTGTCTGCATCTTCATTGTCGGCAATCCAGCGATTGACCCGCTGCACATCCGGGTGTTGCAGCAGTTCCTGTGCCAGCTGGTTGTCGCGGTCGCAGCGGATGGAAGCAGTGCTCATGGGCGGCTCCTTTATCATTGGTTGTCTGAGGTCTTCTGATTGTACGCAGCCGGCTTTTGAGGGTGAACCTCATTTGTCCGGAAAAACGGCCTCCCAGCAGCTGCGTACAAACGCACGCTCGCTGTCGAGCGCTTCGTTTTCCACCACGCTTTTCTGTTCCTGCAGGGCCAGGGCATGCACCTGATTACGCATCAGGCGGTAGATGTGCGCCAGATGATCCGCCTTGTCGGTGGACAGGATACCGTTCTGTTTCAGCGACTCCAGCTGGCGGATATTATCGCTCCACCGTACCAGATCAGGGTGGTCATGAGCATGAGCCAGAATCAGGTACTGGACCATGAACTCGATATCGGTGATGCCGCCGGGATCTTTTTTGATGATGAAGATAGCATCTTCCTTGCTGCCCAAGGCTTCCCACATCTTTTTGCGCATGTTGCTGACTTCGGCGGCAAGGTCCACCAGCTTGCGGGGCAGACACAGGATCTCATGCCGGACCGTTTCAAAGCGCTGCTTGAGAGTGGGATTACCGGTAATGGCACGGGCGCGCAGCAGGGCCTGATGCTCCCAGACCCAGGCGTTCTCGTGCTGATAATGGGCAAATGCTTCCAGGCTGCTGACCATCAAACCCGAAGAGCCGCTGGGGCGCAGACGGGTGTCAGTTTCATACAGGCGACCATCATGGGTGAATGTGGTCAGGATATGAATGATTTTCTGTGCCAGCCGGGCAAAAAATACCGGGTTTTCCAGCACGCGGGGGCCATCGGTCATCTGCTGGCTGCCTTCGCTGTCATGCAGGAAGACAATATCCAGGTCCGAACTGTAGCCCAGTTCAATGCCTCCCAGCTTGCCGTAGCCGACAACCGCCAGCCCGGCCACACACGGCTGCCCATCTTTTTCATACCGGGGCTGGCCATGTTTGGCGGTCAGCAGTGACCAGGCATGGGCTACCGCCTGCTCCAGAATGACCTCGGCAATCCAGGTCAGCTGGTCCGACACCACCATGAGCGGCAGCATGCCGGTAATATCGGCAGCAGCCACCCGCAATACCTGGGTCAGCTTGAACTGGCGCAGACGTTCCATCACCTGTCCGGTATCCAGCGGATCGATATTGATCATTTCCTGCTTGAGTGCCGTGTCCAGCTCCTGGCGGTTCAGGGGCTGGTACAGGTGCCGGATATCCAGCAGGTTATCCAACAGGATCGGGTACTGGGTCAGCTGGGCGGTAATCCAGGTACTGGCATGCACCAGTTTGACAAACTGCAGCAGCGCCGCCTCATTGTCCGCCAGCATGGCGATGTAGCCGGAGCGACGGGCAATGGACTGCAGCACCTGCAGGCTGCGTGCCAGTGCCAGACCTGGACTCTCCTGTTTGGCACAGGCGCGGATCAGGCGGGGCATGAGGCGGTTCAGGCGTTCACGTGCCAGCTCGGTCAGTGACTGGTACAGGCGTCCGGTACGCAGCTTATTCAGGACCGAGAGGCTGTCTTCGGGAGGAGAAAAGCCGGATTTCTCCAGTAAGGTCAGGCCCTGCTGTTCATCCAGCAGCTGTTCCCACAGTTGTCGCTCCGGGGTTTTAGCCGGTTCTTCACCGTTTTCGACCACAAACACCCGCCGGAAGACGGTATTGACCGCCTGCCGTTTTTGGTCCAGTACCTTCAGAAAGGCTTCCCAGTCGGCAAAACCCATGGCCCGGGCCAGAGCGGACTGCTGGATGGTGTCGGCGGGCAGGGAATGCGTCTGTTCATCATTCCACATCTGCAGGCGGTTTTCGCACTGGCGCAGAAAAAAATAGCCATCGCGTAGCTGTTCAGCATCCCGTGCGGTCAACAGCTCATGTTTCACCAGCGCCTGCAGGGTTGTCAGCAGGCTGGTCTGGCGCAGGTCAGGCAGGCGCCCGCCCCGGATAAGCTGGAACACCTGGGCCGAAAATTCAACTTCACGGATGCCGCCCGCCCCCAGTTTGACATCCTGTGCCTTGCCTTTGCGGCTGGCCTCGCGGTCAATCATCAGCTTCATGTCACGCAGCTGTTCAACGGCACCGAAGTCCAGATAGCGTCGGTAGATGAAGGGCCGGAGGCGTTGCATCAGTTCAGCAGCCTCCGCCGCCGGACCGGTCATGACGCGGGCCTTGATCATGGCATAGCGTTCCCATTCACGTCCGTGGGTCTGGTAGTAATGCTCCATGGCATCAAAACTCAGGGCCAGTGCACCGACATCCCCGAATGGGCGCAGGCGCATGTCAACCCGATAGGCGAACCCGTCCGCCGTGATTTTGCCCAGGGTATTGATCAGCTTCTGACCCAGACGGGTGAAGAAGGTCTGATTGTCGAGTGCGCGGCGGCCATCGGTCTCTCCGTTTTCCGGATACGCAAAAATCAGGTCGATGTCGGAGGAAAAGTTCAGTTCCCTGCCCCCCAGCTTGCCCATGCCTAATACCAGCAGATGCTGGGCAGCACCGTTTGGGTTCCGTGGGGTGCCATGGCGGGTGCACAGGTCACGGTACCACCAGTCCAGCACGGCACCCGTGAGGGCATCCGCCAGGGTTGAAACCTCCAGCATGGTTTCCTCCAGCGCCGCCATGCCGGCAAGATCACGCCAGGCGATGCGCACGGTTTCCCGGTGGCGGATGAGGCGTACCGTACGCATCAGCGTGTTTTCATCCGCCACGGTGGTGATTTCATCGCCGATATTGCTCAGCAGTGCCTCAGTCCGGCGTGTCGCCGATACCAGCAGGGTTGGCAGTTGTTCCGGGTGCTTTTCCAGTTGGCGCTCAAGGTAGGGGCTGAAAGACAGGACCGTTGCAACCAGTGCCTGCTGTTCGCTGGTCAGGGTTTTAATCAGGTCTGAAAGTGTCCCCATGCTTGTTCCTCCACGGCTTTTCAGTAATTATAACGGCAACAAAACGGCCCATGCATTGTATGGCAGCTATTACCATGCAGTACTCATGTGAACCTGGGTACGGCCACTGACAGCACCGAGGAGAAAATAACATGCTACTCACCAACGATACACGCATTGTTTATGTCAACGGGCAGTACCTGCCGGCGGCTGAGGCCATGGTGTCGGTATTTGACCGGGGTTTTTTATTTGCCGATGGCGTTTATGAGGTGTCTTCGGTACTGGAAGGCCGGATGGTTGAAAATGATGCCCATATCAGGCGCCTGCAGCGCTCCCTGGAGGCGCTGGAGATGGCCATGCCGCTTGCGGTGGCGGAACTGGTGGCTGCCCAGCAGGAACTGCTCCGGCGCAATAACCTCAAGGAAGGTGCATTATACCTGCAGGTGACCCGTGGTGTGGCAGACCGGGATTTTGCCTATCCCGGGGATACCAGGTCCACACTGGTGATGTTCACCCAGGCCAAGAAACTGCTGGAAAATCCGCTGGCTGAGCGGGGCATGAGTGTGATTTCGGTTGCTGACATTCGCTGGAAGCGGCGCGACATCAAGACCGTGGGCCTGCTGGCACCTTCCATGGCCAAGCAGGCGGCAGCCAAGGCCGGTGCCGATGACGCCTGGCTGGTGGAAGCGGGTTTTGTCACGGAAGGCAGTTCCAATAATGCCTATATCGTCACCGACGATAACGTGATTGTGACCCGGCAGTTGAGCCACGCCATCCTGCACGGCATTACCCGTGCATCGGTTTTGCGTCTGGCGACGGAAAATGACCTGCGGGTGGAGGAGCGTCCTTTTACGCTGGAAGAAGCCTGTGCCGCCCGGGAGGCTTTCATCACCAGTGCTACCACGTTCGCGCTCCCTGTTGTCCGCATTGACGGACAGGTCATTGGGGATGGCCGGCCAGGTGAACTGACCCGCAAACTGCGCAAGCTTTATATCGATATGGCACTGGCGTCGGTGCGTGGCTGAGTGTGGGCATGCAGGTTGAGGTGCTTGCCAGCCTGGATCAGGTCGCTGCCGGGCAGTGGAATGCATTGGTGCGGGACAATAATCCGTTTGTGCGCCATGAGTTTCTGGCAGCGCTGGAGCATCATGGCTGTGTGGGGGAGGCCTTTGGCTGGTTGCCGCGCCACCTGCTGGTCCGGGATCAGGGCCATCTGGTCGGTGCCATGCCTTTGTATGAGAAATACAACTCCTATGGGGAGTTTGTGTTTGATCATGCCTGGGCCGATGCCTACAAGCGCCACGGACTGAACTACTTTCCCAAGCTGGTTTCCGCCATACCTTATACGCCGGCGGGTGGTCAGCGCCTGCTGGTGCAGCCCGGACGTGAGCCGGAAATTTATCCATTGTTGCTGGGGGCGGCGCTGCAGCTGACCCGGGAACTAGAGGCCGGCAGTTTTCACTGCCTGTTTCCCCTGGCACAGGAACAGGACTTCATGGAGCAGCAGCACCTGATCATGCGTCATGACTGCCAGTTTCACTGGCCTAATCTGGGCTATAGCTGTTTTGAGGATTTTCTGGCCCGGCTGGTGACTAAAAAGCGCAAGAATATTCGGCAGGAACGACGCAAGGTACAGGATGCGGGTGTACAGGTACGCTGTCTGGACGGGCATACAGCCAGTCCGGCAGACTGGAGCCGGTTTGCCTTTTTTTATCGCCATACGTTTGAGAGCAAGTGGGGTTTTCCAACCCTGAATGAGGGGTTTTTCCGGGAGGTGGCGGAAAAACTGCCGGAGCAGGTGCTGCTGGTCATGGTTGATCAGGACGGGGAGTGCATTGCCGGTGCCCTGATGTTCAGTAGTGCTACGCGTCTGTATGGACGCCACTGGGGCTGTACCGAGTATTTTGACAGCCTGCACTTTGAAGCCTGTTATTATCAGGGCATTGAGCATTGCATCCATCGGGGGCTGCAGGTTTTTGAGCCGGGCGCGCAGGGTGAGCACAAACTGGCGCGTGGTTTTGTGCCGACCCTGACCCGTTCCAGTCATTGGGTGGCTGATGATGCTTTTCGTGAGCCGATACGACAATACAGTCTGCGTGAGTGTCAGGGGGTGGAAGCGTATATGCAGTCCATGCAACAGCACCTGCCTTATCGGGACAATATGCTGGAGACACTTTCTGGGGGAAGTACCGGTCGGAAATCAGGTGGGTAAAAGCGCCAGGCAACAGCTATCTGGCCAGCCGGGAGTCTGTTTGTCAGCCAGGGTATCAGGTATTGGTCGGTATCTTCAGCTTCTGCCCGGTCCGGATGGTATTGGATTGCAGTGCGTTCTCGCGCTTGAGGTCGGAAACACTGACACCGTAATGTTCAGCGATGACGGACAGGGAGTCACCGTTCTGCACCACATGATCCTGATTGACGTTTTCCAGTGCTGCCGGTTCGATACTGGCATCGGTACCGGTTGAGGCCAGCAGTGCCGGTTCCGGTGTGATGGTGTTGTTTTCAAATTGTGAATGGGCGAGCTGGTAACGGTGTATGCCCCGGAACATGGCCTCGGCCAGACGCTGCTGGTAATCGGCGGTACGCAGGCGTTTCTCTTCGGTCGGATTGCTGATAAAGGCGGTTTCCACCAGCATGGATGGAATATCCGGAGCCTTCAGCACCACAAAACCGGCGCTCTCCACTTTTTTGCGCAGGGGGTTGTTGATTCTGGACAGTTCGGCCAGGGTACTTTTGGCAACTTCCAAGCTGCGATCCATGGTGGCAGACTGGCTCAGGTCCAGCAGGATGGATGCGACTTTGGCATCGCTGCCGGTCAGGCGGACATCACCCAGGCGCAATTCATAGGAGTTTTCGCTTTCCGCCAGCAACCGGGCTGCCTCGCTGGAAGCACCATTTTCAGACAGGATATAAACGGTTGATCCTTTTACTCTTGAGCTGGGATTGGCATCGGCATGAACGGATACAAACAGGTCGGCATTGTGGCGGCGGGCAATATCAATGCGCTGACGCAATGGAACGAAGCTGTCGTTGCTGCGGGTCAGGATGGCCTTCATGCCGGGCTTGCGGTCAATCAGGTTTTTGAGCTTGCGGCCAACTTCCAGCACCACGGCTTTTTCCAGGGTACCGTTCACCCCGACTGCTCCGGGATCCCGTCCGCCATGGCCGGGGTCAATGACAACAATGAAGTCTTTCGGTCTGCGAGCCGTATTGTCGGAGCGGCCCGCTGCCGGGCGCGGGGAGGCAGCTGCAGGCTGGCTGGATTTGAGCAGGATGCTGAGAATGTGGTTGCCCTTGCCATCCGGACTCATGGATGAATCAACGGCCACCGGACTGCTGAGGTCCAGTACAACACGCAGGGTGCCGTCCTGACGCTGGGCGTAACGGATACCCTGCAGGGGGGGGCGATCATGGGAGCCTTGTTTGAGTTTGCCTTTCAGTTCTGTACCCGGCAGGTCAATGACGACCCGTTCCGGAGCCCGAAGCGTGAACACCTTGTACTTGACAGGCGTTTTCAAGGCCATGGCGAATTTGAGGTAGTTATTGCTGCCTGACAGGGTTGCGCCGGTTAATTCACCACCACTGGCAGCCAGTGTCTGCTCAATAATCAGCGGGCTGCTGAACAACGTAACTGCACCCCCTACCTTGAGCAGGAAGCTTCTGCGTGTCAATGATTGCTTGTGCATGGTTATTTATCCTAACAACAAGTCAGAACAGCCTGAGGATTGCTGCCCTGCAACGACAAGACCCGGATATTAGCCTGATGTTAACGTATCAGAAATAATTTTCAAGTCGTTTTTCATGTTAATCATGTAAAATATTGAAAAATAAAAAATAGTTATTTTTCCAAAATCCTGCGCCCTGTGCCTGAATAGGACAGGTGCAGACGGACAAGTGGTACGGGAAGATAATCACCAGCCTTCTCCGGCCATTCCACCAGACACAGGCTGTCAGCGTGCAGATAATCCCGGAATCCCATGGCATCCAGCTCTTCCGGGTCATGCAGGCGGTAAAGGTCGAAATGATAAACTGCCAGCCTGCCAAACCGGTAAGGTTCCACCAAGGTATAGGTCGGGCTTTTGACCCTGCCCTGATGCCCCAGTGCCTGCAGCAATCCGCGCACCAGCGTGGTTTTGCCACTACCCAGTTCGCCATGTAATGTCACCAGGCCACCGTGTTTTACTTTGTTGAGTAAAGCTGCGCCAAAGTTCAACATGGCCTGCTCATTTTTTATCTGATATTCCCGTTCCATACCTGTTCTGCCTGGGTTTGGTCAGCGGTGATGTGGTTGTGGATTGATCATAGTCCGGATATTGTCGATCACATCACCGGCCAGCAGGCCGCGTTCTCCCTGTCGGGCCGCAAGGTCAGCCGCTCCGGCATGCAGTTCGACACCCAGAATGGCGGCTTCTTCTTGTGTCCGGCCCTGAGCGATCAGGGCCGTGATGATACCGCACAACACATCTCCCATGCCGCCGGAAGCCATGCCGGGGTTGCCCCTTTGACAGAAGACGGTTTCCGTGGGTGTGCCGATCAGGGTGCCCGCTCCCTTGAGCACGATGATGCCCCCCAGTTTTTGCTGCAAACAGCGCACGGCTCTGACCCGATCATTTTCCACCTGTGCGGTGCTCCAGCCCAGCAGCCGGGCGGCCTCACCCGGATGCGGTGTCAAAACCCAGTCCGGGCGCCGGATGGGTGCTTTTGCCAGCAGGTTGAGGCCATCCGCATCCACGACCAGAGGCAGGGGGCTGTTGATGACGAGCCGGAACAGCCTGTGTGCCCAGTCCGACTGCCCCAGTCCGGGACCGAGACCCAATACGGTCTTGCCCTCAAGCAGCAGGCGCAGGCTGCCGGCAGTATCAATGCCATGCACCATCAGTTCGGGTTGGGACAGGTTGATCCAGTCCGCATGCGCAGTATCCGTTGCAATACTTACCCGTCCGCAGCCGGTACGTAAAGCCGCTGCACCAGCCAGCCGGATGGCACCACTCATGCCCCGGACGCCACCCAGCAGCAGGGCATGGCCAAAATCGCCTTTATGAGCCGTGCGTTGGCGGGGCGGCAACCGTATGGTTAAATAATCTTTTTCTATCAGCCAACTGTCACTTGGGATACGTTTGAACGGTTCCGGATCCGTGATCAGGGGAGCAAGCTGCAAAGTACCGGTATGGTTGCGTGCCTGCCCGGTCAGCAGGCCGGATTTCATCCCGATAAAGGTCAGCGTCCGGTCTGCAATGACTGCCGGCCCGGCAGGAATGCCGGTGTCGGTATTCAGCCCCGAAGGCGTATCAACCGCCAGTACAGGACCGGCATGCCGGTTGATGTACCGGATGGTTTCCGCAAACGGGCCTTCTGCAGCACGGCTCAGGCCTGTACCCAGCAAGGCATCGACCATCACGGTATCTGTACCCGGATTATCAGGAATTGATTGATAGGCCTGCCAGGACAGAACCTGACCCGGCTCCTGCCGGAAGGACTCAAATGCCCGCCGGGCATCACTCGACAGTTGTTCAGGGGCTGCCAGGGCGATGGCTTGCACGCTCCAGCCTGCCTGCAGGGCCAGACTGCCGAGCAGATAGCCATCACCACCATTATTACCACCACCACAGAACAGCAGCAGCCGTTTCCGGTCCGGCCAGTGTTCCCGGATGCAGGCCAGCAGGGCCCGGGCTGCCCGGTTCATCAGCTCAAAGCTGCTGATGCCATATTCAGTGATAATCAGCCGGTCCAGTTCACGAACCTGTGCCGTCGTGTAAACTGGGGTTTTCAGCCTGTCGTCGAGAGAGTGCATGTGCATGGCCGGTTTGGAGTCAGAGGCAGCAAAAAATACCACCATTATCACGAAAATCCGTGCCTGGGGTAAACAGCTGGGTTTTGATGCTGTTGGTTTTTCCGGGCTGGATCTGTCAGTGGCGGAACAGCATCTGCTGGGCTGGCTGGACCAGGGTTTTCAGGGCGACATGGACTGGATGCAGCGCCATGGCTTCAAGCGCAGCCGCCCTGCCGAGCTGGTAGCGGGTACGGTGAGTGTCATCAGTGTACGCATGAATTATCTGCCAGCGGAAGCGGCTGATGCCGGGATGGTGCTGAACCGCCCTGATCTGGCTTATGTTTCACGCTATGCGCTGGGGCGGGATTATCACAAGCTTATGCGTCGGCGTCTGGAGCAGCTGGCCCGGCTGATTCAGGCCGAGGTGGGGGAACTGGGGTATCGGGTGTTTGTCGACAGTGCACCGGTGCTGGAAAAACCACTGGCTGTCAAGGCGGGTCTGGGCTGGATGGGTAAGCATACCAACATTCTCAGCCGGGAAGCCGGTTCATGGTTTTTTCTGGGAGAGATTTATACGGACCGGGCATTGCCGGAAACCGGAGAGGTGGATGCCCATTGCGGCAGTTGCAGTGCCTGCATTGATATTTGCCCGACAGCGGCCATCATTGCTCCTTATGTGCTGGATGCCAGACGCTGCATTTCCTACCTGACGATTGAACATCAGGGCAGTATTCCACTGGCACTGCGCCCTCTGCTGGGGAACCGGATTTATGGCTGTGATGACTGTCAGCTGGTCTGTCCCTGGAACCGTTTTGCGAAGTTGGTGGAGAGCGGTGATTTTTCCGTGCGCCACGGGCTGGATGCACCAGACGTGCTGGCGTTGCTGCAATGGAGTGAGGCCGTATTTCTGGAGCGCATGCAGGGTTCCCCCATTCGCAGGATCGGCCACCAGCGCTGGCAGCGTAATCTGGCGGTAGCAGCCGGAAACATGCCCGCGAGCCCGGCAGTGGCTGCTGTACTTGGACAGGTTCTGGCTGAAACCGGGGATGTACTGGTTAAAGAGCATCTGGAATGGGCTATCAGACGCCATGTTGCCGGGGCTGGGTCGACCCCGCTTTGATTTACGTTTATCAGTAAAAATTATCCATATATCTTTTTATTTATCCATTTATCAAGACAATAGATGAACTTATGATAATTTTCTGCGAGCATGATCCTACCCTAAACACAAACCCAAATTTGAACGATCATGAACGCAAGAACAAAAAGACCGTTGAAACGGCTGGTTCTGGTCATAGCGCCATTGCTGTTTCTATCCGGTTGTGCTGGTCTGAACACCAGTAACGTCTATCAGGCATGGCAGAAACAGGCTTATGGTGCCTATCAGATGCCGGTACCCAGCAAGGTCAGTTTCCGCCCTGCCTTTATGCGAACACTGGCTATTCCCGGACGCCCTCCCTTTTCTCAGGCAAGCACTGTACAAAGTGCCTATTCGCAACCGGGTCAAACGCGTCAGGTGGCGGCCAGGTCCCAGGTACCGAGACCGGAGGAAGCACAATTCATCGAAAATTTTTATGGACTTTGACAAGGTTATTTTGTTGTTAGCCCCTAGAGTCCCCTGCGGACTCAAGTTGACGTAAAGGTTCTAGCCCTTCCTTTATGTCTTTTGGCCAGGTTCCTTCCAGAACCTGGCTCCTTTATTTGCAAGGACAGGTCTTGATGGTATCCAGGTTGCAAGGGTGCTTTGTCAGGAGGGTGTCCTCAAGCAGCCTGCGTCTGTGGTAGCGCCGATTTCCAGCAAAACGTTCCGGTATTGCTTCACCCGATTGAAAATTATTGTTAATCCTGATATAAGTAAACTTGATAAATTTACCTTTGGCTTGGCTGCCCTTACAGGCCGCTTTCCCCCCAAAGCCTGGTCGGGGTAGTGTTGATGCGGACAAGATCATAGTAGGTTACTGAAAATAAAATATTGATACTTTTAGTCCGTATGAGCCCAGCCAGCCTCCCGGTTTTACTGGAAAATGTGCAAGATTTTGAAAAATAAAAATTTTTAAATAATTTGTTGTCATTCGTCACGGAAAAAACAACAACACCCAATGATAGATAGTGAGGGAGACGATGTTTCAGAACCACCCTTTTTGCCCGGCCATGGTGTCTGCCTGGCTCGGGACAATCAATTTTCTGATGCTTTCGGATCAGACGACCAGGTCCGCAGGCGCTGTACTGCCAGTTTGCAGCGGTCAAATGAGGCCGGGTAAGCCGCTGAGGTACAGTACTTCACCAGCACGGATTGCAAAAACAACAACAATGTCGAGGTGACGCCATGTTGCAGTTAGCCAACCTTTCAACCAGGAAAAGCTGTCTTTTCCATCGATTGCTTGGATTCATGAAGCGTGAACACCTGTCCAGCGGGTGGCAGTGGCTGAAGTTCATGTCATTAATGGCCTTGATGATTTGTTCCAGCACACAGGCTGCAGCAAGCATCACGCCTCCAATGACATTGGTCCCGTCGGTGAATGTGAACGAAACGGATCAGGCCGGCTATCGAGGGGGCAGTGTCAGCAGCATGGCCATTTCACCGACAGGTGTCATTGGCTCTATCGGTAATTTTACCAGTTACCGGGGCCTCGGCAAACCCGGCATGTTTTTTCATGCTCCGGATTTCAGCCCTGCGGCGGGTTACAATGACTATGCTGACAATGCAGCGCTGGATTCGATGAGCAATCTGGCTGCCCTGCGCGATGGCAGTTTTTTGTTTTCCGATTATACGGGCGGTATCGGTATCAACAGTATCTGGCGCATCACCCCGGATGGTACCCGGAGCAAGATGAATAACGCGACCTGGGGAAATTTCACTAACGTTTTCAAAATATTGCAGCATCCCAGTGATGACAATGCAGCCTACGCTGCTGTTTTCGTCGCAGCAGGCACTTATAAGGTCATCAAGTTTGATCTTGATACCGGTAATGCGGACACTAATTTTATTTTCAAACGCACCGGTAGCGGGGTTGCAAATTACAAGGATGTAATCTTCAATGCCGCCGGCAATCTGCTGGTGGCCCAGCAGGGTTTTCGCCCACGCGAAGTCAACCCGGCGACCGGTGCCGTACTGGCGACCTATACCG